>JAOPWP010000163.1 GCA_025965615.1 Frankiales bacterium
CGGCCGCCATCCGGGGCAGGTAGTTCGCCTTCTGCTCCTCGGTGCCGTGGTGCATGAGCATGTAGGCGACGATGAAGTGCGTGTTGATGACGCCGGAGACGCTCATCCAGCCGCGGGCGATCTGCTCCACGACGAGGGCGTACGTGAGCAGCGACTCGCCGAGGCCGCCGTACTCCTCCGGGATCATGAGCCCGAACAGGCCCATCTCCTTCATGCCGTCGACGATGGCCTCGGGGAACTCGTCCTTGTGCTCGAGGTCCGTCGCGTAGGGGATGATCTCCTTCTCGACGAAACCGCGGACGGTGTCGAGGATCTCGTTCTGGACCTCGGTGAGGCCCTCCGTGGCTGCCAGGCGTCCCATGTGCTCGAGCTCCTCGTCGTCACTGCCCAGCGCCTGCGCGGCAGCGGGGGATGTGCGGGAAGTCTCCCACCGTCCCCGCGACCAGGGCCAGCCGGACCGGGTGAGAACGGTCACGACGCGGGCTCACGGCCGGCCGGCGCGCCCGACGTCGACCTGGACGACCTCGATGCGGCCCTCACGCGGACCCGGCTTCCAGCTGGGTGCCGTGCAGACGAACAGGGTGCGCCCGTCCTCGCCGCCCAGCATGCAGGCGTACGACAGCGAGCCCGACCCGACGGCCACGCGGTCCGTGACCTCACCGCCCTCGCGCACCCGCAGCACCTCCGGGGTCCGGGCCGTCGCGACCCAGACCTGTCCCTCCGCGTCGAGGCAGATCCCGTCCGGGGCGACCTCCGGGAGCTCGGCGAAGACCCGCCGCCCCGACAGCGAGCCGTCCTCTGCGACGTCGAACGCGGTCAACCGGGCCGCGTAGGTCTCGGCCACGACCAGGGTGCGCCCGTCGTCGCTCAGCACCATGCCGTTGGGGAAGTGCACGTCTGGCGCCGCCACCCGGGTCGTGCCGTCCGGCTCGACACGGACGAGCACGGTCGGCTCAGGCGTGGCGCCGGTGAACAGGTCGAAGCCGAAGCTGCTCACGTAGGCCCCGCCACCGGCGTCGACGACCATGTCGTTGGCCCGGACGCTCGTCAGACCGGCCACGTCGGCGAAGACCTCGGGCTCGCCGTCCCGTACCCGCAGGACCGCCCTGCGCTCCATCGCCACGACCAGCAGGTCGCCCTCCGGCGACCAGCCGAGCCCGGACGGGCTCTCGGCGAGCTGCAGCACCGTCTCGATCGCTCCGTCGGGCGAGAGCGCGCGGACCCTCTGGTCGTGGAAGTCGGAGAACCACAGCCGACCCTGGTGCCACCGCGGGCCCTCCGGGAAGCCGAGGTCCTCAGCCAGGACGGTCGTGGCCCTCATCCGCGCTCCTCCTTCGTACGACGGCTGCCACCGTGCCAGTCCTCGGTGATCCCCGCAGCACCAGCGGGGACGCCGAACGACGGCAGCTGGGGGCGCTCGCGCAGGCTGCGCTTGAGCTCGGCGAAGCCCGGGAAGCCGGCCAGGCCGACCACGTGGTCCCACAGCTCGAGCGCCTGCTCGTCGCTGGGCAGGCGGCTGATGACCGGCCCGAAGAACGCGACGCCCGTCGGCGGGCGGAACTGCAGGATCGGCGTGCCCACGTCCTTGCCGGTCAGGGCGAGCGCCTCGTCGGTCTCCTCCTGGATCTGGGCGTCCCAGCTGGTGTCCCCGAGCGCCGTGCCGGTCACAGCGGGCAGGGAGGCCGCCGTCAGGGCCGCCTCGACCAGCGCCTCGATCCGCTCCGGCACGGGGGGCGCCTGCGGACCGACCTCGAAGACCTGCTGCCCGTACGCCTCGTAGAGCGCGGCGACCGCTCCCGGCCCGTGCCCTGCCCGGACGCTCGCAGCCACCCGCAGCAGCTGCAGTCCGGCCGTGTGCCCGGCGTCGTAGCCAGCCGGGAAGTGCGCGTCGTAGTCGACGTCCTTGTTGAGCAGGCGCAACGAGATGAAGCGCCACTCGACCTCGTAGTCGCGCTGGGCGGCGACCTGGCGGACCCACTTGCTGGTCAGCCAGGCGAAGGGGCAGACGGGGTCGAACCAGAACCGGAGGTCAGGGGTCATGGGACAGGCCTAGCACGCCCAGCTCAGGTGAACGTGCCGTAGAGCAGGAAGGCGTTCAGCGCGATGATCACGACGGCCGCCGCCGAGGCCGCCGCCGTCGTCAGTCCCCGGTTGACGAGGGCGCCCATGACGTCGACCCGACGCGTCAGCAGGACGAGCGGCACGAGGGCGACCGGGATGCCGAACGACAGCACCACCTGGCTGAGGACCAGGGCCCGGGTCGGGTCGAAGCCGCTGGCAAGCACGACCAGCGCGGGCGCGAGCGTGACCGCCCGGCGGACGAACAGGGGGATCCGCCGCTGCAGGAAGCCCTGCATGACGACCTGGCCGGCGTACGTCCCGACGCCGCTGGACGCGAAGCCGGCAGCGAGCAGCGCGACGGCGAACGCGAGGGCGACGGGTGCACCGGCGATCCGGTCCAGGGCAGCGTGCACGCCCTCGAGGCTGTCCACGTCCGGCTCGCCCCGCAGCAACCGCGCCGCGACGATCAGCATCGAGGCGTTCACCACCCCGGCGAGGCCCATGGCGAGGACGACGTCGAGCCGCTGGGAGCGCAGGAGCGACCGTGCCTCCCCGGCGTCCTCGGCCGGGATGCGGTCCTGGGTGAGGGCGCTGTGCAGGTAGATGACGTGCGGCATGACCGTTGCCCCCAGCATCCCGGTCGCGAGCAGCACGCTGTCGGTCCCGTCGAAGCCCGGGATCAGCCCGCGGGCGAGACCGCCGCCGTCCACGCCGGCCCGCAGGGTGCTGTAGAGGAAGCCGAGGGCGATGACGGCGAGCAGCCCGCCGATCGCCAGCTCGAAGGGCCGGTAGCCCCTGCCCTGCAGGCCGAGCAGCGCGAAGGCGACCGCAGCCGTGATCAGGCCGCCCGGCAGCAGGGGGATGCCGAACAGGAGGTTCAGGGCCAGCGCCCCACCGACGATCTCTGCGAGGTCGGTCGCCATCGCCACGAACTCGGCCTGCACCCAGAGCCCCCGGGAGACCGGCCGCGGGAACTGCTCGCGGCACAGCTCGGCCAGGTTCTTGCCCGTCGCGAGCCCGGCCTTCGCCGACAGCGACTGGATGAGCATCGCCATGAGGTTCGCGACGACGATCACCCAGACCAGCAGGTAGCCGAACTGCGCGCCCGCAGAGAAGTTCGTGGCGAAGTTGCCCGGGTCGACGTAGGCGATCGCCGCGACGAAGGCAGGTCCGAGCAGCAGGAGACGACCGCGGACCGGGCCGCGGCTGCGGACGTCCTGGAGCGGAGTGGTCGTGGCGGTCACGGGCGCCTTCTGGAGACGGGGAGGTGGCGACACTGTCCCGCAGGGACCCCGGCCGGGCCTCGCGGGGCCGTTCGGTTCACTCGACCGGGACCGAGGGCGCGGTCGTACGGCTCCCGGCCCGGATCACGATGGCGAGGCCGGTGATGAGCAGGAGCGCCGCAGGCACGGCCAGCAGCGGAGGGGTCTGGTCGAGGAAGACCGCCGCGATCAGCGCCGCCCCGGGGATCTCGAGCAGGATCGACATGCTCACCACGGTCGGGCTGGTCGTCTTCAGCACCGCGTTGAACAGCGAGTGCCCCAGCAGCTGCGCGCCGGCGGTGAGCGCGAGCAGCTTCAGCCAGTCCGAACCGTCGTAGCCGCCGAGGGACTGGCGTCCGACGAGGCAGACGACGAGCAGCAGCAGGGCGGTGACGGAGTAGCACAGCGCCGTGTAGGTCGTCGTGGAAACGCTGCGCCGCACCTCGCTGCCGGCCACCATGTAGGCCGCGGCGAACGCCCCGCCCACCACGGCGAGCACGTCTCCGAGCAGCGCCCTCCCCGAGACCGCGAGGTCGACGCCCGTCAGCAGCAGCGCCCCGCCCATGGCCACGCCGATCCCGACCCACACCCTGCGCCCGACGGGAGAGCCGCGCACCCCGGAGATCAGGGCTGCCCAGACCGGCTGGGTGGCGACCAGGGCGGTCGCGCTGGCGACGCTGGTGAACGACAGCGAGGGGATCCAGAAGGCGAAGTGCAGCGCCAGGAAGGTGCCGGCGAGCAGCGTCAGCCGCCGTTCCCTCTGGTCGAGGCCGCGCAGCTCCTCGCGGCACCGCAACAGGGCGTAGGGCACGAGCACCCCGGCCGCCAGGGCGTTGCGCCAGAACGAGATCGCGAGGGCCGGGACCGTCATGGCAGCGATGAGCGGACCCGAGGTGCTCACCATGACCAGGGCGATCGTGAGCAGGACCGCGTCGCCGCCGGAGGGCCTGCCGACCGCGGGCAGCTCGCTGCGCTGCTTGGCCGGAGTCGTCACCGGAGCATTCTGCCCGCACTCCTTCGTGCCAGCATGATCGGCGTGACCACGCCCTCGCCGACGCTCGTCGCGGAGGCGACCAAGCGGGCCGGGGTCGTGTGGCTCGCCTCGCCCTCGGCGACGCCTCCCGTGCCTCCCACCCTCGTCTGGCACGTCTGGCACGACGGCGCCGCCTACGTCGTCTGCGGCGGGCAGGAGCAGGCCCTGCCACCGCTCGGGGACACGGCAGTCGTCACCGTGCGGTCCGCGGCGCGCGCCCGGGCCGTCGACTGGCCGGCCGTCGTCCAGCGGGTACGACCCGGGTCCGAGCTGTGGGCCGCGGTCACCCCGCTCCTGGCTGCGCAGCGGCTCAACGCAGCCTCCGCGACGGGACTTCCGGAGCGCTGGGCGGCCTCGAGCACCGTGCTCCAGCTGACCCCGGCCTGACCCCTCAGCGCGCACATCTGCACACAACTGCTCCTGCAGGACCGGCGGACTCAGCGTGTCGTCGCACGGACCCGGCAGGCCTCCTGGCCGGTTGTGTGCAGGTGTGCGCGCTCGACCGGGCCCGCGGCCCGTGGTCCGGACGCTAGGGCCGGCGGATCCGGCCGCGTGCCACCGGCACGACCGACCCGCTGACCCGGCACGCGATCGCCGCGCCGTCCTCTGCCGTCACCACGCAGGACAGCCGCGACGGCCGGCCCATCTCGACGCCCTGGACCACGTCGTAGGCCGTCTCGCCCTCGGGCGCCAGCAGGCCGCAGGCGACGAGGTAGGCGCCGAGAGCCAGAGCCGCCGACCCGGTCGCCGGGTCCTCGGCCACGCCGGCCTCGAAGGCGAAGACCCGGCTGCGCGCGAGGCCGTCCCAGGTGACGACGTTCAGGCCGCCGAAGGTGCCGCCGTCGCCGAGATCGAGCCGGCGCAGCGCGGCGAGGTCGACCTGCAACCGCTCGAGCGCACCCGGGACCACCGGCAGGACCGTGAACCCGAGCCCGCAGGACGCGTCCCGCACCGGGCCGGCCAGGTCGGCTCCGCGGAGCCCGACGCCCGCCAGCAGCGGAGCCGGGTCGCGTTCCCGGCCGCAGGAGGGGGTCCCACCCGTCAGGGTGACCGGGCCGCCGCCGGCCTGGACGTCGAGCGGCAGCGACCCTGCGCCGCACGACTGGACCACCCGACCGGGGGCGATGGTGCCGCGACGGGCCAGGACCCAGGCAGCGCCGACCGAGGGGTGACCGGCGAACGGGAGCTCGACCTCGGGGGTGAAGATGCGCAGCCGGTAGTCGGCACCTGGAACGTCGGGCGCCATCGGGAACGCCGTCTCCGACAGGTGGAACTCGCGAGCCAGGGCCTGGAGGGCCGCCGTGCCCAGGCTGTCGGCCCCGAGCACCACGGCCAGGGGGTTGCCCGAGAAGGCCGTGTCGGTGAAGACGTCGACGACCTCGTACTCGAGGTGCTGGAGGTCGTCGGGCTCTCCCGACGGGCCGGTCAGGGCATCGTCATTCCGCCGTCGACCGGCACGGTGATCCCCGTGACGTACGACGCGGCGGCGCTGGCGAGGAACACCGCGACCGAGGCCAGCTCCATGGGGTCGCCGAGCCGACCGGCCGGGGTCATCGCCTTGACCATCTCGGCCTCGCCGGGGTCCATCTCGTCGGTCATCTCGGTGGGGAAGTAGCCCGGCGCGAGGGCGTTCACCCGGATGCCCTTGCGCCCGGTCCACTGGGCGGCGAGGTCGCGGGTCAGGCCGATCAGGCCCGCCTTGGAGGCCGCGTAGGCCGCTTGCGGCAGCATGCCCGGGTGCAGGCCGAGGACGCTGCTGATGTTGATGATCGAGCCGCCGTCGCGGGCGGCCCGCCCGAAGGCCTGAGCCATCCAGTAGGCGCCGTTGAGGTTCACGTCGACGACGCGCAGGAACTCCTCCGGGGTCTCCCGCGACGCCGGCTTGGCCCAGCCGAGCCCGGCGTTGTTGACCAGCACGTCGACCCGTCCGAACGTCTCGACGGCCTTGGCCACCAGCGCCTCGCACTGCTCCGGGACCGTCACGTCGGTCTGCAGGTGCGCGTAGCGGCGCCCGGCCTGCTCCACCAGCCGACCGGTCTCGGGCAGCCGGTCCACCCGCCGGGCACCCAGGACGACGTCGGCGCCCGCCTCGGCGAAGGCCTGGGCGAAGGCCACGCCCAGCCCTGAGGAGGCGCCGGTCACGACGACGACCTGGTCGTCGAGGCGGAAGCGGTCGAGGATCGGCACGGGTGCTCCTTGCAGACGGGGTGGCGCGGTCAGGCACGCATCGTGCACCACGTGGCGCACGGGGCGGGCCACCCCCCGGCGGTAGCCTCCGCCGAGTGAGCACCACGACGCGGGCGTACGTCGCACGCGTTGCCGGGCTGCCCGTCTTCGACCCCAACGGCGACCAGGTCGGCCGGGTCCGGGACGTGGTCGTGGCGCTGCGGATCGGCAAGGACGCGCCCCGGGTCCTCGGCCTCGCGGTCGAGATCCAGGCCCGTCGGCGCATCTTCGTCCCGATCGGCCGGGTCACCAGCATCGACCCGGAGGCCGTGGTGCTGACCACCGGCACGGTGAGCCTGCGTCGCTTCGACAAGCGCGCGGGCGAGACCCTCGTCCTGTCCGAGCTGCTGGACCGGCACGTCACGCTGCTGGCCACGGGCGAGCAGGTCACCGTCGTCGACATGGCCATGGAGCGCACCCGCACGGGCGACTGGCTGATGACGAGGGTCGCTGCCCGCAAGGAGGGCTCGGGGCTGCGGGGCCGCCGACGCGGCGAGGTCCTCCAGGTGGAGTGGGACGAGGTCAGCGGCTTCTCCCTCCCCGAGGACGGGCAGGGGGCCGCCAACCTCCTGGCCGTGTTCGAGAAGCTGCGGCCGGCCGACCTCGCCGGGGTGATGCACGACCTGTCCGGCAAGCGCCGGGCCGAGATCGCTGCCGCCCTCGACGACGAGCGGCTCGCCGACGTGCTCGAGGAGATGGACGAGGACGAACAGGTCGAGCTGCTCAGCGGTCTCGAGGACGAGCGAGCGGCAGACGTGCTGGAGGCGATGGCCCCTGACGACGCCGCCGACCTGCTCGGGGAGCTCCCGACCGAGGAGGCCGAGCGGCTGCTCGAGCTGATGGAGCCCGACGAGGCCGGCCCGGTCCGGAGCCTGCTCGCCTACAGCGACGACACGGCCGGCGGGCTGATGACCCCCGAGCCGGTCATCCTCCCGCCCAATGCCACGGTGGCGGAGGCGCTGGCCCGCATCCGCAACGCCGACCTGTCGCCCGCGCTCGCCGCGCAGGTCTACGTCGTCCGACCGCCCTACGAGACGCCGACCGGTCGCTACCTGGGGACCGCCCACTTCCAGCGACTGCTCCGGGAGCCGCCCTCCGCGCTGATCTCCGCGGTGGTCGAGACCGACATCGACCCGCTCCCGCCGGACTGCCCGCTTCACGACC
This sequence comes from Frankiales bacterium, assembly GCA_025965615.1. Classification (GTDB taxonomy): domain Bacteria; phylum Actinomycetota; class Actinomycetes; order Mycobacteriales; family SCTD01; genus SCTD01. Next base: position 7,747 of record JAOPWP010000163.1, read on the forward strand.
TGACCCGGCACCTCGCGTCCTACAACCTGGTGGCGGTCCCGATCGTCGACTCCGAGCAGCGCCTGCTCGGCGCGGTGACCGTCGACGACGTGCTGGACCACGTCCTGCCGCAGGGCTGGCGCGACGCCAGAGCGCGTCGTGGCTGAGCGCCCCGCCCGGCGGGTGCGGCTGGACACGCCGGTGGAGCAGAGGCGCAGCCTGCGGCCGCACTACGACCCCGACGCCTTCGGCCGGGTCTCGGAGCAGATCGCGCGCTTCCTCGGGACGGCCCGCTTCCTCGTCTACCTGACCGCCCTGGTGATCGTGTGGCTGATCTGGAACAGCGTCGCTCCCGACGCGCTGCGCTTCGACCCCCGCGCGACCAACTTCACCCTGCTGACGCTGATCCTGTCGCTGCAGGCGTCGTACGCCGCTCCGCTCATCCTGCTCGCGCAGAACCGGCAGGTGGACCGCGACCGGGTGGCGAGCGACGAGGACCGGGCGCAGAACGAGCGGCTCCAGGCCGACGTCGAGTACCTCACCCGCGAGGTGGCCGGGTTGCGCCAGACCCTCGGCGAGGTCGCTACCCGTGACTTCCTGCGCGACCAGCTCCGCGAGGTGACCGAGGAGGTCGTGGCCCGGGCCCGCTCGGCAGACCTCGGCGCCGAGCAGGTGCAGCACGACGCCGAGGCCGCCCGCAAGCGCGAGGACCGCGAGCGGCGGGCCGAGCGCAAGAAGCGGCGGGCGCGCGCCCGGGTCGAGGAGCAGCAGGCCGGCGGCAAGGGGCTGAACGAGCCGTTCGTGAGCGGGGACCCAGACAGCTGAGGCTGCAGGTCAGACCGCGCGCAGGACGGCTGCTGCGGCTGCGGCTGCCAGCACGACCACCAGGAACGGCGCTCGCAGCAGGACGAGCACGACCGCGACCGCCAGCCCGCCGGCCCGGGCGTCGAGCACGAGCGCCCGGTCACCGGCGAAGGCCTGCACGACGACCAGCGCCGCGAGCAGCGGGATCGGCAGCAGCACCGCGGCGCGCTGGAGCCGCTCGCCTTCCAGCCAGCGGGCCGGGACAGCCCACCCGGCGAGCTTGAGGGCGTAGCAGCCCAAGGACGCCACGACGATCACCAACCAGGCGCCCGACGGGCTCAGGTCCATCACGTCTCCCGCCGCCTGCGCAGGATCAGGGGCACCACGGCGAGCGCCGCCAGCAGCACCGGTACGCCCGCAGGCGTGAACGGGATCGCGAGGGCCGCGATCAGTGCGCCGCTGAGGGCGACGGCGAGCGTGGAGCGCGCGCGCACCTGCAGGGCCAGCAGTGCCAGGAACGCGGCGGGCACCGCGGCGTCGAGCCCGAGCGCGCCGGGGTCCCCGAGCCGCGCGGCACCCAGGGCGCCGAGCAGGGTCGCGCCGTTCCACAGGACGTAGACGCTTGCGCCCGTCGCCCAGAACGCCGTACCAGCAAGGCCTTCCGGGGCCGCGGTGGCCATGCCCGTCGTCTCGTCGATGGTCAGCTGTGCGGCGAGCAGCCGGCGGGGGCCGCGCACGGGGAGCAGCGTCCCGAGGCGCACGGCGTAGAGGGTGTTGCGGGTCCCCAGCAGGAGGGCGCCGGCCACGGCCGCGACGGCTGCCCCGCCCGCGCCCAGCACTCCGACGAGGGCGAACTGCGACGCCCCGGTGAACAGCAGCAGCGACAGCGCGCACGTCTGCAGGGTCGACAGCCCCGCCGTGACGCCCGCCGCTCCGAAGGACAGGCCGTACGCCCCGACCGCCGCCCCGATCCCCACGGCGTTGCGCAGGACGGCACGACGCTCTGCCTGCGCCGGCCCGGGTCCCGGCAGCTCGCTCAGGGGACGACGCCGGGTACGTCGTCGTCGACGAGCTTGGCGAGCAGTGCCCCCAGCCGGACGGCCTCCCGCTGGGTGAGGCGCCCGGTCACGTGCTGGACGACGCCGCGCAGGTGGGTGGGCCACGCGTCGCGCAGCCGGTCGAGGCCGGCGTCGGTCAGCACGGCGAGGGTCCCGCGGGCGTCCTGTGCGTAGGCCTCGCGCATCACGAGCCCCTCGCGGACGAGGCGGTCCACCAAGCGGGTCAGCCCCGACCGGGAGAGCAGGACGCGGTCGGCCAGCTCGGTCATGCGCAACCGGCGGTCCGGGGCCTCGGACAGCTGCACCAGGACGTCGTAGGACGCCAGCGGCAGGTCGTGCTCCTGCAGCAGCTCTGACTCGAGGCGCCGGACGATGGTCGCGTGCGCCCGCAGGAACGTCCGCCACACGGCCTGCTCAGAAGCGGTCAACCCGGTGCGAACAGTCACCCGGCCATGCTAGGCGGATCGCGCAGTGACCAGGCGGACCCGACCCGTGTCCCCGCCGGCGGGGACGCCGCCCTATGTTGTCGGCGTGAGACCTGCCAAGGACTTCTTCCGCCCGCTCGCCGTCGGTGCACCCGAACCCCTGAGGGAGGTGCCCTGGCGGCCGTCCCGGATGATCCACTTCTTCGACCCGTCGAACCCCAAGATGGTCGCCAAGGTCCCAGACATCGCCCGCAAGGTCGACGTCCTGCTGGGCAACCTCGAGGACGCGATCCAGGCCGACAACAAGGAAGCGGCCCGGGCCGGCCTCGTCGAGGTCGCCCGCACGGCCGACCTCGGTCAGGCCCAGCTCTGGACCCGGGTGAACGACCTGGGCAGCCCCTGGGTCCTCGACGACCTCACGACGCTCGTCACCGAGGCCGGCGAGAAGATCGACGTCATCATGGTGCCCAAGGTGGAGGGTCCCGAGGACATCCACTACGTCGACCGCCTGCTCGCGCAGCTCGAGGCCAAGGCCGGGATCTCCCGCCCGATCCAGGTCCACGCGATCCTCGAGACGGCTCGCGGCATGGCCTCGGTCGAGGAGATCTGCGGCGCTTCCCCCCGCATGCAGGGGATCTCGCTGGGCCCTGCCGACCTGGCTGCCAACCGTCGGATGAAGACCACCCGCGTCGGCGGGGGGCACCCCGGCTACCTGGTGCGCGAGGACCCCCGCGACGGGGTCGAGGACGGCGCCCGGGCGGTCTTCCAGCAGGACCTCTGGCACTACACGGTCGCCCGCATGGTCGATGCCTGCGCGATGCACGGGATCTACCCCTACTACGGGCCGTTCGGCGACATCAAGGACGTCGTGGCCTGCGAGGACCAGTTCCGCAACGCCTACCTGCTCGGCTGCGTCGGCACCTGGTCGCTGCACCCGGTCCAGATCGACATCGCCAAGCGGGTGTTCTCCCCCGACCCGGCTGAGGTCGCCTGGGCCAGGCAGGTCGTCGAGGTGATGGGCGAGGACGGGCGCGGAGCGGTGATGCTCGACGGCAAGATGCAGGACGACGCGTCGTTCAAGCAGTGCAAGGTCGTGCTGGAGCTCGCGACCCAGCTCGCGGCTCGCGACCCCGAGCTCGCCGAGGCGTACGGCCTGACGCAGTGACCGACGCGGTGACCGTCTCCTCACTGGTGCCCCGCCGGTCCGTGCTCTACATGCCGTCGTCCAACGCCCGGGCGCTCGAGAAGGCCAAGACGATCGCGGCAGACGCGATCATCTTCGACCTCGAGGACGCCGTGGCGCCGGACGCCAAGGAGCTCGCCCGCACGCAGGCGTGCGACGCCGTGCGCTCAGGCGAGTACGGCGGGCGCGAGCTCACGATCCGCTGCAACGGCCTCGACACCCCGTGGGGCGAGGCCGACCTGCGTGCGGCGGCGACGGCAGGACCGGCTGCCGTGGTCGTCCCGAAGGTCAGCGGCGCCGCCCACCTCGCCGAGGTCGTCGCCGTGCTCGACGACGCCGGGGCCCCGCCCGAGCTCACCGTCTGGGCGATGGTCGAGACGCCGACCGCGATCCTCGACGTGCGCGACATCGCCGGGTTCGACCGCGTGAGCGTGCTCGTCATGGGCACCAACGACCTGGCCAAGGAGTTGCGGGCCGCCCTCGTGCCGGGGCGCGCGCCCCTCCTCCCGCACCTGGCCACGGCGCTGCTCGCCGCGCGTGAGGCCGGCGTGGTCGTCCTGGACGGCGTCTACAACGACGTCAAGGACCTCGAGGGCTTCGAGGCCGAGTGCCGGCAGGGGGCCCAGATGGGCTTCGACGGCAAGACGCTGATCCACCCGACCCAGGTCGAGGTCGCCAACCGGGTGTGGGCGCCGGACGAGGCCGAGGTGGAGCACGCCCAGCGGGTGATCGAGGCGTTCGAGCAGGCCGAGCGCGAGGGCAAGGGCGTGGTCACCGTCGACGGCCGCATGATCGAGAACCTGCACGTCGACAACGCCCGCCGCAAGCTGGCCACCGCCGAGGCCATCGCCGCTCGCGGCTGAGCCGGGCCCGGCGCTCGAACGTAGGATGGGGTCGTCCCGCGGCCTCTCGCCGGACCCGTTCCGAAGGACCACCTTGACGACCCCCTCCAGCACCGGGCTGCCCCCGACCGACCAGCTGACGGCGGCGCTGTCGAACGTCATCTACCCCTAGATCCGCCGACCGGTCACCGAGATCGGCATGGTCAAGTCGGCCACGGTGGACCCTGACGGCACGGCACGCATCGGCATCTACCTCACGGTCAGCGGATGCCCCATGAAGGAGACCCTGACCCGCGACGTGACCGCCGCGGTCAGCAAGGTCGCGGGCGTCGCCAGGGTCGAGGTCGAGCTCGACGTGATGAGCACCGAGCAGCGGCAGGCACTGCAGACGCTGCTGCGCGGCGACAACCCGGTGCGCGAGATCCCCTTCGCCATGCCGGGGAGCCTGACCCGGGTCTTCGCGGTGGCCTCGGGCAAGGGCGGCGTCGGCAAGTCGAGCGTCACGGTCAACCTCGCCGTCGCCATGGCGCAGCAGGGGCTCTCCGTGGGGGTGCTCGACGCCGACATCTACGGCTTCTCGATCCCCCGCATGCTCGGGGTCCAGCACCGCCCGACCAAGGTCGAGGAGATGATCCTGCCGCCGCTGTCCCACGGCGTGAAGGTCATCTCGATCGGCATGTTCACCAAGGACAACACGCCGGTCGTCTGGCGCGGGCCGATGCTGCACCGGGCCCTCCAGCAGTTCCTGTCCGACGTCTACTGGGGCGACCTCGACGTGCTGCTGATGGACCTGCCGCCCGGTACGGGTGACGTCGCCATCTCGGTGGCCCAGCTCGTGCCCAGCGCCGAGATCCTCGTGGTGACCACGCCCCAGCTGGCCGCGCAGGAGGTGGCCGAGCGGGCCGGCTCGATCGCCCTGCAGACCCACCAGCGCATCGCCGGGGTGGTCGAGAACATGAGCTACCTCGAGTGCCCGCACTGCGACGAGAAGATCGACGTGTTCGGCTCGGGCGGCGGGCAGGCGGTGGCGAGCTCGCTCAGCACCCGGCTCGGCGCCGAGGTTCCGCTGCTCGGACAGGTGCCGATCGACGTACGGCTGCGCGAGGGCGGCGACAGCGGTCAGCCGCTGGTGCTCTCGGACCCCGACTCCGCCGCGAGCCGGGCCCTGCTGGACATCACCGCCCGGCTGGCCGGCAAGCCTCGCGGTCTGGCCGGGATGAGCCTCGGACTGAGCCCCGCCCGTCGCGCCTGAGCGGCCGACTGCCGATCAGGTCGCGTCGGGGTCCCAGGGCGCGAGCTCGCCGACACCCAGCGGGGCACCTGCCCGGGGCCGGCTCTGCGCCACGGGCGGGTCGTCATCGTCGGACAGCAGGTGCTTGTGCACGAACGTGCGGGGGTGCAGCGACGCGAGGTCGACGTTGCCCAGCTCTGGCCCGAGCTCGCTCTGCAGGTCGTCGGTCACCCGCTTGACGTAGAGCCGCGCCTTGCGCAGGGACTTCCCCGCCTCGGCGGCGATGCCCGGCAGGCGCTCTGGACCGAAGACGAACAGCGCCAGCACGAGCAGCACGAGGATCTCCGCCCAGCCGAGGCTGTCGAACACGGTCACCTCCGGGAACGTCAGGTCGACAGACTACGGCGAGGCATCGGGCCCCCACCGCTGCGCTCTCAGTTGCGGCGGAGCTCCTTCAAGACCACCTGCGTGGTCTGGGTGCGGCCGTCGCGGACGTAGGTGACCGTCACGGTGTCCCCGACCTTGTGCTCGCGGGTGGCGAGGATCAGCTCGTCCACGCTGGTCACCTCGTCGTCGTCCAGCTTGACGATCAGGTCGTTGACCTGCAGTCCGGCTCCGGCAGCAGCGCCACCCGGGGTGAGCGAGCGGATCAGCGCCCCCTCGCGCGCGTTGCTTCCCTGCCCGCTGTTGGCGACCTTCACGGTGTTGGCCGAGATGCCGATGCTCGGGTGCGTGGCCTTGCCGGTGCGGATGATCTCCTCCGCCACGGAGCGCGCCTCGTCGATCGGGATGGCGAAGCCCACGCCGATGCTCCCTCCGGACTGCTCACCGCCGAACGAGCCGCCACCGCCCAGGGTGGCGATGGCGGAGTTGATGCCGACGACCTCGCCGCGGGCGTTGACCAAGGCCCCCCCGGAGTTGCCGGGGTTGATGGCCGCGTCGGTCTGGATGGCGTTGAACAGCGGGTTGCTCTGGCCGTTCTCGCTGGGGGTGTTCACGGTCCGGTTGAGGGCGCTGACGATGCCCGTGGTCACGGTGCCGGACAGTCCCAGGGGGGAGCCGATCGCGATGACCGGGTCGCCCACGACCAGCGCGCCGGACTGGCCGAGGGTCGCGGCAGGCATCTGCTCGCCCGTCTGCACCTGGAGGACGGCCAGGTCGGTCACCGGGTCGAGCCCGACGATCTTGGCCGGGAGCTCCTGCTCCGCGCCGTCGAAGGTGACGGTGATCGTGCCGCCCGAGGCAGCGGACGCCACCACGTGGTTGTTGGTCAGGACGTAGCCGTCGCTGCGGATGACGACCCCCGACCCGGTGCCTCGACCTCCTTCGCCGTCCACGGCGATGCTGACGGTGCTCTGCATGACCTTCGCGGCGATGCCGGCGACCGACTCCGGGGCACGGTCCACCGAGGCCGAGCTGGTGGGGCTGCCCAGGCTGGCACTGGGGTCCAACAGCCCGCCGCCGTCCTGCCACCGCGCACCGACGGCCCCGCCCGCGGTGCCGGCGAGCAGCGCCGTGGCCAGCACGGCTGCAGCCGTCCCCACACCCCGCCGGCCCTGCTTGGCCGGGGTCGGTGCCGCACCGAGGGTGTCGGGGGGGCCGGCGCCCCACGGCTGAGCACCGGACGGGAAGGTCGCCTGCGTCGTGGGGCGGCTCCACGGGTCCGCGGCCGGGGGCTGCGGCGGCTGCTGAGGCTGTCCGTAGCCGTAGCCGTAGGGCGGCTGGGGCTGGGCCGGGGGGTGCTGCTGGAAGGCCTGCTGGCCCTGAGGGGCGGGCGGCTGGTAGCGGGGCTGGCCCTGCGCACCCGCCTGCGGTCCCGGCTGCTCAGGCGGCTGCTGAGGGGCGCCCCACTGGCCACCTGGCCGGGACCACCAGGGAGCCTTCGTCTCGCCCGCCCCGCCGGCCGGACCGTCCGCCCCGGCCCCGGTCCGACCGGGGTCCGGGCCTGGCTCGTGACGGGGGTCGGTCATGGGGTCCTCCGTGTGGTTCGCGAGCAGCACGTTCAGCGCCGCTGGAAGCAGTCTTGCCCCAGGGGTGTGAAGTCCCCGTCAGGACTCAGCATGCCCGCTGCGCGGCCCTGCCGCTCGATGACCCGAAGGCCCCCGCCCGGCCTCCGGCGCAGCGGTGTCGGACCGGTCCGGACATCCTCGGAGCCGATCGTGCTGCGGTGCCACTACCGCCCGGAGTGGACACCGGTGGTCAGGGTGGCCCGCCGGGCCGGGGCGAGGTCGCTGCTGGTGCTGACGTACTCCGTGACGAAGGCGTCGGTGCCCGGGTCCACGACGGTGGACGGTGGCTCGGAGGGCCCTCCGAGGGCGAAGGCGGCCGTCAGCCCGAGCGCCACGAAGGCGGCGCCACCGAGCGTGCGACGGCGCGGGTGCGACCGGTTCCGGGGCCTGCCGCCGGGAGGCCCCGAGGAGGTCCGGCGCCTCGATCGGGGCGAGCGGGTCGCCGGCGACGACGCGGTCAGGGCTCCCCCGGGCGCCGTCGGGTCGCCGGAGGCGACCGCCAGCAGCCGCGCGGCCAGGGGCTCACCGACCACGGGGACCTCGGCGAGGCCGTGCAGGCGGAGCTTGAGGCGACGCTCCGCGTCGACCTCTGCCCGGCAGCCGGCGCAGTGCGCCAGGTGGCGATGCGCCCGCTCGCGCCCGGCGTGGCTGAGCTCGCCGTCGATCAGCGCTGCCGCGACGTCCCCGAGGCAGCGGCCGGTCGCCGAGGCGCCTCGCAACGGGCTCATTCGTGACCCGCCAGCTCGGGGGCGGCCACCGGCGCCCGGTGGGCCAGCGAGGCCCGCAGCTGCG
>JAOPWP010000184.1 GCA_025965615.1 Frankiales bacterium
GCACCCTCGAGCTGCTCGGCCCGGTCCTGTTCGCCGACCTCGCCGGCACACCGACCGGCGGGTCCTCCCGCGACGCGCCCGGGGACGGGCCGACGTCGAAGCTGGGCGGCGTCCCGCTGTGACCCCGGCCCCGCTCAGGGGACGAGGAACCCCTGCTCCACCAGTCGCTCGACGACAGGGAGCACCTGGTCGGCCGCCTCGTCCTCGGACAGCCCGGCGCTGACGGCGAGCACCGACAGCAGCTCGCCCAGCCGGCGGGTGCCGTCGCAACCGGCCAGCAGCGTGGCTCCGTAGGCGTCGACCCCTCCGGACCACCGCAGGCCCTGCTCCTGCTGCAGGACCTGGCTCGTGGCGTACCAGCCGTCCGCCGTCCGCTCGGCCACCTGGTGCAGGCGGACGTCGTCGCGCAACCGCCAGGCCGTGCCCAGCACTCCGCGGGAGAGCGCCTCCTGCCGGTCGAAGAAGGCCGGCACCTGCTCGCCCCACTCGGGAGCGACCGGCTGCGGCACGTCGTCCAGCCACACCTGCCCGCCGCCGTCACGCCTGCGCCGCATGGTGAGCACTCCGAAGGCCACCGCCTCGACCCGACGCAGCGCGAACCAGTCGAGCCAGGCGTCGTACATCGGGTCGAAGCGTTCGCGCTCGTCGCTGTCGCGCAGCCACGCCGTGATGTAGTCCTGCGGGCTGGCCAGCTCCCGCTGGACGACCCACCCGTCGACCTCGGGTGGGAACCAGGAGCAGACCCGATCGTCGCCGTCCTCGCCCTCGACGTGCAGCCAGTTGGCGAGCAGCACCGCCGTACCGCCCTCGACCAGGTGCCGGGGCAACCGGGCCACGAGGTCCCGGCACAGGTCGTCGCCGTTGCGGCCGCCGTCGCGGTAGGTGTAGCCCGACCCCGGGCCGATCACGAAAGGCGGGTTGCTGACGACCAGGTCGAACAGCTCGCCGCGCACCGGGTCGAACAGGTCCCCCGTACGGGCGTCGACCTGCCGCGCGTTGAGCGCCGCGGACAGCCGGGTGTAACCCGTGGCCCGCAGGTTGCTGTCGGTCGCGACCACCGTGCTGCTGTGGTCCTCGGCGAGCAGCGACTGGATGCCGGACCCGGCGCCCAGGTCGAGGGTCCGGCCGACGAGCGCGCGGGGGGTCGCGGCCGCCAGGGTCGTGCTCGCCGCACCGACGCCCAGCACCTGGTCGCTCTCGACCCGGGTCGACGCCCGGTGCGGGTCGTGCGCGACGACGACCTCGACCCCGCCCGAGACCACCGGCTGCAGACGCACAGCGGCGGCGACCCCGAACCCGTCGGGGACGAGCCACGTCTCCGGCACGCCGGCCTGCCGCGCCTGCTTGAGGTCGACCTCGACGCCGAGGACGAACAGCCGGGCGAGCACCTCGAGCGGGCTGCCTCCGTCGGTGCGCCGCAGGAGCGGGGCGAGCTCGTCCCGGTCCAGGTGCCCGCGTGCCGTCGGGCCGAGCAGGTCATCGAGCGCCGTCGCGGACCAACCGCCCGTCCCCAGGGCCGCCCAGACGAGGGGCGCGTCGGCGAGCAGCTCCTGCGGGTCGGGCAGGCGGCTGGGGGTCGGCGGTTCGGCTGGCACGGGGGCGACGCTACCGAGGCGGGTGGGCCTGCCGCTCGGGCAGGGGATCGCGGGCGGGCGCTGCACCCCGCGGGGGCCTCCGCAGCACCAGGGGGCCGGTGGATCTGCCCCACCGGGCCAGGTCCGGGACGACGAACGGCCCGCTCCACCTCGTACGAGGCGGGGCGGGCCGTTCGGCCGTCGCTGGATCAGTCGTGCAGGCGCTCCGGGCTCTGGGCGACCGGGGTCTTGCTCGTGGCCTCCGAGATCTCGACGGCACCGGAGACGCTGCGCTTGTTGCTGATCGTCACCGCCGCGACGATGCCGACGATGGCGATCGTGGCGATCACGAAGCGGACGCCGAGGTTCTCGTCCTCGCCGATGCCGTACTGCACCACGGTCGGGGCGATCAGCAGGGCGACGAGTTTCATCACCTTGAGCAGCGGGTTGAGCGCCGGACCCGCGGTGTCCTTGAACGGGTCGCCGACGGTGTCGCCGATGATCGTGGCCTCGTGCGCCGAGCTGCCCTTGCCGCCGTGGGTGCCGTCCTCGACCAGCTTCTTGGCGTTGTCCCAGGCCCCACCGGAGTTGGACAGGAACACCGCCATGAGCACGCCGGCCGCGATGGCGCCGGCGAGGAAGGCACCGAGGGGCTGGTAGCCGAGGGCGAAGCCGACGGCGATCGGGCTGAGCACCGCGAGCAGACCCGGGGTCGCCAGCTCGCGCAGCGAGTCCTTGGTGCAGATGTCGACGACGCGGGCGTAGTCGGGCTTCTCGGTGTAGTCCATGATTCCCGGCTTGGTCCGGAACTGCTCGCGGACCTCGAACACGACGCGACCCGCGGCGCGGGACACCGCCTGGATCGCGAGGCCCGAGAACAGGAACACGACGGCAGCACCGATGATCAGCCCGAACAGCAGGTTGGGCTTCTCGATCGACAGCGAGAAGTCGTCAGCCGAACGCCCCGCCTCGATCAGCGCGCGCTCGACCTCGGTCCGGAACGACCCGAACAGCGCGGTCGCCGCGAGGACCGCCGTCGCGATCGCGATCCCCTTGGTGATGGCCTTGGTCGTGTTGCCGACCGCGTCGAGGCTGGTGAGGACGAGCGCACCCTCCTCGGTGACCTCGCCGGACATCTCCGCGATGCCCTGGGCGTTGTCGCTGATCGGTCCGAAGGTGTCCATCGCGACGATGACGCCGACCGTGGTGAGCAGTCCGGTGCCGGCCAGGGCCACGGCGAACAGCGCGACGACGGTCGAGCCGCCGCCGAGCAGGAACGCCGCGTAGACGGCGCCGCCGATCAGCATGGCCGAGTAGACCGCCGACTCGAGCCCGACGGAGATGCCGGCCAGGATGACCGTGGCGGGACCGGTGAGCGAGCTCTTGCCGATCTCCTGGACCGGCTTGCGGTTCACCTCGGTGAAGTAGCCGGTGAGGACCTGGATGAGGCTGGCCAGCACGATGCCGATGATCACGGCTCCGATGGCGATCAGGCGCGGGTCCTGGTCGGACTCGGCACCGCCGTCGAGCTCGGCGAACGTCGCGGGCAGGTAGAGGAAGGCCGCGATGGCGACGAGGACGGCCGAGACGACCGCGGACAGGAAGAAGCCGCGGTTGATCGCGTTCATGCCGTTGCGGTCGCTGTCGCGCGGCGACGTGCCGTAGATGCCGACCAGCGCGGTGAGCACGCCGATGGCGGGGACGATCAACGGGAAGACCAGGCCCTGCGAGCCGAAGGCGACCTGGCCGAGGATCAGGGCCGCGACCAGGGTGACCGCGTAGGACTCGAACAGGTCGGCGGCCATGCCGGCGCAGTCGCCGACGTTGTCGCCGACGTTGTCGGCGATCGTGGCCGCGTTGCGCGGGTCGTCCTCGGGGATGCCCTGCTCGACCTTGCCGACCAGGTCGGCGCCGACGTCGGCGGCCTTGGTGAAGATGCCACCGCCGACGCGCATGAACATGGCGAGCAGTGCGCCACCGAAGGCGAAGCCCTCGAGCACGCGGGGGGCGTCGTCGTCGTAGATGATCAGCACGAGGGTGGCGCCCAGCAGGCCGAGGCCGACCGTGAACATGCCGACCACACCGCCGGCGCGGAACGCCAGCCGGAGCGCCCGCTTGGTGCCCGACTCGTTCGCGGCGTTGGCGACCCGCAGGTTCGTGCGCGTCGCCAGCGTCATGCCGATGAAGCCCACGAGGGCGGAGAAGCCGGCCCCGACGAGGAAGAACAGCGGCCGGCCGACGCGCACGGAGGTGCTGTCGGACGGGAGCAGGAACAGCAGCAGGAAGACCAGGGCGGCGAACAGCAGCAGGGTCCGGAACTGCCGCGACAGGTAGGCCGCGGCGCCCTCCTGGACCGCCTTGGAGATCTCGATCATCTTCGGAGTGCCCTGACCGGCGGCCAGGACCTCCTTGGCGAACAGGGCCGCGAAGCCCAGCGCCACCAGGGAGGTGGCCAGGATGAGGTAGATGATGAGGTTGTCGCCGTCGTTGACCGAGGCGAGCTGCCCGCCCTCGACGGCGAGCCGAGTCACGGCTGTGTCTCTCACGCTGGTGCGTCCTCCTGCGTCCGTGCGCTGCCCCGGCTCCGTCGTCGGAGGGGGTCTGGTCCTGACCGCTCTGGGCCGCCCTCAGGCACAGCGAACCCACCCGGCGAGCCGGGTGGCGGGAGCATACCGATCCGGAGTGGTCTGGCTCACAGACGCGCCGGGGAGGACCGGGTCAGCCGGTCAGGACAGGACGGTGGAGCGCGGGCCCGAGGCCCGGAAGGGCAGGGGCCACCGCAGCGTGACGACGGTGCCGCGGTCCTCTGCTTCGACGGTCATGTCGTCCACGAGCCCGTGCAGGACGGCGAGTGCGACGTCCGGGTCGGCCATCTCGTCGTCACCGGCGGGGGCGTCCTCGGCGAGCAGGCCCTCGAGCGGGTCCTCCGGCACGGGCCCCGCCGCGGGACCGGCGTCGACGACGGTCAGGGTCAGCCCCGTGACGTCGTCGCTGACGGTGACGCGTACGAGGGCATCCGGAGCGTGCTGGGCGTGCAGGCCGACAGCGCGCGAGCACGCCTCGCCGACGGCCAGTCTCAGCTCGTCCACCAGCTCGTCGTCGAGGCCGGCTCGGCGGGCAGCCGCGACGGCCACCAGGCGGGCGGTTCGGACGTGGGAGGGGAGGGGGCTGATCTGCAGCTCGACGAGGGCCATGGCGTAGGGGTGGCGGCAGACCTAGTCCGTCGCGGCCACGGCCTCCTCGACCGAGGTGTGGATCGGGAAGACCTTGGTGAGGCCGGTGATCCGGAAGATCTTCAGGATGCGCTCCTGGGTGCAGACCAGGCGCAGCGACCCCTC
>JAOPWP010000197.1 GCA_025965615.1 Frankiales bacterium
CGGATCGAGGGCTGGGAGGACATGCCACTCGGGCGGTTCTACAACCGCTTCGGCAACCACTGGCACTCCATCGCCTGGTACACCGACGACCCCGGCGAGATGTGGCAGCGCTGCGTCGACAACGGCATCAGGGTCTACATCGATGGTGGCGTCCAGACGACCGAGCGCCCTGGTCCCGAGTCGGCGATCATGACCCACCCCAAGGACACCATCACCCAGCTGGAGTTCATGCGCCGCGAGGGCACCATCATCGAGGAGCTGGACCCCCGCTTCGGGGCCGACTGGGACCCGACCTGGTGGGAGAACAACCACCCGCTCGGCCTGATGCGGCTGGCCTACACGACGGTGCTCACCAACGACCTCGACCGCGCCAAGAAGGTCTACGTCGACGCCCTGGGCGGCACGCTGCTCGACGAAGACTCGTCCGAGCTGACCGGGACCCAGAACCTCTACGTCCTCATGGGCGACACCGTCGTCGAGCTCGCCAAGGTGACCCGCGACGGCACCCTGGCGGCGGAGGACCTGGCCGCGAACAAGGAGTGCCACCACGCCGCGGCGTACCGCGTGAAGGACCTCGACAAGGCTGAGGAGTACCTCGCGTCCAAGGGCATCAAGACCCTCGTCCGCGACGACACGACGATCCTGAGCGACCCGTCCACGACCCACGGCGTGGCCTTCCGCTGGACCGTCAAGGACGTCGCCGGCGACCCTCGCGCGTAGTCCCTCACGAGCGGGCCGTTCCGAGCGGCGGCCCTCGATCGACGTCGGCCTTCCGGGTCCTACCGCTCCAGGTGGGACCCGGGGGTCCGGCGTCGATCACTGTCCGGACCTGTCCGAGCAGCCGCTGCCCGGCCGGACGCTGCCCGCGGCGGCCGCCTCAAACAGGCGCCGCGCCATCCGCCTCCGGGAGCCGGTGAGGGATGAGGACCGCAGCCCCGGCGCCGGCGAAGGCGATGCCGGCCGCCAGCAGGAACGCTGTCGTGAAGCCGCGCTCGCTGGGGAACCCGTCGAGCGCGACGCTGCCCGCCAAGGTCGCCGCCATCACCTGCGACCCGACCGAGGAGCCGGCGGACCGGACCAGGGTGTTCATGCCGGTCGCCTCGCCCGTACGGCGCGCGTCGACTGCCTCCATCACCAGGTTGGGCATGGCGGCGAAGGCCAGGTTCGTGCCGACGAACAGCACCGACGCCCACGCCATCACCTCGAGCACCGAGCCGTGGCGGAGCCCGAGCAGGACCAGCCCACACGCCGCCGTGCAGGCGCCCGTCACGAGGGGCACCTTCGCTCCGAAGCTCTCGACCAGGCGACCGGTCAGCGGGCCGCACCCCAACCCCAGAAGTGCTCCCGGGACGAGGAGCAGACCGGCAGAGGTCGCGTCGACGCCGAAGCCGTAGCCGGTCGAGCGGGGAGCTTGCGCGAGCTCCGGGATGAGGATGAGCACCCCGAACATGCCGGCCCCGACGAGGAACGTGGACACGTTCGTCAGCAGCACGCGCGGTTGAGCCAGCAGGCGCACGTCGATCAGCGGTTGGCGCGTCGTCCGCTGGAGGAGCACCCAGCCTGCAGCGAGCAGGGGGCTCGCCCCCAGGAGTGCGAGGGTCGCGGGGCTCGACCAGCCGACCTGTCCGGCCCGGGACACCCCCACCAGAGGAGTCAGGATGACGACGGCAAGAGCGGCTCCGCCGAGGACGTCGACATGGCCCGGGGATCGAAGAGTGGAGCAGGGGACGAGCGCGGCCACAGCCACGGCGGCCAGCAGGGTGACTCCGCCCGTGGCCCAGAAGATGGCCCGGAAGGACAGGTGGTCCACCAGCACGCCCCCGAGGACGAGCCCAAGGCCGGCCCCGATACCGGCGATCGCCGCGACACTCCCGATGGCGCTGCTGACCCGCCGACGTGGCAGGACGTCCCTCAGGATGCTGAAGGAGAGCGGGAAGACCCCGCTGCCTGCCCCCTGGAGCACACGCCCGGCCACCACCACACCGAGGGTGTCGCCGAGGGCCGAGACGGCGGAACCGAGTGCGAGGAAGCCGAGCGAGACGAGGAGCAGTCGTCGCTTGCCGAACATGTCGCCGAGGCGACCCAGGATCGGCGTGCAGACGGCCGCCGACAGGAAGTACGCGGACAGCGTCCACGTCGCGGCGGCTGTCGACGTTCCGACCGTGCGTGCAATCCCTGGGATGGCCGGGATCAGCGCCGTCTGCGAGAGCGCGAAGACCAGAGCTGCGAAGGCGAGTGCGGGCAGGGTGCGCCCGGCTGGGTCGGGCGCCCGAGGCGGACCGGTACGACGGCGACCGGGCCGTGGCGTCACCGGCGCGCCGTCTCGCGTCCCTGCATCACCGGCGGATCGTATACTTCATCCAATCCGGACGGGCCATCCAGGGCTTGCCGTTTCCACGGCCGCCAGCTGCCCCCGACTGCGAAGGAAGCGGATCACCTCCGTGCCGTACGCGACGCTGGACTCGACGGCCGCGCGGACGGCGGCGTCCGGGTCGTAGTCCCTCTGCGCAGCCGCCTCACGCGCCGACCAGTCACGCCCGAGAGCGACAGCACCGGGGATGACGGCGTAGTAGTTACCGGGGACGAAGTTGCTGAACCGGTCGAATGCCGACTGGAGGCGGCTCGACCCGCCGACCTCCCACAGCAGCCGTTGCGACTCCTCGCTCATCGCGAGGAAGGCGTCCGGGTCGTCCGTCTCCCGCATCCTGGAGACGACCATCGCGAGACGCCCGGGCAGCTCGGGGTCCCGGCGCACCGCCGCGCGCCGGGCCAGGACGGCGCGGGTGTGCCCCCGCAGCTCGAAGTGGTCCGCGACGTCCTCGTCCGTGAAGGCGTTGACGAACGCGCCGCGGTGGGCGGCGATCGTCACGTAGCCCTCGCTGGCGAGGGCGATGAGCGCCTCGCGCACGGGGATCCGGCTGATGCCGAGGGCGAGTGCCACCTGGTCCTGAGGGATGCGGGAGTCGGGACGGAGCTCCCCCTCGAAGATCAGTCGCCGCATGTAGGCGGCAGCGTGATCGCTCGCCGTCAGCACGGGAAGACCACCGCGTCGTCCCGTCCAGCCATGCGCCAGCTCCCGTCCCCGGACGTCCCCCTGGCGACCCTAGCCGCGGCGGTGCGGGGGAAGGCCCCTGCGTGCCGCCTGGCAGGGAGCCCCCTGCCAGGCGGCAGGGTCAGGCGCTGGCCGGAGTGGGTGCCAGGTGCGGATCGGCGACGTGCTTCTCGAGCGGCACGACGGGCGGCGCCTCGCTCCAGCGCACCACCCCGTCCTCGGGCAGCCCGGCCGGGTAGCCGTCCTCGTGGACCTCTGCCCAGTGCGAGTGGTTGAGCTGGTGCAGCGTGAAGCAGGCCTGCAGCGCGTTGTAGAAGCCCATGTTGTCGACGGTCTGGTTCACGGACTCCTTGATCAGCAGCGCCGCCATGGTATTGGTCTTGGCCAGTCGGCGAGCGAAGTCGAGGGTGCGCTCCGCCAGCTCGTCGCGAGGGAACACCTTGCTGACCATGCCCAGCCGGTGGGCCTCGTCGAC
>JAOPWP010000225.1 GCA_025965615.1 Frankiales bacterium
AGCTCGCGCGAGGGGATGACGCCCTCGGTCTTGTAGCCGATGTCGAGCAGGACCTCGTCGCGGTCGACCTTGACGATGGTGCCTTCGACGATGTCTCCGTCGTTGAAGTACTTGATCGTCTCGTCGATGGCGGCGAGGAAGTCCTCCATGCTCCCGATGTCGTTGACGGCGACCTGGGGCGTGGTGGGGGTGTCTAGGGTGGATGTCAAGGAGTCGGCTCCGGCGTGGATGGTGTCGTCGCGCCCCCCGGCTGGGGACGTGGGGAAGGTGGTTCGGCGGTGACGGGCAGCACAGAGAGCGCGCCCGCAGCGCGTGCGCCGAGTCTAGGCCCGCAGGTCGCACAGGGCAAAGAGCCCGCAGGGGTGGAGCACCGGCCGGCCGGACCGGCCGAGAGCGCCCGGGCCAACCGCTCCTGGTGGGACGCGGAGGCGCCCTCCTACCAGCGTGAGCATGGGGACTTCCTGGGTGACGTCGACCTGCTCTGGTGCCCCGAGGGCGTCCGCGAGGCCGAGGCCCGGCTGCTGGGGGACGTGCAGGGCCGGGACGTCCTCGAGGTGGGGTGCGGCGCCGCGCAGGGGGCGCGCTGGCTGGTGACCGCTGGAGCCCGGGTCACGGCCTTCGACGTGTCGGCCGGTCAGCTGGCCGAGGCCCGCCGCCTGGACCGGCGCAGCGGGGTGACGGTCCCGCGCCTGGTGCAGGCCGACGCGCAGTCCTTGCCGTTCCGCGACGCTGTCTTCGACGTCGTGGCGTCGGCCTTCGGTGCGATCCCGTTCGTGGCGGACTCCGCGGGAACCATGCGCGAGCTCGCGCGGGTCCTGCGACCCGGGGGCCGCCTCGTCTTCTCCGTCACCCACCCGGTGCGGTGGGTCTTCCCCGACGACCCGGGCCCCGCGGGGCTCACCGTCCAGCAGTCCTACTTCGACCGGACGCCCTACGTGGAGGTCGACGCCGACGGGAGAGCGGTCTACGTCGAGCACCACCGGACGCTGGGCGACCGGGTGCGCGACCTGGTGGGGGCCGGGTTCGTCCTCCGCGACGTCATCGAGCCCGAGTGGCCGCCGGGACACGCCCGGGAGTGGGGCCAGTGGAGCCCGTTGCGCGGTCACCTCCTGCCCGGCTCCATGCTCGTGGTGGCAGACCTCACACGCTGAAGATGTCCCGTTCTGGGCGCACATGTCCGGTCTGCGTACCCCGGTGACCACGCAACCATGGTCCTTTCGAGCTATTTAGTTCCGAACACCGTTCGGTATGTTTCCGCGCGACCTATGGTCCAACTCACACATCCCAGCACCTGGAGCGGACTCCCCATGACCTTGCGCCTCACCAAGCGCTCGACCAGCCTGGTCGGAGCCGGCCTCGCCGCCGCTCTCCTGCTCGCCGGCTGCGGCTCATCCGACGAGACCGAGACCGCGACGCCCGAGACCGGCCCGGTCGCCCCTGCCGCCTCCGGTGCTGCTGCAGCCAGCGACGCCGGCCTGAACTACAAGGGCACGCTGCGCGAGCCCGCCTCCACCCCGCGCCCCGCTGCCAAGGGCAAGAAGATCGCGATCCTGTCCGCCGGACAGGCCTCCATCTCCTCGTCGGTCCCCGTCGGCTCCGCTGAGGAGGCCGCGAAGGCCATCGGCTGGCAGACCGCCATCTACGACGTGCAGCTCAACCCGGCGAACGCGCCCGCCCTCGTGCGCCAGGCCATCGCGGCCGGCGTCGACGGCATCATCCTGCAGGCCGTGGACTGCCCCGGCGTCAAGGGACCGCTCCAGGAGGCCAAGGCCAAGGGCATCAAGGTCATCGGCATCTACTCCTTCGACTGCAACGACCCGGTCTTCGGCGGCACGGACGCGCCCCTGTTCACCGACCGGATCAACTTCGGCGACGGCGTGACGAACTACGGCGCCTTCACCGAGAAGTACGGCGCAGACCAGGCCAAGGCCGTCATCGCCGCGACCGGCGGCAAGGCCAAGGTCGTCTTCTTCAACTCGCCGACCGTGACCGTGCTGAAGTACACCGGCAAGGGCTTCCTCGACGAGCTGAAGAAGTGCACCGGCTGCTCGGTCGTCGCCGAGATCGAGTTCGCCGGCTCCGAGCTGGGCCCGAACCTCCAGCAGAAGGCCACGACCGCTCTGCTGCAGCACCCCGAGGCCAACGCGGTCAAGAGCCCCTACACCTCGGCAACGCTGCTCGGATTCGCTCCCGCCGTCGTGCAGTCCGGTCGGGCCCAGAAGCTCTACGTGATGGGCGGTGAGGGCTTCGCGCCCGAGCTCGACCTGCTGCGCGCGGGCCAGGGCGTCAACGCGGTGAACATCGCGCCGTCCGACTGGAACGGCTGGGCGTCTGTCGACACCATGAACTCGCTGTTCACCGGTGCGCCGATCGTCGACTCGGGCCTCGGGTGGCAGCTGGTCGACAAGGGCCACAACCTGCCCAAGTCCGGCCCGTTCGTCCCGCCGGTCAAGTTCAAGGACATCTACAAGAAGGCCTGGGGCGTCTGATGACCTCTCCCGCAAGCGCGACGGCGACGTCGTCGGTCCTGCGGGTGTCGGAGCTGTCCAAGGCGTACAACGGCATCCTCGCCCTGGACGGCGTCGACCTCGACGTCCGTCCGGGCGAGGTGCACGCACTCCTCGGCGGCAACGGCTCCGGCAAGTCCACCTTGATCAAGGTGCTCGCCGGGGTCGTCGACGCCGAGCCGGGGGCGGTCCTGCAGCTCGGTGACTCGACCCAGTCCCTCGACGGGTGGAGCAGCGACAAGGCCTACGAGGCCGGGTTGCGCTTCGTCCACCAGCAGCCGGCGGTGTTCAAGGACCTCTCCATCGCCGAGAACATCGCGTTCGGCACGGAGTTCCCCAAGACCCGCACCGGTGGCATCGCCTGGAAGCAGCTGAACAAGCACACCGCCGAGCTGCTCGAGCGCTTCGGGGTCCACGCCTCGCCGACCACCCCGCTCGGTGAGCTGCGGGCAGCAGACCGGACCCGGGTGGCCATCATCCGTGCCGTCCAGGACCGCGAGGACGCCGACACAGGCGTGCTGGTGCTCGACGAGCCGACGGCGGCACTGCCCCCGACCGAGGTCAACCACCTGCTCGACAGCCTGCGCCGCTACGCGGCGTCGGGGCAGACCATCCTCTACGTCAGCCACCGGCTGGACGAGGTGCTCTCGGTCGCCGACCGGGTCACGGTCCTGCGCGACGGCAAGAAGGTCGCCACGGTCGACGCGAAGGGGCTGTCCGAGGCCGACCTGGTCGAGCTGATCGTCGGCCGCTCCCTGGACCGCATGTACCCCGAGCCGACCGACGCGCCTGAGCACGACGTCGTCCTCTCGGCCCGGGGCCTGAGCGGTGGGCCGCTGACGGACGTCTCCTTCGACCTGCACAAGGGCGAGGTCCTCGGCATCGCCGGGCTGCTCGGCTCCGGTCGCTCGGAGCTCCTGCGCATGCTGTTCGGCGCCTACAAGGCCAACGCCGGATCTGTCTCGCTGAGCGGCCGGGAGGTGCGCTTCGAGACCCCCTCCGACGCGATGGCCGCGGGCATGGCCTACGTCCCCGAGGAGCGGCAGGCCGATGCCCTGTTCCAGGGCAACAGCGTGCGCCACAACATGACGGCCGGAGACGCCAACAGCTACTTCTCGAAGCTGCTGTTCAAGCACGACGCCGAGAAGCGCGACAGCGCCACGGCGATCTCACGCTTCCTCATCCGCGTCGTCCACGACAGTCAGCCGGTCGAGACCCTCTCCGGCGGCAACGCCCAGAAGGTCGTCATCGCCCGGTGGCTGCGTCGCAAGCCGGCCGTCCTGCTGCTCGACGAGCCCACCCAGGGCGTCGACATCCAGGCCCGAGCCGAGATCTACGCCCTCGTCCGCGAGGCGACCGAGGCCGGTTGCTCGGTCCTGCTCGTGGCCAGCGACCCCGAGGAGCTCGCTCACGCCTGCGACCGGGTGCTCGTGCTCCGCAACGGCCGGATCGCCACCGACGTCCGGCCGCCTCTGGAGGCCCACCGGCTCACCGAGCTCATGAACCTCGCCGAGTCCGTCCGATGACCACCAGTCCCCGCCCCGAGAGGTCCGACGTGACCGAAGCACTACCCGTTCCGCGCACCGAGGCTCCGCCCGCTGCTGAGACGCTGCGCGAGCAGAGCAAGACCGGCTCAGGCCGCCGCGGCGGCGGTGGCGGCGCTCCCTCGGCCCGGCCGAGCAAGGGCGTCGGCGCCTACATGGCCCAGTACTCCCTGGTCATCCTGCTCGTCGCCTCGTTCCTGCTCTACACCTTCTGGGGCAAGACCGGCGACATCTTCTTCTCGACGGCCAACCTCTCGAACGTCGCGGGCAGCCAAGCCATCCCAGCGATCCTCACGCTCGGCCTGCTGATCCCGATGGTGAGCGGCAACCTCGACCTGTCGATCGGCTCGACCGCCGGCCTGTCGGCCATCGCCACGGCCGGGCTCTACTCCGAGACCGGGGCGCCGCTGTTCGTGGGCGTGCTCTTCGGCATCGCGATGGGCCTGCTGGTCGGGTTGGTGAACGGCCTGCTGGTCACGTACTTCCAGATCGACTCGTTCATCATCACGCTCGGAACGGCCGCGATCATCCTCGGAGCCGTCAACTGGTACTCCAAGGGCGTCTCGATCCTGCAGGGCATCCCGCAGGACCTCGTGGGCTTCGGCAGCGGCAAGTTCCTCGGCGTTCCGAAGCTGGTCTACGTCCTCGTCGTGGTCGCGTTCCTCGTCTGGTACCTGCTGGAGCAGACGCCGTACGGCCGCAACCTGCACGCCATCGGCTCGAACAAGGCCGCCTCCCGCCTCGTCGGCATCCGGGTCGAGCGCGACATCCAGATGTCGTTCGTGCTCTCCGGTGGCCTCTCCGGCCTCGGTGGCGTCCTGCTCGTGGCCAACGCCGGTTCGGCCAACCCCCAGATCGGCCAGCAGTTCACCCTGCCGGCCATCGCCGCAGCCTTCCTCGGGGCGGCCTGCTTCAAGCTCGGCAAGCTCAACGTGCTCGGGTCCCTGGTCGCGATCTACTTCCTGCAGATCAACATCAACGGCCTGAGCCTGGCCGGCGTGGCCAACTGGATCAGCGAGGTCTTCACCGGCCTCTCGCTGATCCTGGCCATCATCTTCACGGGAGTGCTTTCTCGCCGAGCGCTCAAGACCAGTGTGAAAGCTGCTCAGAGCAGCGCCGCCGAGAAGCCGAAGACCGCATGAGCCCCCTGACCCGTTCCGCCATCTCCTCCCCGTCACACCACTCGAGAGGTTCTTCTCAGATGACCAGCCCGTGCCCCCAGCGGAACACCCGTACGGCCCTGACCCGCACCGGTGCACTGGCGGTCGTCTTCGGCATCGCCTTCGCGCCCACCCTCGCCTACGCGCAGACCGGCGAGCCGACGACGGTGCGGGCCCTCATCGCCGGTGACGGCAGCGTCTCGTCCGTCGAGCGCCTCCCGGACGGCCCCGCACCATCCGCCTCCGACATCCCCGTCAAGATCGGGATCTCGCAGGCCAGCGAGGGCGACGTCACCACGACGAACTACCAGGTGCAGAACACCTCCGTGCAGAAGAAGACGGTCGAGTACGTCGGGCCGGACGGTCTCCCCGCCACCGTCGAGCAGGACGTCGCCCTCCCGCTCGTCGCCCAGCTGTCCGTCCGCCTGCCGGCGTCCCGCACCGACGTCACGGCGTTCGGCGCCCGGATCACCAAGCTCGCGGACGGCAGCAGCGAGCTCGTGTGGTCGATGGTGCTGTTCTCCCCGATCGGTGCCCCCATCACCGATGTCAGCTTCTCGGCGAAGGGCAAGGGCGAGCCGATCGCCCGGCTCGACGTCGCGACGGTCTCCCCGAACTCCGAGCAGGGCCTGTCGGCGACCGCCCAGGCGGCCAACGCCACGGTCAACGGCAACGGCATCCTCGGCACGGTCGGGACCGGCGCCAGCGAGGGCCTGACCAAGCTGTCCGAGGGCGTCGGCAAGCTCCTCGAGGGCCTCGGCAAGCTCGAGGACGGTGCCATCAAGCTCAACACCGGGCTCGTCGGCGCGGTCGACGGAGCGGAGCAGCTCGCCACGGGTGGCGTGGCCGCCTCAAAGGGCGCGGGTGACCTCTCCGTCGGCGCCGGCAAGCTCGACGCCGGTGCCAACAAGCTCTCGGATGGCCTGGCCCTGATCAGCGGGGGGCTCAACACGCTCAGCGCCGTCGAGGGCCTGCCGAAGGCGCTCGCCGGCGCCAAGACGCTGGCTGCGGGTGTGGACCAGCTCCGCGCGGGTCTGGGCGCCCCGGCCACGGACGGCACGATCCTGAACGGTGTGGCCAAGATCAGTGGTGGCCTCGGCCTGCTGCTGGACAACCCGGCGACGACCGCGGTCGAGGGCCTGCCTGCCGCCAAGGGCGGTGTCGACCAGATCAAGGCCGGCATCGAGACCAAGATCCTGCCTGGACTCGGAGACCCGGACGTCCCCGGCAGCACCATCCGCTACGCGGTCGAGCAGGTCCGGCTCGGCTCGGTCGACGGCAGCCGGACCGGCGGAGGCGCCGACCAGCTCAAGGCGCTCGTAGACAGGGCCCGCGAAGGCATCTTCCCTTCCTGCCCGGCGACTTCGCTGCCGTCGCCTGGTACCCCTGCGACGCAGAGCCCGTGTCAGGCGGTGAACACCGCGCTGTTCGGGATCGACCACCCCGTGGGGATGCTCGGAGCGGGTGACACGGGTGGCCTCAAGCAGAAGCAGGCCGCAGCTGCTGCAGCACTTGGCGGGGCCGGCGCCGGCCTGAGCGGGATCGTGGTCGGCTTGACGAACACGACGGACCCGAACCTGCCTCCGGGGATCGTCCCGAGCTTGGGTGCCATCAGCGGAACACCGTCGAACGGTCCATCTCAGCCGGGCCCGGATGCTGCCGCTACCGGCCTGAGCTCTGCCATCGAGGGCGTCCGGGCCCTGAAGGCAGGCGTGGACGGCGTGGACACCAACGGCGACGGCGTCGTGGACAACGGCCTCACCCTGGGCCTCAACAAGATCGCCGCAGGCCTGAGGAGTGGTGACGTCAACAAGCCCGGCATCGCCGAGGGGCTGGCGTCGCTGGTGAGCGGCCTCACCAACGCGGTGGGAGGGGTCCAGCAGCTGGCCACGGGCGCAGGTTCGGCCTACACCGGCAGCAAGGACCTCGCTGCGGGCACGGGCCAGATCGCCACGGGATCCACCGCGCTCGCCGCGGGCGTCAAGAAGATCGCTGAGGGCAACAAGAAGCTGTCCGATGGCCTCCCGGCGGCTGCTGACGGTTCCGGTGCCATCGCCGAAGGCCTCGGTGCCGTCATCACCGGGGAGACCGCAGTGGGACAGGGCCTCAGCGACGTCAACACCAAGGCCGTCGCGGTCCTGCAGTCGCAGTTCAAGCAGGGCACGGCCCTGGCCCGCCAGCAGCTGGCCGGCCTGGACGCCTCCACCGCCCTGGTGAACACGATCCCGGGTGCCGCGAACACCACCTGGGTGCTCAGCCAGACCAAGGGTGACATCACGGCACGGCTGGCCAGCGGCGAGAACGACAGCAACATGGCGCGCAACCTCGGCCTCGGCGCCGGGGGTGTCCTGCTGCTGCTCGGCGGCATCGCTGGTGGCTTCGTGAGCGGTCGCAAGGCCAGCGTCGGCGCCTAGGCTCCACGCTCTCCGCACGTCCACGCCCCGTCCGGTGTCCAGCCGGACGGGGCGTCGTGCTGTCATGCCCCCCGGAAGATCCCCCACAGATGGAGCGCACCGTGCCCCAGGCTCACCTCGATCGCCTGACCAGCGTCGATGCCGGCTTCCTGCACCAAGAGGACGGCGGAGCGCACATGCACATCGGCGGGCTCGGTGTCTTCGCAGGACCCGCCCCCACCGGGCAGGAGTTCCGTACGCACATCGCGTCACGCCTGCCGCTGGTCCCCCGGTACCGGCAGAAACTGGTCAAGATGCCCCTGGGCACGGGACGCCCGGTGTGGGTGGAGGACGCGAGCTTCCGGATCGGCTACCACGTGCGCCACACGGCCCTGCCCGCGCCCGGCGGAGACGAGCAGCTGCTGACGCTCGTGTCCCGGATCGTCTCGCAGCGCCTGGACCGCACCAAGCCCCTGTGGGAGATGTGGCTCGTGGAGGGGCTCGCCGACGACCGCTTCGCCCTGATCACGAAGACCCACCACGCGATGATCGACGGGGTGGGTGGGATCGACCTGCTGACGGCACTGTTCGACCTGTCCCCCGATTCGGGACCGACTGACGTTGTCCCCTGGCAGCCGGCCGCGACCCCCGGCCCCGTCGGCCTGCTCGCGCACGGAGCAGTGGGGGCCGTGCGCAACCTGGTCCGGCTCAGCGCCAAGGGGGTCCAGCTGTCCACCAGCCCGAAGGCCGCGGTCCGCGAGGTCGCCGGGGTGGCGGGCGCACTGGGTGCGGCCCTCGGACCCATCGTCAACGCGGCGCCGCCCTCGGTGCTGAACGCGCCTCCGGGGCCGCACCGACGCGTCGAGGTGGTGCGCACCTCGCTCGCGGACTACCGCACCGTCAAGAGCGCGTTCGGCGCGACGGTCAACGACGTCGTGCTGGCGGCAGTCGCCGGAGCACTCGGGCGCTTCCTCGAGGCGCGGGGCGAGCAGGTGCAAGGACTCGCGCTTCGCGCCTGCGTCCCGGTGTCGCTGAGGACCGGGGACTCGTCCGGTTCAGCCGGCAACGAGATCGCCGTCATGATGGCCCCGCTGCCCGTCGACATCGCCGACCCGGTCGAGCGCCTCGCCGCGGTGCACCGCTCCATGGGGCACCTGAAGACCAGCCGGCAGGCCGAGGGCGCCGCGGTGCTCACATCGCTCGAGAACGCCCTGCCCCCGGCGATCCTCGCCCGAGCGTCCCGGCTCGGCTTCAGCAGCCGGGTCTACAACCTGCTGGTCACCAATGTCCCCGGGCCCCAGGTGCCGATCTACGTGCTCGGGCGCCAGCTCGAGGAGCTCGTTCCGCTGGCCTTCCTCGCCCCGGAGCACCTGCTGGCCATCGCGATCGTGAGCTACCACGGACAGGTGACGTACGGGCTGCTCGGCGACGCCGACGCCCTTCCGGACCTCGCCGACCTGGCCGACCACCTGACGGACACCCTGGCCGAGCTCGTCGCCGCTGCGGCTGACGCCAGCCCGATCTAGTCGCGGTGCCAGCGAGCGGCCTCAGTCGCTGTCGCCCGCGCGTGGCCGTCGTCGGGCAAGGACGCGGACGGACGGCTCAGTGACCGGCGTCGTCCCAGGTCCGGCCCACGCCGACGCTCACGTCGAGGGGCACGCTCAACGGGTAGGCGCCACCCATCTCACGCCGCACCAGCACCTCGAGCGCCTCGCGCTCGCCGTCCGCCACCTCGAGCACCAGCTCGTCGTGCACCTGCAGCAGCAACCGGGAGCGCATGCCAGCCTGCTCCAGGGACCGGGAGACCCCCAGCATGGCCAGCTTGATGATGTCGGCGGCGCTCCCCTGGATGGGGGCGTTCAGCGCCATCCGCTCGGCCATCGACCGTCGCTGGCCGTTGTCGGACGTGAGGTCCGGCAGGTAGCGCCGCCGGTCCAGCAGGGTCGAGGTGTAGCCGTCCTTGCGGGCCTGGGCGACGACGTCGCGCAGGTAGTCGCGCACGCCGCCGAAGCGCTCGAAGTACGCCTGCATCTGCTCCTTGGCCTCGTCGACGCTGATCCGCAGCTGCCCCGCCAGGCCGAAGGCGGACAGGCCGTACGCCAGGCCGTACGACATGGCCTTGACCCTGCGGCGCAGTTCGGCGTCGACCTGGTCCAGCGGCACGCCGAAGGCCCGTGATGCCACGAAGGTGTGCAGGTCCTCCCCCGTCATGAACGCCTCGACCAGACCGGCGTCCTCGGACAGGTGGGCCATGATCCGCATCTCGATCTGGCTGTAGTCGGCCGTCATCAGCGACTCGAACCCGGGCCCGGCCACGAAGCCCTGCCGGATCTCGCGACCCTGCTGGGTGCGGATCGGGACGTTCTGCAGGTTGGGGTTGTCGCTCGACAGGCGTCCGGTCGCCGCCACCATCTGCTTGAACGTCGTGTGGATGCGGCCGTCGTCGGCCACGGTCGGCAGCAGCTGCTTCTCGACCACCATGAGCAGGCGGGTCATCTCGCGGTGCAGGAGCAGCGCCTCGATGACGGGATGGGTGCCGATCAGGTTCTGCAGCGCATCAGCGTCGGTGGTGTAGCCGGTCTTGATCTTCTTCGTCTTCGGCAGCCCGAGCTCGTCGAACAGCAGCGCCTGCAGCTGCTTCGGCGATCCGAGGTGGAACTCGTGCCCGACCGTGGCGTAGGCCTCCTGCGCCGCCTCCTTCACCTGCTCGCGCAGCCGCGACTCGAGCGCGACCAGGTGCTCCACGTCGGCGGCGATGCCGGTGCGCTCGCACTCGGCCAGGACGGCGACCAGCGGAAGCTCGAGGTCACGCAGCAGGGCCGTGCCCCCGCGCCGCTCGAGGTCCTGGTCCAGCGCTACGGCGAGGTCGGCGACGGCACGAGCCCGGACGACGAGGTCGGCGGCGCCGACGTGCTCCTCCTCGCCGTCGAAGGACAGCTGGCCGTCCTCGGGCGCATCGGCCCTCAGCTCGCGCCGCAGGAAGCGCAGGGCGAGGTCGGCGAGGTCGAACACTCCTTGGCCGGGCAGCGCCAGGTAGGCCGCGAGGGCGGTGTCACTGGTGAGCCCAGCGAGGGTCCAGCCCCGGGCGCGCAGAGCCAGCAGCGGGCCCTTCGCGTCATGCATGGCCTTCTCCACCGTCGGGTCGGCCAACCAGGCGGTCAGCGCCGCGTCGTCGTCGGCGTCGAGGGCGGTCAGGTCGAGGAACGCGCCGTCCTGTGACACGTCCTCACCCTCCGGTGAGCCGGAGGCGATCCCCAGGGCGTTCGCGTCGCCGGTCCCCCGACCCCAGGTGCCCCGGACAGCGAGGCCGACCCGCACGCCGGCCGGGAGTCCGTCGAGGAACGCACGCACCTCGCCCGGGGCCAGCACGCGCGAGTCGATGTCGAAGCCCTGGTCGGCCTCGGGCTCGACAGCCGACAGGGTGGCGTAGAGCCGCTCGCGCAGGACCCGGAACTGCAGGGCGTCGAAGACCTTGTGGACCTCGTCGCGGTCCCACTGGCCGAGGCGCAGGTCCTGCGGTCCGACGTCGAGGGGGACGTCGCGGACCAGCTCGGTGAGCTGGCGGTTGCGCAGCACGCTGGCGACACCGGCCCTCAGGTTGTCGCCGACCTTGCCCTTGACCTCGTCGACGTGGTCGATGAGGGAGGCGACGTCGCCGTACTGCTGGATGAGCTTGGTGGCCGTCTTCTCCCCCAGGCCGGCGATGCCCGGGAGGTTGTCGCTGGGATCGCCTCGCAGTGCGGCGAACTCGGGGTACTGCGCAGGCGACAGGCCGTACTTCACCTGAACCGACTCGGGGGTCATGCGGCGCATGTCGGACACGCCGCGTGCGTTGTAGAGGACGGTGACCCGCTCGGTCACGAGCTGGAAGGCGTCGCGGTCGCCGGTGACGATGAGGACGTCCATGTCCTGGGCCTCGGCAGCCGTAGCGAGGGTGGCGATGACGTCGTCGGCCTCGAACCCCTCGGCGCAGACGATGGGTACGCGCAGCGCGTCGAGCACCTCGCGCACCAGCGAGACCTGACCCTTGAAGTCGGTGGGGGTCTCGGCGCGACCGGCCTTGTAGTCGGCGTAGGTCTCCGTGCGGAAGGTCGACTTGGAGACGTCGAAGGTCACTGCCACGTGGGTCGGCTGCTCGTCCCGCAGGACGTTGATCAGCATGGCCGTGAAGCCGTAGACGGCGTTGGTGGGCTGCCCGGTGGTGGTCGAGAAGTTCTCGACGGGGAGCGCGAAGAAGGCCCGGTAGGCCAGCGAGTGCCCGTCCAGCAGGAGCAGTCGGGAGCGGGCCGGGAGCCCGCTGTCGCCGTCTCGAGCAGCGTCGTCCTTCTTCGCAGCGGCCACGCCGTCGAGTCTAGGAGTCAGGCCTCGTTGTCGGAGGCGGCGCCCAGCGCGATACGGGGCAGGCGGACCCGGCGCCGCGGCCAATGGCCCGAGGACCCGTCGACCTGGCGGCTCTCGGGCTGGGCCAGGTGACGCCGCACCTGCGCGACCGGCGCCACCCGCCGCACGGCCAGGGGGGCGAACCCGAGCCGGGCGAAGAAGCGGTTCGCGTCGCGGGAACCGGGCGCCACGGACACGACCAGCTGGTCGAGACCCCGCTGCTCCGCGAAGCCCACCGCGGCGGCGACCAGGGCCTTGCCCGCTCCGCGCCGCTTGTGGCGGTCAGCCACCATCGCGTTGCTCATGTGGACGGCGGGCAGGTCGACCAGCGC
>JAOPWP010000230.1 GCA_025965615.1 Frankiales bacterium
GATCGCGGCGGCGGCGCGGCAGCAGCTGCGGCGCAGGGTCGCCCGCCGCCTCGCCCGCAACCTCGCGACCCTCGCACCCCTGCTGGCCGGCGCGGTCGCCGGAGCCGAGCTCAACCGCCGGGAGACCCGCTCCCTGGGCCTGACGCTGATCGAGCAGCTGCGCCGTACGCCCTAGAGGTGCTCGAGGAACCCGCGCACCATCGCCATGGTCTCGACGGGGTGCTCGTAGTGCGGGACGTGCCCGCAGTCCTCCATGACGATCTGGCCAGCACCCGGCAGGCACAGGGCGACGTGCCGCGCGAACGACGCGGGGACCAGCCGGTCGCGGTCGCCCCACAGGAACAGCGCCGGCGGGAGCAGGGTCGGCAGGCGCTGCCAGAAACCGGCTGCTCCGTAGGCGTCCTCGAGGTAGATCCGGCGCGCGCAGGACATGAAGGCGACCCGGTGCGCCCGGTCGTTGAGGACCCGGATCGACTCGTCGGCCGCCGCGTCGTACCAGGGGCCGGGCAGGCGGTCGGGCTGGCTGAACATGCCCCGGATGCCCTCCACCACGAGCCGGTGGCTCATCGGCCACGGGACGCGGGCGAGCTCCGGCGAGACGCGGCGGACCAGGGGGACCACCTGGCGCAGCCGGCGGAACGCGGGCGAGGGCGCCAGCAGGACCAGGGCGCGCACCGAGGCGGGGTGCGTGAGCCCGGCCTCGAGAGCGATGCGGCCACCCAGGCTGTTCCCGATCAGCACGGCTCCGCGGCTGTCGGTGACCCGCTGGAACGCCTCCAGCCAGGCGGCGAACCACGCGGGGCTGTAGGGCCCCCGGGGGGCGTCGCTGGCTCCGAAGCCGGGGGAGTCCGGTGCCAGCACCCGGTGGTCCACGGCCAGGTCGGCGAGGCACGGGAGCATGCTGGCGTTCGTGGCGCCCAGCCCGTGGAGCAGGATCACCGGCGGTGCGTCAGGCGGGCCGGCCTCGAGGTAGGCGGTGCGCACCCCCATCGCCAGCGTCTGGCGGCTGCGCGGCATGGACGGTGGCCGGTCGTCGTCCTCCGTGAACAGCCCGTCGAGCTGCAGGCTCAGGGCGAGGTCGCCGCGGACGGTGAGCCTGCCGTCGAGGAAGGCCGCGAGACCGGAGTCGCGCCCCGACACGATGCCGGCGAGGATGCCGATGCTGCTGCGGACCAGGACGGTCGGGTTCTTCGCCGATCCACGGCGCACCTGCCCTCGTCCACCGGCGATCTCGACCGTCCAGACGCCCGAGTCGACGGCGTCGAAGACGATCGTGGCGGTGCGCTTCTCCAGCACGCTCCCGGCGAGCCCGCGCCGCAACCGCGTGCTCAGCAGCATGTCGAGATCGACGCCGGCGAGGACGGGGGCGGTCACACCTTTCACGTTACCCACGGTCGCCTCCAGGTCACTCAGGGCTCGCGGCGCCGCTAGTTGCCCACCTCTTCGAGCCCAGGCGGCAGCTTGCCGGTGGTCTTCTGCCACGCCTGGGCGGCGCCCCGGCTCGCCAGCAGGCGGGCGACGCCGGCGGCGACCCCGGTCGCGACGGCCCACCCGAGCGCCTCACCCCAGGACGTCTCGCGCGACGCCGGGTTGCGCGGCGGGTCGCCGCCCTTGGTCTTGACCCAGATCTTCTCGGCCACCGACCGGCTGACCTTCGCTGCGAGCACTCCGGAGGTCAGGCCGATCAGCTTCCAGTTGAACTCGCCCACTGAGGACATCGTGCTCCCGTTCTCGTCATGGTCGTCAGCCCGGGGGCCTCGGGGATGATCGTTGCCCGTGCCTTGCCCGTCTCGGACCCGCCGACACGTGCTCGGTCAGGCGCGGTCAGCCGGCGGCGCCAGCGCGCTGGCGAGAGCCTCGGGTCGGCGCGTGCCGATCAGCCAGTACGGGGTGTCGTCCTCCGGGTCGTCCAGGGTGACCACCACGGACCGGGGCAACCACGCACGGGTGGCGACGAAGGCCTCGGGCCGTGCCGACGGACCACGCATCCTGCGGGTGGCCTCCGCGTCGAGGGCCACGACCTCCCGGAGGCGGGCCACCGGGATCCGTGCGCCCGGGACCGACAGCATCCCGTCCTCGATCCGCACCCGCCCGCGCGAGCGCAGGGCCACCGCGGCGAGGGCCAGAGGGGGCAGCACGGCGTACGGCAGGACCGAGCGCGCGACGCCGTCGGCGCCGGAGTGCAGGGAGGCCGCGACGAGGACCGCGAGGCCCAGCGCTGCCGCCCAGAGCCAGGCCGGCGGGGTGAGCCGCTCGTCGTAGACCGGGCTGGTCACGGGCGGGACCGGCCGGTCAGGGGGAGCGACCTCAGCCCCACGGCCACGCTCTTGACGTAGTCGGTCAAGGGGGTCGGGAGCAGGCGCTGGGCGAGGATGCCGCCGATCGCGTCGACGCCGACCACGTAGCGGGCGACCGGGACCGGCTGGTCGAGGGCGAGGCGCACCGTGCGGGCGACCCGCACCGGGTCCGGCAACCGCCCGCTGCGGCGGGCCGCCGCGCTGGCCCGGGCGTACGCCACCGCGTAGCGGGGGCTGGTCGGTGCGGGGAGGCTGCCCTCGGCCGTCGGCGCCCAGATCTCCGTGCCGAACATGCCCGGCTCGATGAGCACCACGTGGACCCCGTCTCCCTCCACCTCCATGCGCAGGGCGTCGGTGACGCCCTCGAGCGCGTGCTTGCTGGCGCTGTACCAGCCTGTCAGAGGGGTCGACAGCCGTCCGACGACCGAGCTCATGTTCACGATCCGTCCCCGACCCTGCGCCCGCATGTCGGGGAGGACCAGGCGGGCCAGGCGGATCGGGGCGACGACGTTCGTCTCGAGCTGCCTGCGCACCAGGTCGTCCGAGACGTCCTCCACCGCGCCGAACTGCGCGAAGCCGGCGTTGTTGACCAGGCCCCACAGCCCGCCGGTGAGCGACGTGGCGCGGGCGATGCCCTCCGCGCAGCTGTCGGCGTCGTCCACGTCCATCTCGACCGTGCGCACCCGAACCCGGCGCTCGGACGCGGCCCGCTGCACCTGTCCGGCCCCGTCGCTCGTCCGCACCGTCCCGACGACGTCGTACCCGGCGGCGGCCAGCTCCAGCACCGTCGCGAGTCCGATGCCCCGGCTGGCACCTGTGACGAGCACCGACCTGGCCATGCGGTGACCCTCCCCGGGCTGGTCCTGTGGTGGTGCGCGCCTCCGATCCGGACGCACCGACCGTACGACGGGCCGCGGGTAGGGTCCTGCCGGGCCCCGACAGGCGGCCGTCCACCGGCAGTACGAGGGGGTCGCGGGTGCTCGAGGTCCTGGTCCGACGCCTCGACGCCGACGTGCCCCTGCCTGCCTACGCCCGCCCCGGTGACGCCGGCTGCGACCTCGTGACCACGCAGGACGCCGAGGTCGGTCCGGGCGAGCGGGTCGTGCTCGGCACCGGGGTCAGCATCGCCCTCCCCGAGGGCTACGCGGCGTTCGTGCACCCCCGCTCCGGGCTCGCCGCGCGGCACGGGGTCGGGCTCGTCAACAGCCCGGGGACGGTGGACTCCGGCTACCGCGGAGAGATCATGCTGATCGTCGTCAACCACGACCCCAGCGAGGTCCTGCGCCTGCGCCGCTTCGACCGGGTCGCCCAGCTCGTGGTCCAGCGGGTCGAGCAGGTCACCTGGCGCGAGGTCGACGGCGACCTGCCCCCCTCGGTGCGGGGCGCTGGTCGCCACGGCTCGACAGGCATCAGCTCGGCAGGCCGTTCGACAGGGACCGGTTCGTC
Source organism: Frankiales bacterium (assembly GCA_025965615.1). Taxonomy (GTDB): domain Bacteria; phylum Actinomycetota; class Actinomycetes; order Mycobacteriales; family SCTD01; genus SCTD01. The sequence continues at coordinate 3,744 of JAOPWP010000230.1, forward strand.
AGAGGATTCGACAGAGACCGGTTCGTCAGAGGAAGGGCAGACCCCACGTGTTCGGACGCCGTAAGAAGGACGGGGACGCCGTCGAGGGCGACCAGGAGCAGGTCTTCGAGGTGCAGGAGTCACCGGCCGTCGCCCGGGAGCGCCCCGAGGGACCCTGGGACGTCGCCGACGCCCCCGAGGACGACGTCAACCGGGTCGACCTGGGTGGCCTGCGCGTCCCCGTGCCTCCGGACGTCGAGGTCAGGGTCGACGTCGGCCCGGACGGGCAGGTGGTGGCGGCCACCCTCCAGCACGCCGGCAGTGCCATGCAGGTCAACGTCTTCGCCGCTCCCCGCAGCGCGGGCATCTGGGACGAGATCCGCGAGGAGATCGGCGCGGCCATCCTCGAGGGCGGGGGAGTCGCGGACGACGCCGAGGGCCCCTGGGGGGCCGAGCTGCGCGCCCAGGTCCCGGTCGAGGGCACGTCCGAGCTCGCACCGGCGCGCTTCGTGGGGGTCGACGGGCCGCGGTGGTTCCTCCGGGCGCTGCTGACCGGTCCCGCGGCGACCGATCCTGCCGAGGCCGCGGTGCTCGAGGCGGCGCTGCGTGACGTCGTCGTGGACCGCGGCTCGGAGGCCATGGCGGTCCGCCACCCGCTCCCGCTGCACCTTCCCCGCGAGGTGACCGAGCAGGGCGTCCCAGGGGCACCGCCCGGTGAGGCGCCCGAGGGCGAGGCGGTCGAGGCTGACGCGCCGGTCCTGCCTGCCCTCCCCGAGCGGGGACCGGAGATCACCGAGCGTCGCTGAACCGACGTACGCTGGGGACGTGCCTGGACTTCTGCGCAAGGCGGTCGCCCGCTGGACCGAGCCCGACGACGCCGTGGCGAGCCGCGAGCTGCAGTCCGAGGTCGAGGAAGCAGGCGCCACCCCTGTCACCGCATGCCAGCGCGGCGAGCCCGTCTGCGTCGCCGGCACGCTGCGGGCCGTGACGCTGCGGCCGCGCGCCGGGGTGCCGACTCTCGAGGCTGAGCTCTACGACGGGTCGGGCAGCATCACGCTGATCTGGCTCGGTCGCCGCCGCATCGGCGGCGTGGTCTGCGGGCGGTCGCTCGTCGCCCGAGGACGGCTGACCGTGCACGAAGGCCGTCCGACCATCTACAACGCCGCGTACGAGCTGCGACCCTCTGTTGGCTGATCAGCCCGGCAGCCCTCGCGTCTCCGCCGCTCGCCCCCCCACCAAGGTCCCGACGCTCGCGGAGTCGATCGGCGGCAAGCGCGGCCTCATCGACAGTGGGCTGCCAGCCGTCATCTTCGTCTTCGTCAACTCGGTCGTGCAGGTCTGGAGCACGCGCGAGACCGCCCTGCGGGCCGCCATGATCAGCGCGATCGTCTTCGGCGTCGGGCTGGTCGTGCTGCGCCTCGCGCGCAAGGAGACGCTGCAGCAGGCGATCTCGGGCTTCCTCGGACTCGCCGTCGCGGTCTTCTTCGCCGCTCGGTCCGGTGAGGCTCGCGGATTCTTCCTGCCAGGCATCTTCATCAACGTGGCCTACTGCCTCGCCTTCCTGGGCTCGGCGGTCGCGGGGTGGCCGCTGATCGGCGTGATCTACGCGTCCCTCGAGGGCTGGGACCGGAGCTGGCGGCAGCAGGCTCGCCTGCGGCGCGCCTTCGCCCTCGCCTCGGTCGGCTGGGCCGTCGTGTTCGCCTCGAAGGCCGTGGTGCAGGGGGCGCTGTACGCCATGGACGAGCCTGGGCTGCTCGCTGCCGCCAGGCTGCTCATGGGGTGGCCGCTGTACATCGCTGCCGGCGCGCTCACGCTGGCCTACGTGAAGCGGGCGCGGCGGCGGGCCGGCGTCGAGGATGCGCCGGGGGCCGTCGCACCCGCCTGACCGCTCCCGGCACCGAAGCACCGCAGCGCCGGCCGATCACGGGGCCGGGGCGGCGCCTGCTGTGGCCG
>JAOPWP010000244.1 GCA_025965615.1 Frankiales bacterium
GCCGAGAAGTGCAACGAGTTCTCGTAGCCCGCGCCGTACGTCAGCAGCGCCTCGTCGTGTGCGGCGTTGAACAGGTGCCCGCAGCCGCGGCACACGACGAGGCGGACCTCGCCGGTCGTCGCAGCCCGCGCCGAGGGGACGTCGTCGTACAACCAGTTGCAGAACGCGGGCACCTCAGCGGGTGGGCCGAAGACCTCCTCCTGGCCGCCGGACGCGCAGACGGGACAGGTGCGGGCGGGGCAGGCCACGGTGGCTCCAGGGGTCGTCATCAGGGGTCCTCGTCGTGCGGTGCGGACAGCGGCGGACCCTCGCCCTGCGTCCTGGCGAGCAGGCGCAGGAACGTCGTGCCGGTGTCGTCGCCCCACTCCTCGTTGGCGATCAGGCCCAGTCGTCGCACCTCCATGCGCGGAGCGTCCGGGTAGACGTCGCGCACGGCCCGGTACAGCGTGGGGCGGCCGTCCAGGTAGGCGGTGAAGCGCTCGCCGTCGAAGGCGACGCGCAGTTCGAAGGGGACCCCCCAGGTCACCCGGTCCCCGGTCAGCGTCCAGACGGCGTCGTGCATGTCCTCGTGGCCGCCGACCCGGTAGAACGTGCTGACGGACGTGCTCCCCAGCCAGTCGTCGAGCCAGACGTTGACGACCAGGTAGTTCTCCGGGTCCTGGTAGAGCACGAGGCCGCCGCGGCAGTTGTGCCGCTGACCACGCGCGGAACCGGGTGGCAGGAGCGTGACCCGGAGGTCGACGTCGTGGGGCCACTCCCACGGCACGGCGTAGATGGTCCGCCCCGGGTTCGGCGCGTCCGGGGTCGCGCGTACACGCGCGCCGCCTCCGTCGACGAGGTCGAGGCGCCCGTTGCCCTCGACCCGTTCCCACCGCCGTCCGCCGAGGTCCGTCACCGCTGCGTCGAGCGGCCCGGGCCGCCCGACGAAGTCCTCGTCGAAGCGGGTCACCTGACCCACGAGCGTGGCCGGCCAGGCCGGCTCGGGGGCCACCGGGGCCGGCACGCTGCGCGGGTGGACCTCGAGGTCCCGGACCCGCGCCCCGCCCTGCACCGACACGCCGACCCCGCGCGCGGCCGCCGAGCGGGACTCGCTGGACCACCCGTCGAAGAGCATGACCCCGTCGAGGTGCGCGCTGATGGTGCGGCCGTCGTCCAGCACCTGCAGCGAGTGCTCGTGGCCGGGCCGGAGCCGTGAGGTCGACCGGGCCAGCTCCTCGGCGCAGGCGGATGTCCCGAACAGCAGCAGCGCCCCCTCTGTGCCGACGCGCAGGCGCAGGGCGGGCGAGGCCGGACCGTGCGCCCTCAGCAGCAGCTCGACCTCCCCTCCCCGCGGCGCGCGGACGAGGGCGTGGACGAGCCCTGCCGGGCCCCCGGCGAGCAGCTCGAGCGACCCCTCGCCGGCCAACCCGTCACGGCCGCAGTGCAGTCGCCCCTGCGCCGCCCACAGCCCTCCCCGCTCAGCGCGGCGATCACTGACGGGGCCGCCCGAGACGAAGCGGTCCGCGACCGTCGCCGTGGTGCACCACGTCGCCAGCTCCGGGCACACCGCGACATCGGTGCGGTAGACGCGGGTGTCGATGCGGTAGCCCACCTCGCCCAGGATGCGCTGGTGGACGCCCAGGTGGAGCTCCGGCCAGGTCCCGGACGGGTCGATCGCGAGAGGTCGCGTACGTGGCAGCTCAGGCAGGTCCGGATCCTCGCCGACGGTGGCCGCGAAGTAGATCGCGCCGGTCTCGCGCAGCACCACGGTGACGGCCAGCGGCAGGTTCTGCAGACCGGTGAGCACCCGCAGCGGACGACCGCAGACGCCGGCCCACAGCTCACCGTTGTCCGCGGTGACCGCGTGGACCACGAGCCCGTGCCCGTTCCGCAGGGGGTCGCTCGGCGCTGTCGAGCCGAACAGGCCGACTGCGAGGTTCTCGTGGTGGTGGGGCCGGGCAGGCCACCGACCGCGGCGCAGGCTCCCGGCCCACCGGCGGAGCACCTGGCGCCGGGTCTCGGGGAGGTAGAAGGTCTGGGAGGCGTGGTGCCCGTTGAGCACCTGGACGCTCGCCACGAGCCCGGGCTGCTGGAGGACGGGGCCGTAGGCGAGCCCCTCACGGCCCCAGCCGGGCCGGCGCAGGGGCCGCATCCGCAGTGCCCCGTTGTCGATCCCGATGCAGCCCTCGACGTCCACGCCACCGCGCGCGGTCCCGTCCCTGGACCGGGATCCGAGCACCGCGCCGAGGGCCGTGTCGTCGTCGAAGGTGTCGGACAGCAGGGTCAGCGGCCCGACCGCCGCCCCCGGCTCCTCAGGCTGTCGCGGGTCGGACCCGGCGTGCGAGGGGAGCGCGGTCATGGCGCGCTCCACGCCGAGACGGTGGTGCGGCCGGTCGGTGGGGTCAGGAAGAGCTCCTCAGGGCGCAGGAAGGCGGACAGGAACGCCTCGTCCATGACCGCCCAGTCGGGTTCGCCGGTGAGGTTCGTCGTCTGGCTCCGGTACTCCGCGAGCGCGGCCCGCTTCGCCTCGAGGTGCCGTTGCCCGGCGCGCACGGCGACCGGGTGCGCCGAACGCGCCGTCGTGACCGGTTCGGCGACCAGCGCGCGGGCCGCCTGCCGCAGGGAGCGCCCCGGGCGGACGCTCCAGGGCCCGTCGGCCCAGCACCAGACCGGGTACTCGAGCAGGCGCGGCCCGGACGACCCGGGGACGGCCAGGCGTGCCGCGCGCGCGAGGGCACGGTGGTCCTCGTGCCAGTCCAGCCCCGAGGTGACCAGCACGTCGTCGGGCTCCCACCGCTCGACCTCAGCCGTCACCGCGTCCTGCACCTCCCCGATCCGCGAGGCGATCCCGCCCTCGGGCAGGTCCAGGTGGACCACGTCCGCGGGGTCGACACCGAGGGCCCCGCAGGCGCGGCGGCTCTCGGCCCGGCGGATGGCAGCGAGGGCGCGCGGGCCGATCAGCTCGGATGCGTGCGAGCCCCGGCCGTCGGTGACGATGACGACCCTGACCCGGGTACCGGCCCCGCGCTTCCGGGCGATCAGCGATCCCGCCCCGAGGGTCTCGTCATCGGGATGAGGGGCCAGCACCAGGCAGCTGCGCTGGGCCGCGGACGCCGTCTCGTCGACCGCGCGGCGACGGAGCTCGCGCCGCCACGCCTGCACGATCAGGGGCTTGACGACCGAGGCGGCCGCCTGCCACCGGAGACGTCCGATGCCGTCGCTCCCCGCGGTCGGACCAGTCACCGTCCACCCCCCGAGACACCTGCGGCACGCACGGGGACGCGTGCGGCACCCACGGGCAGACGCTCGCGCGTACTGTCGCACTCTGCGTCGTCCCGGGAGGTCTGAAGATGGCTGTCGACGACGTGGTGCGAGGGCTCCTCCGCCGTGGCGCGGGTGTCGTACGCCGTACCCGGCCGGGCACGGTGGTCGTCCGCGGCGGCGTGGCCGCCGGGCTGCGCATGGGCACCTCCGACGCCAGTGCCGACTACCGGCCAGGCACGAACGAGCTCCCGGTGCAGGAGGCGTTGCGGGGCCTGCTGCGTCCTGGCGCGGTGTTCTTCGACGTCGGGAGCAACGTCGGCTTCTTCGCGCTGCTGGCGGCCCGGGAGGTCGGTGTCACAGGAGCGGTCCACGCCTTCGAACCGGTCCCGCGCATCGCCGAGGCGGTGCGTCGCAACGCCGCCCTCAACGGCTTCGACGGCCTGCAGGTGCACACCGTGGCCGTGTCGGACACCGACGGGACAGCCGAGCTCATGCTCGCCGGACACCCGGGCGGGGCGACCCTGTCCACGGCTGACACCCCGGCCGACCTCACCGAGCGCGTGACGGTACGGGTGGTGACCCTCGACGGGCTCGTGGCCTCGGGCGCCGTGCCCCCGCCGGACGTGGTCAAGATCGACGTGGAGGGCGCCGAGATGCAGGTGCTCGACGGCATGACGCGGCTGCTCACGACGCAACGGCCCGCGCTGGTCTGCGAGCTCGACGCGGCCGATCCGGCGACCCTGGCTGTCAAGGTCGCCGGATGGAAGGAGCGGATGGCGGCCCTCGACTACGACGTCAGGGACCTGGCCTCCTCCTACGAGGGCTCGGGCTGGCACGTCTACCACGCCACCGCGTGCCCGACGGAGCTGCCGTGCACCTCCGGCCAGGAGTCCTCGACGTAGCGCGGTGGCAGGGCCAGGAGCACCAGGTCGCGTACGAGTGGCAGCAGCTCGACGGGACGCTCGCCCCGCGCAGCGGCCAGGGCCAGCCAGCGAGGCAGGATCACCATCTCCGGCAGGTAGTCCAGCAGGCGCGGGTTGTCATCGGCGAACGATCCGGCGGGCAGCGCACGTCGCAGCACCAACGCCTCGGACGTCACGGCTTCGACGCGGTAGAGCGGGTTGATGCCCAGCGGTCCGACCGCGTGCAGGGGCAGGTCGGGATCGACGGGCACGGCCTCCCGACCTCCGCAGAGCAGCGAGATCGTGGGGCTCCCGGGTGCCTCGTCGCGCTCGGGCAATCCCCGTCCCGCCAGGTAGCGCTCGAGCAGGACGTCGTCGTCGAGCACGCGGACCGAGCCGAACTGGCTCCGGAGCAGGTCGGCCCACCCGGCGGCGGACAACGGCAGACCGGCGTACACGTGGGCCCGGTCGGCGTCCTTGACCGACGTGATGGCGAGGCTGCCGCCCGGTCGCAGGACCCGCTTCGCCTCGCGCACGGCTGACCACTTCTCGCGGACGAAGGAGAGCACGTCGACGCTGAGCACGTCGGCGAAGGTCCCGCCAGCGAAGGGAAGCGCTCGCACGTCGCCGCAGACGTAGTCGGCGCCCTGCGCCGTCACCCTGCGGGCGACCCACAGGTGGGCGAAGGACATGTCGATGCCGACGACCGGCGAACCTGGCCGCAGGCACGACAGCGAGAAGGTCATGTGCCCGGCGCCGCAACCGAGGTCCAGGACCGGGGCGTCAGCAGCGGCGAAGACCTGCATCAGCTGCAGCGCCACCAGGTGCCGGGGCAGCGAGAAGCGGTACGAGAAGTAGGCGTGCGCCTCGGGCATGGGCGAGCGGGCCCGCAGCAGCGACCGCTCCAGCACCCGGAGCGGGTCGTCGGAGCGGAAGAGCTCGGCGTCCTCGGCGCGGGCGCGTCCTCGCCAGCGCGTCGCGGCCCCGGCCAGCAGGGACTGCCCCCCCACCGCCCCCGCCCGGCGCACGAGAGCCTGCGTCCGCGTGCGGGGCCGGTCCCCGAACGCGACCTCGGCCATGGCGAGGTGCACGGTCTCGGACCGCGCCATGGGCACGACGGCCTCGCCCGCCTCCGTCAGGACCGCGATGCCTCCGAGGACGGGCCACGAGCCGGCCTCGCTGGTGAGAACGGCAAGCTCGACGTCGTCACCGTCGCACTCCCGCAGCTCGACGTGGAGCACCTGACCGCTGCGCGGGCAGCGCAGCAGTGCCAGTGCCCCGGTCCTCACAGTGCCCTCGTCCGGCGGCCCTGCAAGCGCTCGAGCAGCGGGCGCCAGGGCGTCCCGACCAGGACGTAGGCACCCACGACGAGCGGCCCCACGACCACCAGCTCCACCCAGCCCCCCTCCAGCACGGCGGACGCCGCCATCCCGATCCCCGCCGCGACAGCCGCTCCGGTGAGCGGGCGGGCCAGGTCCCCGAGCAGGGTGCGCACGTCGAGGCCGACGGTCCGGGTCGCGAGGAGGAACAGGGGCGTGGCGACGCAGACGCCGACCACCGCGTGCACGAGCCCGACCCGCTCGATCCCGCCCGTCTCCGCGGCCCAGACCAGAGCGGGCACGAGGGTCACCAGCCACCCCGCCTTGAGCGCCAGGGTGAGGCGGGTGCGCCCGGTGCCGACCAGGAGGTCGAAGATGTAGCCGACAGCCACCCGCACACCGCCCAGGACGGCCAGCCAGGTGAGCACCTGGGCTGCTGGCAGCCAGGGGCTGCCGTACAGGACACCGACCACGTCCTCGGCCAGCACGGCGAGCACCAGGACGAGCGGGAGGCTCACGGTGACCATCACCCGGAAGGTGCGGCGAAAGCCCTCCCGGAGCCTCGCCTCGTCGTCCTCGAGGCGGGCGAATCCCGCGATCGACACCCTGCGCACCGCGTCGGAGATGATGGCGACCGGCCAGTTGGAGACGTTGTAGGCGAGCAGGTACAGGCCGAGCGCGACCGGCCCCAGCACCCGCCCGACGATCAGGTAGTCCGCGTTGAGCAGGACGTACTCGAGCAGCGAGGTCGCCGCCAGAGGCCCCCCGTAGGACAGCATCCAGCGGGCGGCGGGGAGGTCGAAGCCAGGCAGCACGTGCAGGGGCGCCCACGACCAGATGAGCACGGCGGTCACGACGTTGCCAGTGAGGTAGGCCCCCACGAGCGCCCAGGGGCCAGCCCCCCCGTAGGCCAGCGCCAGGCCGACGCCGATCCCGAGAGGCATCGCGGTGAGCTCGGCCCTGGCCATGCGCTTCTGCGCGAAGTCGCGGACGAGCAGGCCGTGCGGGACCGTGGTGATGCCGTCGATGATGATGGTCAGGCAGAGGACCTGCAGCAGGGGCGCCGCCTGTGGTGTCCCCATGAAGGCAGCGAAGGGCGAGGCGGTGAGGAAGACCAGAACGTAGAGCAGGACGCTGTTTCCGGTGGCGAGGCTCATGCCCGTCCGCGCCGCGACCCGGAGGTCGCCCGGCCAGCGGACCACCGCCAGGAGGAGCCCGAGGTCGTTGACCCCGAACAGGACGTTCACGATGAGCAGCGCAGCGGCGTAGACCCCGAAGTCCTCGGGCACCAGGAGCCGGGCCATGACGATGCCCGACGCGACGGAGACGACACGGGCGACGAGGCTGTTGAGCACGCTCCACTTGAGGCCGGTCGAGACCCTGGCCGACAGGTCGTCCCCGCGTCCCGGGACGAGCGCCACGTCCGACGTCACCACGGGCTACAGCACCTCACAGCACCTCCAGGCCCGGTTGCCGGCGGCCGCGGAAGGCTCCGACCGCGTCGAAGACCGGGACACCGGCCCCCAGGACCGCGTCGACGGGCCAGTCGGGGTGCGCGACCAGGACGATCACCGCGTCGTAGGCCGTCAGGTCCAGCCCTGAGAGCTCCAGTCCCTTGCGCAGCCGCCCAGCCACAGGGGCCTCGGTGACGTACGGGTCGACGAACTGGACCAGGGCGCCTCGCTCCTCGAGCAGCTCCATCAGGCGCAGCGCTCGCGAGTTGCGGACGTCCCCGACTCCCGGCTTGAAGGACGCGCCGAGCGCCAGGACACGGGCGCCCCGGACGTGCGTGCCATGGGCGTCGCAGAAGTCCGCGAACCGGTCCCGGACGTAGTGGGCCATGCGCAGGTTCGTGTCCGCGGCCAGCTCGATGAACTTCGTCTGGAAGTCGAACTCGCGTGCCTTCCACGCCAGGTAGTACGGGTCCACCGGGATGCAGTGGCCACCGGGACCGATGCCGGGTCGGAAGGGCTGGAACCCGAACGGCTTGGTGGCCGCGCTGTCGATGATCTCCCACACGTCCAGGCCCATCTCGTGACTGAGGACCGCCAGCTCGTTGACCATGGCGATGTTCACGGCCCGGTAGGTGTTCTCGAGCAGCTTGCTCATCTCGGCAGCGGCCGGTGAGGACACGACATGGACGAGACCGGGTTGTGCCATGACGGTCTCGAGCAGCAGGCGGGCGCGCTCGCTGCACCTGGGCGTCAGACCACCCACGACCTTCGGGGTGTTGGCGACGTTCCAGACCGGGTTGCCGGGGTCCACCCGCTCGGGGCTGAACGCCAGGGAGAAGTCGCGGCCGGCGACCAGGCCGAAGCCCTCCAGCACCGGCTGCACGACCTCGGTCGTGGTGCCGGGGTAGGTGGTCGACTGGAGCACGACGAGGTCACCGGGCCGCAGCGCGGCGGCGACGGTCTCCGCAGCCCGGCGCACGTAGCTCAGGTCGGGGGTCTTCGCAGCGTCGAACGGCGTCGGCACGCAGATGAAGAAGGCATCGGCCGCCTGCAGCCGACGCGCCTCGGTCACGGCCTGGAAGCGGCCCTGCGAGATGACCCCTGCGACCCGCTCGGAGGCCACGTCCTCGATGTGGGACCTGCCGGCGTTCAGCGAGGCGGCGCGCTCGACGTCGGTGTCGAAGCCGAGGACCTGCAACCCCCTCTCGGCGTAGCCGATGGCCAGCGGCAGTCCCACGTAGCCCAGACCGACGACAGCCACGACGACGTCCCCGCGGCCGAGGCGCTCAGCGAACGCGTCAGGCATGGTCGATCTCCCACTTCATCGTCGTGACCAGGCCCTCCGGCATGGCTGTCTGCGGCGCCCACCCGAGGAGCGAGCGGATGCGCGCGTTGTCGGGCTGCCGGCGCGGCGTGTCCTCGAAGTCCGCGCCGTACCGCTCCCGGGGATCGACGTGGACCACGGACGACGAGGAGCCGACGAGCTTCACGACGTCGTGCGCCAGGTCCACGATGCTGATCGGCTCGTCGGCGCCGACGTTCAGGACCAGGCCGTCCGCCGCAGGCGACCGGCCGGCGAGGACGGTCGCCCTGGCCGTGTCCTCGACGAAGGTGAAGCACCTGGACTGCTGGCCGTCCCCGTGCACCGTCAGCGGCTCCTTGGCCAGTGCCTGCTTCAGGAAGGTCGCCACGACGGAGCCGTAGCCACGCGACTCCGTCCGGGGCCCGTAGGAGTTGAAGTAGCGCAGGCAGACGACCCTCAGCCCGGCCGCCGCGTGGGCCAGGGCGAAGTGCTCGTCCAGGGCCTTGGCTGTCGCGTAGCCCCACCGGGGCACGGTCGTCGAGCCGAGCACACGATCGGCGTCCTCGTGCATCGGCAGGCGGTCGGACTTGCCGTTGACCTCCGACGTCGAGGCGAGGACGACCTTCGCCCCGCAGGAGGCAGCGGCGTCGAGGACGTTCTCCGCGCCGCGGCTGTTGACCCGGAGGGCGGCCAGCGGGTCGCGCAGGATGTTCTGCACCCCCACGACGGCGGCCAGGTGGTAGACGACATCTGCCTGCGCCACGTGCCGGCGTACGAGGGCTTCGTCGAGGACGCTCCCGCGGACCAGGTCCACCGCCCCGCCGTGATGAGCGAGGTTCCGTTCGGAGCCCTGGCTGAGGTCGTCCAGCAC
>JAOPWP010000279.1 GCA_025965615.1 Frankiales bacterium
GGTCGTCGACCACGCCGTCCCCGTCGCCTACTGCCTGCCGGGCCTGCGGGCCCGCGTCGTGGTCTCTCGCGGCGTGCTCGACCTGCTGCGCGAGGACGAGGTACGCGCCGTGCTCGCCCACGAGGCCGCTCACGTCGAGCAGCGGCACGACCTGGTTGTCCTGCCCTTCGTCGCCCTGGGCGCCACCTTCCCGTGGCTGGCAGGGGTGCGGACCGCCCGCGAGCAGGTCGCTCTGCTCGTGGAGATGCTGGCCGACGACCGGGCCGTGCGCCGGCACCCCCGCATCGTGCTCGCCCGCGCGCTGGCCAAGGTGGGCGCCGCCACGGTGCCGGACGGCGCGCTGGGAGCGACGTCGGACGGCGTGCTGCTGCGGGCCCAGCGACTGGTCGGCCCGGCCGTCCCGCTCGGGCTCCCCGGTCGCCTCGCGGTGCTCGGCCTCGCCGGTCTGGTGCTGAGCGTCCCCGTCCTGGGGGTCCTCGCGCCGCTCAGCTGGGCTGCAGGGTGATGGCGTCCGCGCACGCCCCGAGGCCGTAGGTCCGCAGGTACTCCTTGTCGATCCCGTCGGTCCTCGGGATCTGCGACAGCAGCGGCAGCAGCTGGGCCTGGTCGGTGCCGGCCGCCCTGACCTTGCCGACGAACGCCTTGGCCTCGGTCACGACCGCCGCGAACGGGTTGAGCACCCTGGACTGCAGTGCGGCCCGGTCCTGCTCGGGAGGGGTCAGCGCGGCCAGGTCGACCTGGGCCTTCTCGACGATCGCCACGGTGCTCTCGGCGTAGGGGGCGAAGCCGGCCGGCGTGGTCGGCGCCGTGAGTCCGCCGAACTGCTTGTTCGCGTCGTCGCAGATCGCAGTGGCCCGCTCGACGTAGGCCGTCTTGGGGTCAGGACCCCGGGCGGCGTCGTCGCCGCAGGAGACGATGCCGAGGGCGAGGACGGGCAGCAGGAGCACCGGGCGCAGGTTCACGCCCCCATCCTGGCACCGCGCCGGCCGATCACCGGCTCAGGCGCGACGACCGAGCACCCAGCAGGCCACCGCGGCCGCTGCGCCGACGTTGAGCGAGTCGACCCCCGCCGCCATCGGGATGCGGACCCGCTCGTCGCTGCGCAGCATCACCTGCTCGGTCAGTCCGGGGCCCTCGGCGCCGAACAGCAGCGCGACCTTGTCGTCGGCCCCGACCCGGATGTCCGCGAGGTCCGTGGCGCCGGCGTCAGGCGTGAGCGCCAGCACCCGGAATCCTGCCTGCCTCACGTCGTCGATCCCCTCCGGCCAGGACCCGAGGAAGGCGTAGGGGACCGAGAAGACCTGTCCCATCGACACTCTGACCGTACGCCGGTAGAGCGGGTCGCAGGAGGTGGGGCTCAGCAGCACCGCGTCCATGCCCAGGGCTGCGGCGCTGCGGAAGACCGCACCCAGGTTGGTGTGGTTCGTCACCGCTTCCATGACGACGATCCGTCGGGCCCCGGCGAGCACCTCGGCCGGGGTGCGCAGCGGGAGCCGGCCGAACGAGGCGAGAGCACCCCGGTGGACGTGGAAGCCGGTGACCGCCTGGAGGACGTCGTAGGACGCGACGTAGACCGGGCAGTCGAGCGCGGACACCTCGGGGCGCAGGTCACCGAGCCGCTGCGGCGAGAGCAGGAGGGACCGCGGCGGATAGCCCGCGGCGGCCGTGCGGGCGATGACCTTCTCGCCCTCGGCGATGAAGAAGCCCGACCCCGGCTCGTGCCTCATCCGACGGGCGCCGTCCGTGAGCCCGACGAAGTCCGCCACCCGCGGGTCGGTCGGGTCGTCGACCTGCTCGGGCTCGGCCCGTGGGTGGCTCACTCAGAGCCGGGCGCGGTCGTACTGCACCGGCCAGGTGATCTCGGCCCCGAGCTCGCGTGCCGCCCGCAGCGGCCAGTGGGGATCACGCAGCAGCTCCCGGGCCAGGAGCACCACGTCGGCAGAGCCGTCCGCGAGCAGCTGCTCGGCCTGGGCCGGCTCGGTGATCAGGCCCACGGCTCCCGTGGGCAGGCCCGACTCGCGCCGGACCTGCTCGGCGAAGGGCACCTGGTAGCCGGGGGTGAGCGGGATCGGGGCGAGGACGTTGCCCCCGGACGAGCAGTCGACCAGGTCGACGCCCCGGGCGCCGGCCTCCTTGGCCAGGGCCACGGAGTCCTCGGGCGTCCAGCCACCCTCGGTCCAGTCGCTCGCGGAGATGCGCAGCAGCAGGGGCCGGTCGTCGGGCCAGGCAGCGCGCACGTCCTCGATGACCTCGAGGGTGAGCCGCATCCGTCCGGCGAGGTCACCGCCGTAGCCGTCGGTCCGGGTGTTGGACAGCGGCGACAGGAAGGAGTGGAGCAGGTAGCCGTGGGCGGCGTGGACCTCGACGAGGTCGAAGCCGGCGGACAGCGCCCGCCCGGTCGCGGCGACGAAGTCGGCCCGGACCTTCGCGATGCCCGCCTCGTCCAGCTCGGCGGGGACGGCGAGGGCCGGGAACGGTTCCGTGGTCGGACCGAGCGGGCGCCAGCCCCCCTGGTCGGGCTCGACGACACCGCGGCCGTCCCACGGGCGGCGGGCGCTGGCCTTGCGGCCGGCGTGGGCCAGCTGCATGCCGGCCAGCGCCCCCTGGCCCTGGACGAAGGCGACGATGGGGGCCCAGGCGGCCGCCTGCTCGTCGTTCCAGATGCCCGTGTCCTGCGGGGTGATCCGGCCTTCGGGGCTGACCGCGGAGGCCTCGGTGAGGACGACGCCGGCACCGCCGACCGCGCGAGCACCGAGGTGCACCAGGTGCCACTCCCCCGGCAGGCCGTCGGTGGCGGAGTACTGGCACATCGGCGACACCCAGACGCGGTTGCGTGCGGTGACGCCGCGCAGGGCGAGGGGGCTGAACAGCAGGCTCATGCTCTGACCCAACGACCGGAGGGGGCGTGCATTCCGCCGGAGGCCGCGCGGCTAGGCTCGTATGGCTGCCATCAGCCAGCGCCCCTTCCGTCTTGGAGGAACCATGGCCGACCTCGGCAACTCGTCACAGGCCGACACCGCGCACAAGCACAAGATGACCTCGTGGCTGACCGTCCTCGTGCTGGTCGTGGCCAGCGTCGTCCTCGGCTTCGCGATGGTGCTGCAGTCGATGCCGCTGTGGATCGCCGGCGGCGTCCTCGTGGTGGTCGGCACGGTCATGGCCTTCGCCTTCAAGATCATGGAAGACGCGGTCTGACCCGGAGGCTCATCCCCGGAAGGTCTGCTCCAGCAGCCAGTCCCGGCGGGCCTGCAGGACGTCGACCGGCGCCGCTGCTGAGGGTGGCCCCGGCACGGCCTTGCGCACCCGCCCGTGCACCACGCCGTGCGGGGCACCCGACCGCGCCGCCAACTGCCCCACCAGGCTGTTGATCTCACGTCGCAGGTCACCCGCAGCACGCCAGGACCGGGCATCGGCGTCCGCAGCCTCGACCTCTGCGTCGGTCGGGACCTCGTCGATCGTGGTGCTCGAGGCCCGCCTGCGGTGGTCGGCGTCGCGCTGGAACAGCAGCACCGCGGTCTGCTCGGCCGACAGCAGCCCGGGCAGCCCCAGGTAGTCCTCGTCGGCCCCCGTCAGCTGCGCCGAGCCGGTGACGGCCCGGCCCCCGTGCAGGACGTGGGCGAACTCGGCGTCGGCACCCAGGGCCTGCCAGCCGTCGACCTCGCCCTCGGCCGGCTCTCGCGCCGCCTCGAGGGGATCGCCCAGCTCCTCACCCGCGGCCGGAGGGGGCAGCACGTGGTTGCGCTCGCTCTCGAGCTCCGCGGCCAGGGCGAGCAGCGGACGGACGGCCGGGAGGAAGACCGTGGCCGACTCGCCGGGACGGCGGGCTCGCACGACGCGGCCGACCGCCTGGGCGAAGAACAGCGGCGTGCGGTACGAGGTCATCCAGGCGAGGCAGGCAGCCCTCGGCACGTCGACCCCTTCGCTGATCATGCGCACGCAGACCGCGAACCGCTGCGTACCGGTCGTGAAGGCAGAGATCTTCTGCGACGCCTTCGGATCGTCGGACAGGATCAGCACCGGCTCCGCGCCCGTCACGCGCCGCACGATGGCGGCGTAGGCCCGCGCGTCGTCCTGGTCGCTGGCGAGCACCAGCCCGGCGGCATCGGGCATGCCGCCTGCGCGCAGGTGGGTCAGCCGCTCGTCCATCGCGGCGATGACGTGGGGCACCCACTGGCCGCCAGGGTCCAGCGCGGTGCGCCAAGCCGTGGCCTCGACGGCCTTCGTGGAGTCACCCGTCAAGGACGCGGCGACGACCTCGCCCGCGCTGTTGCGCCACCGGGAGACGCCCGTGTAGGCGGCGAACACGACCGGACGCACGACACCGTCGGCCAGCGCCTGGCGGTAGCCGTAGCCGTAGTCGGCCGCGCTCGCGAGGGCGCCGTCGCCGTCGGGCTCGTAGCGGACGAAGGGGATGCGCTCGTCGACCCGGGTGCGGAACGGCGTGCCGGTCAGGGAGACCCGCCTGCGGGCCGGCTCGAAGGCCTCGGCGACTGCCTCGCCCCATGACAGGCCGTCGCCCGCGTGGTGGATCTCGTCGAGGATCACCAGGGTGCGGCGGGAGTGCTCGGTACGGCTCCGGTGCACAGCAGGACGCATCGCCACCTGGGCGTAGGTCGTGACGTAGCCGAGCACGTCGGGCCGCAGGCGGTCGGTGTTCGTCAGGGTCGGGTCGAGCAGGATGCCCGCCGACAGGGCAGCCTGCGCCCACTGGGTGCGCAGGTGGTCGGTGGGCGCGACGACGATCACCCGGTTGACCTCGCGCCGCTCCAGCAGCTCAGCCGCGAGGCTCAGGGCGAAGGCCGTCTTCCCGGCCCCTGGGGTGGCCGTCACGAGGAAGTCGCGCTGATCGGCGTCGCGATAGGCCTGGAGCGCCTCGACCTGCCACGCGCGCAGTCGGCGAGCGGTCGGCGGAGCGGTCGAGGCGGACGGGGCCGTCACTGCTGCTCTGGGTCGGTGACGAAGTCGATCAGCATCTCGACCGAGCGCAGGATCGGCACCTCGAGGTCGGCGTAGCTGTCGACGGCGGCCAGCACGCGCTTCCAGCCCTGCCAGCTCTCACCCCAACCGAGCGCGGCGCAGACGCCCTCCTTCCAGGGACGCCCCGGGGGGACGACCGGCCAGGCGGCGATGCCGACGGCGGCGGGCTTCACGGCCTGCCAGACGTCGACGTAGGGGTGCCCGGTCACGAGGACGTGCGGGTGCGTCACCTCGGCGACGATCCGGCTCTCCTTGCTCCCTGGCACGAGGTGGTCCACCAGGACGCCGAGCCGCCGGGTGGGCCCGGGCCGGAACGACCGGACGACACCCGCCAGGTCGTCGATGCCGTCGAGCGGCTCCACCACGACACCCTCGACCCGGAGGTCATCGCCCCAGACCCGCTCGACCAGCTCCGCGTCGTGCTTCCCCTCGACCCACAGGCGGCTCGCCTTGGCGACCTGGGCGCGCTGACCGACCACGGCCACCGAGCCCGATGCCGTACGACGAGCCACCGGCGCGACACCTGCGGCCGGCCGGGCCAGCGTCACAGGGGACCCCTCGAGCAGGAAGCCGCCTGGGTCGAGGGGGAAGACGCGCACCGCCCCGCGCCGGTCCTCGAGGCTGACCCGCTCCTTGTCGACCTCGACCACGGCGCCGCACCAGCCGGTCCCGACCTCCTCCACCACGAGGCCCAGCTCGGCCGGGACGACCGGGACGGCGGCGCGGACCGGACGTGCCGTGACCATGGCGCCGTCGTAGCGGCGGCTGGGCGGGGGGTTCGACGGCACGGCCCAGACGCTAGACGGAGGGAACGACAGCCGGCGCTAGGCTCGACCCTCGTGTCGACCGTCGGCGGACGCCCTCCCCGCAGCGCCCTGCTGGCGGCGTGGGGCAACGCGTGGCTGGCGGGCGATGCCACGCTCAACGAGCTGGTGAGCAGGATCACCGCGGCTGACGACGCGCACGACGTGCACGGCCTCGACCCGATGCCGATCCCCGTCGACCGTGCGGTCGCCCGGCTGCGCGCGTCGGGGGCCACGCGCCTGCGCCTCGTGCTCCCCGTGCCGGGTGACGCCCTGGGCCTTCCTGCGCCCGGCCCCTTCACCACGGCTGCCCTCGAGGCCAGCGAGGGGGTCCTCGCGCTCGACGCGTCGGGCGCCGGGACCGGGCTCGTCCCGACGCTCACCACCCACGGGTCGGCGTACGACGGCACGGTCACGACGGTGGTGTGGACGGCGTACGACGTGGTCGCCCCCGGCCCGGACCCCGGTCCGTTCCTGCACGACGCCGAGCACGACCTGCGGCGCGGGATCCTCGAGTGCGCCTCGGCCCTGCGCGACCTCGACGTGGCCCGCTGGCGCCCTGACGTGGCGGGGGCCCTCGCCGACCTGCGCCGCCAGGCGCGCAGCGGGATCGACGACGAGGAGCTCCCCGGCGGCTACCCCCAGCGCGCCCGCCAGCTCCTGGTCCAGGCGCGCCAGCTCGCGGGGGTCCTGCACCTCGCGGCCGAGGACTCCGGTGGCGCCCTCGACACCCGGGAGACGACGAGCCGCGAGTCGGTGCTGCGCGAGCTGGCCCGGCTGGTCCGCCGGGCCCGGGTCGCCGGCTACAACGCCTACGGGCTCGCCACGTGAGCCTGCTCCTGACCGTGACCGGCCGGGACCGTCCCGGGGTGACCGCTGCCCTGTTCGACGTCCTCGCCGAGCACGGGGCCGAGATCGGCGACGTCGAGCAGGTCGTCGTCCACGACCGGCTGCTGCTCGGGGTCGTCCTGTCCGGCCAGGGAGACGGCGCGGACGTGCGTTCCGCCCTGGTCGCTCGAGCGCGTGAGCTCGACGTCGAGGTCGAGTTCACCGTCCTGGGCGCCGAGACCCCGCCGCCAGCCGGGGTCCGGCACCACGTCACCGTGCTGGGAGCGCCCCTGCGCCCCGAGGCCTTCGCCGGCGTCGCCCGTCGGCTCGCCTCGTGCGGCGCCAACATCGACCGCGTCCTGCGGCTGTCGAGCTACCCCCTCGCGGCGTACGACCTGCTCGTCTCCGGCGGCGACACCGCACGCCTGCGCAGCGAGCTCGCGGCCGAGGCCGTCGCGCACGAGATCGACATCGCCGTGGAGGAGTCCACGCTGTGGCGTCGGGCCCGCCGCCTGGTCGTCATGGACGTCGACTCGACGCTCGTGCAAGGCGAGGTCATCGAGATGCTCGCGGCGCAGGCCGGGTGCGAGGCCGAGGTGGCCCGGGTGACCGAGCAGGCCATGGCGGGTGAGCTCGACTTCGAGGCGTCCCTGCGGGCGCGGGTGGCCCTGCTGGAGGGCCTTCCCGTCGCAGCCGTCGACGCCGTGCGCAAGCAGGTGCGGCTCACCCCTGGCGCAAGGACCCTGGTCCGCACGCTCCAGCGGCTCGGCTACGCGGTCGGCATCGTCAGCGGCGGATTCACCGCCGTCACCGACGACCTCGTGGCCGAGCTGGGCCTCGACCACTCGCTCGCCAACACCCTCGAGGTGGTCGACGGGGTGCTCACGGGCCGGGTCGTCGGTCCCGTCGTGGACCGGGCCCGCAAGGCCGAGGCGCTGCGCGAGTTCGCCGGCCTGCAGCGGCTGTCCATGGCGCAGACGGTCGCCATCGGCGACGGCGCGAACGACCTGGACATGCTCGAGGCAGCTGGGCTGGGCATCGCCTTCAACGCCAAGCCGGTCGTCCGGGAGGCGGCCGACGCTGCGCTCTCCCAGCCCTTCCTCGACGCGGTGCTGTTCCTGCTCGGCATCCCCCGCGAAGAGGTGGAGGCAGCCGACGCGGCCGACGCCGAGCTGTGACGTCCTACATCGCCCTGCTGCGCGGGATCAACGTGGGCGGCAACAACCGGATCGCCATGGCCGACCTCCGGCGGTGGATCGAGAACCTGGGCTACGACGGTGTCGCGACCTACATCCAGAGCGGCAACGTGGTGCTGACCGGGCCGTCGCGTCGGACCTCGGAGGTCGCTGCGGAGGTGCGCGGCGCGATCTCGACCGGCTGCGGGCTCGACGTCGCCGTGATGGTCCGCACCCGTGAGGAGCTGTCGCAGATCGTTGCCGACAACCCCTATCCGGAGGCTGATCTCGAGCCTACGAAGGTCCACGTGGCGTTCCTGACCGACGGCCGGCCGGACGTCACCGTGCTCGAGTCCCTCGACCCTGCGTCGTACGCCCCTGATGAGTGGGCCCTCGGACAGGGTGTGCTCTACCTGCGGATGCCCGAGGGCATGGGGCGTTCCAGGCTCGCCCTCGCCCTCAGCAGGAAGCCCGCGGGTTCGGCCACCACCGTCCGCAACTGGCGCACCGTCACGACGCTGCTGGAGCTGGCGCCCGCCTGATCACAGGCGCTGGGTGCCCACGGCGAGGATCCGGTCGCCGATCCCCTGCCAGCTCCAGTGCTCCAGGACCGTGCGACGCGCCGCGTCGGAGGCGCGGGCGGCCTGCTCCGGCGACAGCTCGAGCAGCGCCCCGAGCTTGGCAGCGAGGTCGGTCGCGCTGCCCCGCTCGAACGAGCAGAGGTGCGCCAGCTCCGGCGGGTACTCCTGCTCCAGCGCCTCGGCGATCTCGGCGAGACCGGAGTGCCGGGCCACCAGGGGCAGCGACCCGCAGGAGGCGGCCTCCGCCGCCACCATCCCGAACGCCTCCGGGAAGACCGACGGCGTCACGCTGACGTCGGCGAGCGCCCAGAGGTGGGCGAGGTGCCGGTGCTCGAGAGCGCCGGTGAACAGCACCCGCTCGTCGGCCGCTGCCTCGAGCTCCGCCCGAGCCGGCCCGAACCCGACGATCACCGCGCGGGCGTCCACGGTGCGCAGCGCCTCGATCAGGAGCGAGACGCCCTTCTCCTCGCTGAGCTTGCCGACGTAGAGCACGGTCCGGCCGGGGCCCGCGAGGAACTCCTGCAGCCGCTCGGCGTTGCCCTCGTCGGGGCGGCGCTGGTCGGCGCCGCCCGGGTTCGGCGGGTCCTGCCGGCACTGGGCCACGAGGGCGGCCAGCGCCGCCGCGCGCTCCTGCGGGACGAGGTCGTCCACGTCGACCCCGGGGGGTACGACGTGGACCGGCGCCGAGGTCGAGCCGACCACGTCCTCGAGCACCGAGACGATGTGCTCGGAACCGGCGAGCACGGCCTTCGCCCGGTCCAGGCACTCGAAGGCCCAGGCGGCGAGGGCCGCGTCGCCGCGGATCGCGAACTCGAGCTCCGAGCCGTGGGCCTTCACGACGTACGGGAGCCCGGAAGCGCGCCCGACCGCAGCGCCGAGCAGCACGTGGTTGACCAGCAGCAGGTCGGCAGGGCCCTCAGCACGCACTGCGGCCGCGTTCTCCTCGACGAACAGGTCGCGGTCCGCCTCGCTCATCTCCGGCAGGAGCTGGGGCCGGGCGTCGGCATAGCGGTCGAGGACGAAGACCGGCAGCGGGCCGGTGAGGACCGGTCGCACGACGCGCGCCGTCCCGAGGTCGTAGTCCTCGGGGTGCGGCTCCTGGCACAGGACGACGACCTCGTGCCCGGACAGGCTCCAGGCCCGGGCGAGCGCGCGGGTGTAGACGTTGGAGCCGGTTCCCCCGAGCAGGTAGCCGTGCCAGATGAGGATCCTCAACGCAGCCACACCGTCGCGGCAGCCGGGACCGTGACCACGCCGCCGCTGAGGTCCGCTCCCCCGGCGGTCGACTCGAGGACCGCGGACGCGCCGTCGACGGGGACCTCCACCGGCTCGGCCGCGGTGTTGAGGACGACGACGAGCGGGCCACGACGTACGACCAGCACATCGGCTGCCGGCGAGGTGATCTCGACCTCCTGGGGAAGGTCCGGGAGCAGGGAGCGGCGGCGGTGCAGCAGCCGCCGGTAGGTCGACAGCGTGGAACCGGGATCCACGCGCTGGCAGTCCACTGCCAGCTCGGCTGCCCCCTCGCCGAACGGCAGCCAGGGTCGGCCGGTCGTGAAGCCGAGCCCCGGGCCGTCGCTGGTCCAGGGCAACGGGGTGCGGCAGCCGTCCCGGCCGTCCTGCTCCCCTCCGGTGCGCAGGAAGAGCGGGTCCTGGCGCAGCGCCTCCGGCACGACGGACTCCTCGAGTCCGAGCTCCTCGCCCTGGTAGAGGTAGGGAGACCCGGGCAGCGCGTACAGCAGGGCCGACACGGCGAGGCCGCGGCGGCGCCCGAGCGCTCCACCTCCGTACCGCGTGGGGTGTCGTACGAGGTCGTGGTTGGACAGGACCCAGGTGCCGGGGTGGAAGTGCTCCAGCGCCGTCTCCACCGTCTCGCGCAAGGCGGCGGCCCCCCACGGCGTCTGCATGACGGTGAAGTTGAAGGCCTGGTGCAGCCGGGTGTCGGACACGTAGCGGGCGATGCGGGGGACGTCGTAGAGGAACACCTCCCCGACGAGCATCCGGTCACCGTCGTAGCCGTCCGTCACCTCGCGCCAGCGCTCGTAGACGGCGAGGACCTCGTCGCGGTCCCAGACGTGCGACGCGGCCATCGCCTCGATGCCCTCGAAGGCCGGCACCTCCGGCGAGTCGGCGAGCTCGGGGTGCTTGTAGAGGGCGTGCGCCACGTCGACCCGGAAGCCGTCGACCCCCCGGTCGAGCCAGAAGCGCAGGACGCGCAGCATCTCGTCGTGGACGGCGTCGCAGTGCCAGTCGAGATCGGGCTGCCGGGTGTCGAACAGGTGCAGGTACCACTGGCCGTCCGCGGCCCGGGTCCAGGCCGGCCCCCCGAACATGCTCTGCCAGTTGTTCGGAGGCTCCTCGCCGGACGGCCCCTTGCCGTCGCGGAAGACGTAGCGCTGGCGCATCGGTGACTGCGGATCGGCCAGCGCCTCCACGAACCAGGCGTGCTCGCTCGAGGTGTGGTTCGGGACGAGGTCGACGATCACCCGCAGTCCGGCGGCGTGCGCGTCGGCGAGCAGCCGGTCGAAGCCGGCCAGGTCACCGAAGGAGGGCTCCACGTCGCAGTAGTCGGCCACGTCGTAGCCGTGGTCCGCCATCGGGGACGGGTAGAACGGCGTCAGCCAGAGGGCGTCCACGCCGAGGTCCACGAGGTGCGACAGGCGCGACCGGATGCCCTCCAGGTCTCCCACCCCGTCGCCGTCGCTGTCGGCGAACGACCGCAGGTAGATCTCGTAGACGACGGCGTCGCGCCACCACTCCCCACTCATCGCGCGGACGCTACCGGGCGGCAGCAGGCCGACGGGCCGGGGCCGGGCAGCAGCCGACCGGGCACCGGTCGTAGGTGGAGGGCGCGCCGTGGGAGGGCTGCTCGTCCCCCACGAGCCGCTCGGCCACCAGGTCGCGCAGCATCGCGACGAACGCCGGGTCCGTGCCGACCGTCGCGGCCCGCGTGAGGCGGAGCCCGGGCAGGTCAGCGGCCGTCTGGGCAGCCTCGAGGTCGAGGTCGTAGAGGACCTCGACGTGGTCGCTGGTGAAGCCGATCGGGACGAGGACGACCTCCCGCACCCCGTCCGCGTGCAGCGTCCGGAGGTGGTCGTTGACGTCCGGCTCCAGCCAGGGCACCTGCGGCGGCCCGCTGCGGGACTGGAAGACCAAATCCCAGGCGTACGCGCGGTCGAGCCGCTCGACGACCGAGGCCGACGCGGCTCGCAGGGTGTCGACGTAGGCGCCGCCGCCCGGGCCGCTCGTACTGGCCATGGACGTCGGGATGGAGTGCGCGGTGAACACGAGGCGGGCGTCCGGACCGGGCTGGAGGGCCTGCACGGCGCGCGCGATCGTCCCGAGGAAGCCCTCCTCCGCCCAGTAGTGGCGCAGCTTGCTCACCAGGGGGGCGCCCGGACCGACCTCCTCGCGGGCCCGCCACCAGTCCTCGCGGTACTGCCGGCAGCCGCTGTAGGACGGGAAGGCGCTGGTGACCACGGCCAGGGCGTGGCGCACCCCGTCGTCGCGCATCTGGACCAGCGCGTCGGCGAGGTACGGCTGCCAGTTCCGGTTCCCCCAGTAGACCGGCAGGTCCGGCCCGCGCGCTGCCAGCTCGGCCTCCAGGGCCGCCTTCAGTGCCCGGGCCTGCTCGTTGATCGGGGAGACGCCGTCGAAGACGTCGAGGTAGTGGCGTCCGACCTCCGCCAACCGGGCCGTCGGGATGTCCCTGCCGCGGGTCACGTTCTGCAGGAAGGGCAGCACGTCGTCCGGCCCCTCCGGCCCGCCGAAGGACACCAGCAACAGCGCGTCGACCGGCGGCGCCTCGAGCGGTCGGTCGTCGATCCCGTCGTACGCGCCTGCTCCTGTCACGGGCCGATCCTGCCCTGCACGGGCGCGAGCCGCCCGCCCAGCGCAGCCTGGACCGCAGCAGTCACCTTCGGAGTAGCCGCTCGTTGTGACGGGAAGAACAGGAGAGCGGCCGGCGTCCCCGGCCGCACGACCGATGGAGGCACCGTGTCCCTGCCTGACCGCTCCCGTCGTGCCGCGGCTGTGGGCATGGGCGCTCTCGCGCTCGCCCTGGCGGGCGGCACCTCGTGGGCAGCCGCGCCGGTGAGCACCCAGCTCCCCGTCCCCGTCCCGGTCCCGGCCCCGGTCGCCCCGATCATCGACCCGGTCACGGGCTGGGTGGTCGACCCTGCCACCGGCTGGCCGATCAACCCGGCCACGGGCCGCCCGGTCAACCCGGCGACGATCCTCCCGACTCCGCCGCCCGTCGCAGTCCCCGCGCCGGCGCCTGTTGCGCCCGCGCCCGCGGTGCCTGTCCCGGCCAAGCCTGCGGCTCCCGCGCCGCCGACCCAGCCCCAGCCCGCCGCCCAGCCACAGGGCTCAGGTGGCGCAGGCGCCGGCACGACCTCCGGGCAGCAGACGGGCGCGGCTCCGGCCGCCAAGCCCCAGCCGGCGGCAGCCGCTCCCGTCCCGCCCGGCCAGGCCGGAGGTCTCGCCCTCGTCGGTGGGTCCGGGAGCGCCTCCCTGGCCAACTACAGCGGCTTCGGGGCCTTCGCCCCCTACGCGCAGGGCATGACGGCGGGCAACGGCTTCGCCTCGTTGCCCTCCTTCGGTGCTCCGATGATCGCCCCCGCCCCCTCGCTCGCCCTGCCCGGGCTCAAGCCGAAGACCGCCCCCGTGCCGTCCGACCTGGTCCCGGCGAGCGCGCTCAGCGAGCCCCCCTCGGGCACGGTCCCGGTCCTGCTCGTCGCCATCGCCGTCACGGCTGTGGCCGTCGCGGGCGCAGCGCATGGCTTCGAGCTGAAGCGCCGCCGGGCGGAGGGCACGACGGCCTGACGGCACGGGCTAGGTTGAGCGCTCCGCCACCTGCGAGGAGCCGACCGTGCGCGCTGTCCAGATCACCGAGTTCGGCGGTCCCGAGGTCCTCCACCTCACCGACCTGCCCGACCCCGTCGCCGCCGACGGGCTCGCCCTCGTCGAGGTCGACTCGGCCGGCGTGAACTACGCCGACACCCACCAGGTCGAGGACTCCTACCTGTCCAAGACCACGCTGCCCCTCATCCCGGGCAGCGAGGTCGTGGGCCGACGCGAGGACGGGACCCGGGTCGCCGCCTTCGCCATGAGCGGTGGCTACGCCGAGCGGGCCCTGGTGCACCCGGCGATGAGCTTCCCCGTCCCCGAGGGGGTCAGCGACGGGCAGGCCCTGTCCCTGCTCGTCCAGGGTCTGACCGCCTGGCACCTGCTGCGCACCAGCACCCACCTGGCTCCCGGCGAGTCTGTGGTCGTCCACGCGGCTGCCGGTGGGGTGGGCACGCTCGCCGTGCAGCTCGCGAAGGCCTGGGGCGCCGGGAACGTCATCGCGGTGGCCTCCACCGACGCCAAGCGCGAGCTGGCGCTCTCGCTCGGAGCCGACGTCACGGTCGATGCCGGCGAGAGCGACCTCAAGGGAGCGCTGGAGCGGGCCAACGGGGGTCAGAAGGTCGACGTCGTGCTCGAGATGGTCGGCGGTCCCACCCTCGACGCGTCCCTGGCGGCGCTCGCGCCGTTCGGCCGGCTCGCGACGTTCGGCATGGCCTCCCGGTCGCCCTCGAAGCCGATCACCTCCGGCGAGCTGATGTCACGCAGCCGAGCCGTCATCGGGTTCTGGCTCGCGCACGCCTTCGCCAAGCCCGCCCAGCTCCTGCAGCCCCAGATGTCGGAGCTGCTGAGCCTGGTGCAGGCGGGGACCCTGAAGCCCATCGTGGGCGGCACCTACCCGCTGGGTGAGGCCTCCCGAGCGCACCAGGACCTGCTGAGCCGGGCATCGCAGGGCAAGCTGGTCCTCGACTGCCGGGCCTAGGCGGGCTCGGCCGCGAGGTCCGCCTCGGCCGCCAGGAGCTTCGGGCAGGGGCAGCCCCACTCGTCGTGCCAGGCCCGGCGGCACCCGGCCGGGTAGGTGAGCGAGCGGACGACGCGGGCGGGATTGCCGGCGACCAGCGAGTCGTCGGGGACGTCACGGGTGACCACCGCCCCGGCAGCGACGACCACGCGGCGGCCGATCGTCACGCCGGGCAGCACCATCGCCCGGTTGCCCAGCCAGGTGCCGTCCCCGATGCGCACCGGGGACTGGACGTGCGGCTTGCCCTCGACCCCGTGGCTGTTGCTGTCCATGACGAAGACCTCGTTGGCGAAGGCGACGTCGTCTCCGACGACGATCTCCTGGACCGCGATGATGGTGGTCCCGCAGTTGACGAACACGCGGTCGCCCATGCGGATCCGACCACCACCGCTGATCACCGTCTTGCGGTGTCCGGACCAGATCTTGAAGCTCTCGCCCACCTCGAGGTCCGTGGCGTCCACATCGGGGTGGCCGAGCACGACGGCCTTGGGCCCCACGGCCCTGACCCGACGCAGCGACCACTTGGCCCACGCCCGCATGCGGTACTCAGCGGCGTACCAGTGCACGACGATTCGACGGTGTTCCCAGTCCACGCGGCAAGACGGTACGTGCCGGCCCGGTGACCCGCGAGCGCGACCAGCGAGACTGGCCCGGTGGACGAGACGACCGAAGAGCCGACCTGCTCAGCCCGGGGCTGCCGCGCACCTGCCGTGCACG
>JAOPWP010000001.1 GCA_025965615.1 Frankiales bacterium
CCGGACGCCGTTCACCGCGGGGCTCGCCGCCCTCGCCGACCGGACGGTCCCCGGGGCGGCCCCTGCCGCGCCCACGACGCGAGCGGCGCTCCTCGCCGGCGGCACCGACCCCAGCACCGGGCGCACCGCCCGAGGCCGGCCCGCCATGACCCTGACCGCCATGGCCCTGACCGCCCTGGCCGGCACCCGTGGCGCCCTGGCGGCTCGGGCGGCGCGCCGGGCCACCCATGTCCATCGCGCCGGCGAGGCCGTACTCCTGCACGAGGAGCTCGAGCTTCACCTGCTCGCTGGGGTCGGCCGTCTCGGCCTTGCCTGCCGCGAGGTCACGGAGGGCGTCGAGCCGCTGACGGCGACGCCCGGGGTCGTCGCTGCTGTGGGTGAGCAGGACCGCGTGGGCCATGCAGGAGGAGGTGCCGGCCACCGAGGTGACGGCTTCACGGACGAGTGCCAGGTCGGCGATGCAGGTTGCGCAGTAAAGGGTCACCGGAGCAAGGTACGGCCTTCGTGGTCATCGCCGCGGACCGGCCGTCAGGCGCGGCTGCCCGCGCGCGGGGCGCGAGGCAGCAGGGGCGGCCGCGGACAGCGCCATGCGCCTGACCCTGTTGGCAGGACCCGGCCGGGCGAACAGGAAGCCCTGCCCGAGCAGGCAGCCGTCCTCGCCGAGCATCGAAGCCTGCTGCTCGGTCTCGACGCCCTCAGCGATCAGGCGGACACCGAGCTGCCCGGCCAGGCGCACGAGTGCCCCCGTGACAGCCCGGGGACGGGTGCCGAGGTCGAGGTCGCCGACGAAGGAGCGGCCGAGCTTGAGCCCGTCGACGGGGAGGCGACGCAGGTAGCCCAGCGGGGAGACACCGGTCCCGAAGTCGTCGAGGTGGATCCGGACCCCGAGGTCGTGCAGAGCCACCAGCAGTTCCTCATGACCAGACGCCGGCGCCAGGAAGGCGGTCTCGGCGAGCTCGAGGTTCAACGCGGCCGGGTCCAGCCCGGTGTCGGCAAGCTCCTCCGCCACCTGCTTCAGCAGGTCCGGCTGCGACAGCTCGCGCGCCGAGAGGTTGACGCTCAAGGTCAGCTCACGACCCGTCGGCAGCTCGCGGCGCCAGGTGGCCACGGTCGTCATGGCCGTGCGCCGCACCTGTCCGCCCAGGACCCCGATCAGGTCGCAGTCCTCGGCCACCGAGAGGAAGCGGTCCGGCAGCAGCAGCCTGCCGTCCGGCAGCCGCAGCCGGACGAGTGCCTCGACGCCGACCGTGATCCTCGACCCGAGGTCGACCACGGGCTGGTAGTGGACGACGAGCTCCCGCTCACGAAGGGCGATGCGGAGCAGCCGCTCGACGATCGCCCGCTCGTCGGTCGGGGCAGCGGGCGGGCGTCGGCCCGGGAGCGCCGCGACGTCCCGCTGCGGCGCACGCGGCTCTTCCGAGGGGTCGGCCGTGTCGGAGCTACCCGGATGCTCCCAGCGCGCGACCACGGTCTGGGCCAGGGCCTCGAGCGGGGCCAGCGACTCCGCGAGCCGCGGCAGCGGCGTGGTCCCGCACACGACCAGCAGGCCGATGACCCGGCCCCGCCGATCCGCCAGGGGCACCCCGGCCCAGGAGGCCACCGCGACCTCGGGCGGCTCCACGCCTGTCGCAGGCACGACGAGCGCGGCGCCCTCCGCCATCACCATCGCGGCGTACGCGAGGTGCGTGTCGGGGCGGCGCTCACCTGCCACCGCGACGGCGACCGGGACGCCGGCCGTCAGGCGGAGCAGGTAGCCGGTGGTGGCGCCGGCGAGTCCGCGAGCGAGCTCCACCAGCTCGACCAGTTGGGCATCGGAGCCCCCGTCATCGGTGGAAGGACGCGCCACACTCACACAGACAAGTACGACATGCCCGCTGACCTTCTCCGTGCCCCGATCGGGTGTTCTGCGCGCCCGATCGGGTGATCCGCACCGACGGGCGGCCGACCGAGGGAGGGCCGGCGGGGCCGTCAGGCGCCGACGGCGCGGAAACCCCCGTCGACGTGCACGATGCTGCCGCTGGTCGCCGGGAACCAGTCCGACAGCAGCGCCACGCAGGCCTGCGCGACCGGTTCGGAGTTGCTGACGTCCCAGCCGAGCGGGGCCCGCTCCTGCCAGACCTCCTCGAAGCGATCGAAGCCGGGGATGCTCTTGGCCGCCATCGTGCGGATCGGCCCGGCTGCGACCAGGTTGCTGCGCACGCCGTGCTGGCCGAGCTCCCTGGCGAGGTAGCGGTTGGCGGACTCGAGCCCGGCCTTGGCCACGCCCATCCAGTCGTAGGCCGGCCAGGCGACGCTCGCGTCGAAGTCCAGACCGACGTACGACGCCCCCCGCGGCATCATCGGCAGGCAGGCCCGGGCCAGGGCCGCGTAGCTCCAGGTCGACACCTGCAGGGCCGTGGCGACGTCGGCCCAGGGAGTCTCGAGCATGTCGCCGCCCAGGCACGACGCCGGCGCGAAGCCGATGGCGTGCAGGACCCCGTCGAGGCCGTCCACGTGCTCGCCGAGCCGCTCGGGGAGAGCGGACAGGTGCTGCTCGGAGGTCACGTCGAGCTCGATGACCGGGGGCGACCCGGGCAGGCGCTTGGCGATCCGGCTGGTGATGCCAGCGCCGCGACCGAACGAGCTCAGGACGACGGTGGCACCCTCCTCCGCCGCCAAACGGGCCACGGAGTAGGCGATCGAGCGGTCCGTGAGCACGCCCGTGACGAGCAGGCGCTTGCCCTTGAGCAGGTCGGTCATGTCGACTCCAGGTGTTGGGCGATCGCGGTCTGGGCCTGTGCCGTCGCGGTCCAGAAGACCCCACCCTGGGGCAGCGCCAGCAGGCGAGCCCCTGGCATCAGGTCGGCCACCTCACGGGCGAGGGACAGCGGGTGGAGCAGGTCGGCGTCCTGGCCGATCACCAGTGTCGGCGAGAGGACCCGTCGCAGCAGCGCCCGGTCCTCGAGGGGCCGGTCGGGCCGGCGCGGGACGGGGGCCGGACGCGAGACCAGAGCCCTGGCCTGGCGGGCGAGCAGCAGCGGGATGGCGCGCCGGTCCCGCAGGGCCACCGGGACCTCGGCCATGAGCAGCGCGGTCACCGCGTCGACGTCACCCCGATCGATAGCCGACCCGAGGTCCTTCAGGCGCAACGTGGCGCCGTCGGCCCGGGCCGAGTCGACGGCCGCAGGCATCACGAGCACCAGCCGTTCGAACCGGTCAGGATCGTCGCGCAGGACCCGCAGGAGGGCGCCGCAGCCGAGCGAGAGGCCGACACAGCCGGTCGCGCCGACGTGGTCCGCCACGGCGAGCAGGTCCTCGGCCAGCAGGTCGTAGTCCCACCCGTCCTCGAGCGCGTCGCTGCCGCCGTGCCCGCGGAAGCTCAGCAGGACCCGGGTCCCCGGGGCCCTGAGGGCGAGGGGCCGGGTCTCGGCAGCGGTGCCCCCGAGGCCGTGGGCGAACACGGTGACCGGCCCGCCCTCGCCGAGCACGGTGTACTCGACACCGCCGACGCGCCCGGCGCTGCGCTCCTGCATGACCGGCATCAGTGCCCCATTCCCAGGCCACCGTCGACCGGCAGGAGCGCGCCCGTGACATAGGAGGAGGCGTCGGAGGCGAGGAAGGCGATCACCGAGGCCACCTCCTCGGGACGGGCTGTGCGTCCGAGGGGGATGCTGGCCCGGATCTGATCGGCACGGGCCTCGGTGACGGCGGCGGTCATGTCGGTGTCGACGAAGCCGGGCGACACGACGTTGCTGGTGATCCCCCGGCTGCCCAGCTCTCGTGCGAGAGACCGCGAGAAGCCGATCAGCCCCGACTTGCTGGCGGCGTAGTTGGCCTGACCGGCCGCGCCGGACATGCCGACGACCGAGGAGACGAAGACGAGCCGGCCCCAGCGCGCCTTGAGCATGCCGCGGGAGGCGCGCTTGGCCACCCGGTAGGCGGCCGTGAGGTTGGTGTCGACCACAGAGGTGAAGGACTCCTCGCTCATGCGCAGGAGCAGCTGGTCGTCGGTCGCGCCGGCGTTGGACACGAGGACCTCGACCGGACCGTGCTCGGCCTCCACTGCGGAGAACGCCGCGTCCACCTGCTCGGTCGACCGCACATCGCACTCGACGCCGAACAGACCCTCAGGTGCACCCGACCTGTGGGTCACGGCGACGCGGTGCCCCTGCTGCGCAAGCAGTCTCGCGGTCGCCAGCCCGATCCCCCGGCTGCCGCCGGTGACGAGGACCGACCGGCTGCTCACGCCCACCTGCTGCCCAGCGGTCACAGGGGCGGGTTGCGGTGCTCGCCGCGGCCGCGGTGCGGCACGGCGGCGAGGGCCTCGACCAGGTGCCGACGCGTGTCGCTCGGGGCGATGACGGTGTCGACCGCTCCCCCGGCGACGGCCCTGGCCAGCCCGCCCGTGGTCGACTCGTGGGCCGCGGTGAGCCGCAGCACGAGCTCGGCGCGGCGCTGAGGGTCCTGCTCGGCGGCCAGCTCACGGCGGTGCAGCACCTCGATCGCCGCCACCGCCCCCATCACGTCCACCTGGGCACCCGGCCAGGCGAGCACCCGGTCGGCGCCGAGGCCCTTGCTGCCCATGGCGATGAAGGCGCCGCCGAACGACTTGCGGAGCACGACGGTGAGGCGGGGTACGACGCACGCGGCGTACGCGTGGAGCAGCTTGGCCCCGCGCCGGACGACGGCGGCGTCCTCCTGGCTCACGCCCGGCAGGTAGCCCGGTACGTCGACGAGGAAGACCAGCGGGATGCCGTGCGCGTCGCACCACTGGACGAACCGGCCCGACTTGTCACCGCTCGCCGCGTCGAGGCAGCCGGCCATGCGGATCGGGTTGTTCGCGACGACACCGACAGTGCGCCCGGCCAACCGGCCGAGCCCGGTCACGACGTTGGGTGCCCAGCCGGCCTGCAGCTCGACGAAGGTGCCGGCGTCCAGGACCGCCCCGATGACCGGCTTGATGTCGTAGGCCAGCCGGTGGTTGTCAGGGACGAGCGGCTCGGGGTCCGTGCCCGCCGTGCGACGCGGGTCGACCTCGCCCTGGCGGGTCAGCAGGTCGACCAGCACGCGGGCCTGGTGGAGCGCGTCGGACTCGCTCTCGGTCGTCACGTGGACGACGCCGCTCTTGGAGTGGGTGGCCGGGCCTCCGAGCCGCTCGGCGTCGACGTCCTGACCCGTGACCTTGCGGACGATGTCGGGGCCCGTGACGAGCACCCGCCCTTCGGGGCCGACGATGACCAGGTCGGTCAGGGCCGGTCCGTACGCGGCACCGCCGGCCGCCGGGCCGAGCACGACCGACAGCTGGGGCACCTGGCCACTGGCGCGGACCTGCGCCGAGAAGACCAGCCCGACCGCGTGGAGCCCTGCCACGCCCTCGCGCAGCCTGGCGCCGCCGGAGTGCCAGATGCCGACGACGGGGACCCGCTCCATGACGGCACGGTCGGTCACGGCCGCGATGGCCCGGCAGCTCTCCTGCCCCAGGGCACCGCCCTGGATGGTGGCGTCGGTGGCGAAGGCGAGTACGTCGCAACCGCCGATCCGGCCGCGACCGACGACGACGCCGTCCGCGGACTCGACGAGGTGCCAGGAGTCGAACAGCCCGTCCAGACGCGCCTTCGCCTGCAGGGGGATGGGTGGGCTGAGGACGGTCGTCATGGTCTGGCTCCTTCTCGAGTACTGCGGCTCAGCAGGACGGGGTGGCGTCCGCGTTGCGAGCTGGGTGGGCGCGGGTGCGTCAGGTCGTGAGCACCAGCGAGATGTCATGGCCGCCGAAGCCGAACGACGTGCTCAGCGCGACCTCGTGCGGGTGCTGACGGGCGACGGTGCGCACCGCGTCGACGTCGGCCTCGTCGTCGAGGTCGTCGAGGTTGCGGATGGCCGGCACCACGCCCGAGCGCAGGGCGAGGACGGCAGCGATGGCCTCCACGGCGCCGGCAGCACCGAGCAGGTGCCCGGTGTTGGACTTCGTCGCGGTCACCGGCGGCCGGTGGCTGCCCAGCGCCGTGGCGAACGCTCGCGCCTCGGCGAGGTCGCCGAGGGGGGTGGACGTGGCGTGGGCGTTGATGTGGCCGACGTCCTCGGGACCGAGTCCGGCATCGCGCAGCGCGGCCGCGATGCTGCGGGCCGCGCCCGCCCCGGAGGGATCGGGCGCCGTCACGTGGTGGGCGTCGCTGGCCAGCCCGGCGCCCGCGAGCCGGGCGTGGACTCTCGCTCCGCGGGCAGCGGCGTGGGCCTCGGTCTCGAGGACCAGGATGCCGGAGCCCTCGCCGAGCACGAAGCCGTCACGGCCCTTGTCGTAAGGCCGGCTGGCCGCCTCGGGCTCGTCGTGGCGGGTGGACAGCGCCCTCATCTGGGCGAAGCCGGCGAGCGGCAGGGGGTGCACGCACGCCTCCGCACCGCCGGCGACCACGACGTCGGCCCGGCCGGACCGCAGCAGGTCCAGCGCATAGGCCAGGGCCTCGGCTCCGGAGGCGCAGGCACTGACCGGGCAGTGCACGCCCGCACGCGCCCCGATCTCGAGCCCGACCGTGGCAGCCGGACCGTTCGGCATGAGCATGGGGACCAGGTGGGGACTGACCCGTCGCGGCCCCTTCTCGCGCAGGACGGCGTCCTGGCTCAGGATCGTCAGGGCCCCACCGATGCCCGAGCCGACGACGACGGCGAGCCGCTCGGGATCGACCTCGGGTGTCCCGGCATGGGCCCAGGCCTCCCGCGCGGCGACCAGGGCCACCTGCTGCACCCGGTCGAGGGTGCGCGCCTCGACCCGCTCCAAGCGGCCGGTGAGGTCGACCGTTGCCGCCAGTCGGGCGGGCAGGTCGGCAAACTCGGGTCCGTCGAGCAGGTGGACACCGGAGCGGCCGTTGAGCAGGCCCTCCTCGAACGCGGCGACATCAGGCCCGAGCGGGGTGATCGCGCCGAGACCGGTGACCGCGACCGCCTCCCGGGCGGCGGCGGAGGCCGTCACTTGGCGGCCTCCGAGGAGATGTAGTCGAGCGCGTCACCGACGGTGCGCAGGCTCTCGAGGGCCTCGTCCGGGATGCGGACGTCCCACTTCTCCTCGCAGGCCACGACGACCTCGACCATGGTCAGCGAGTCGATGTCGAGGTCGGCGTCGAAGGCCGCCTCGGGGAGGACCTTGTCCGCCGGCGTGCCGGCGACCTCCTCGAGCACCTCGGCGATGCCGGCGAGCAGCTCGGTGCGGGTGGCGGTGGCGGCGTTGCTCATGGGGGATCTCCTGTGCTGGGGGTGGGGTGGAACCGGCGGGTGGTGCAGACGACGGGTGGGGCTAGCGGGTCACGGGCACCGGACCACCTGTCCGGCGGCGGTGAGACCGGCCCCGAACCCGAGCAGCAGCACCGCGTCACCGCGTCGCACCTGGCCCAGCTCGTGGAGACGGGCGAGGGCCAGCGGCACGGAGGCGGCGCTGGTGTTGCCGCTGTCGACGACGTCGCGGGCGACGACGACGGAGTCGGGCAGGCGCAGGCTCTTCACGAGCGACTCGGTGATGCGCAGGTTCGCCTGGTGGGGCACGAACGCCGCGAGGTCCTCGAGCGCGATCCCGGCCTTCTCGCAGGCGGCGCGGGCGAGCGGCGGGATGGCGGTGGTGGCCCAGCGGTAGACGGCCCGGCCGTCCATGTGCAGCAC
>JAOPWP010000074.1 GCA_025965615.1 Frankiales bacterium
GCACCCCGCCACCCGGGCCTCAGCCCGAACCCCGTGATCGGCTGGGTGACACCCAGACCACGCCCGCGTCGGGCCACCCACCCGACCGATCACCAGCACCCCGCCACCCGGGCCTCAGCCCGAACCCCTTGATCGGCTGGGTGACACCCGGACCACGCCCGCGCCGGGCGACCCACCCGAGCGATCAGCGGCGTCCAGCCCATGATCGGTTGGGTGAACCCCACGGACCCCCGAACCCCCCGAACCCTCCGAACCCCCGGCCGCAGCGCTCAGCGACGACGCAGCAAGCCCTCGCGGGCAGCCGCGGCCTGCCGGGCCGGCGACACAGGGGCCTCGAAGGCCGGCTCCGGGTCGATGGAGGCAGCCACCCCACCGGCGAGCAACGACGCGTCGTCGGGGACCTGGCGCTTGACCACGGCCAGCGCGAGGGGCCCGAGCACGTGGTGGCGGACCGCCGTACCGACGCGACCGACGTCTCGGCCGTCCAGTGAGACTGCGTCACCCGTAGCCGGGAGCTCGCTGTCGGAGCCGTCCAGGTGCAACAACACGAGGCGCCGGGGCGGCCGGCCCAGGTTGTAGACCCGCGCGACGGTCTCCTGCCCTCGGTAGCAGCCCTTGTCGAGGTGCACGGCGCTGCCGAGCCAACCCACCTCGTGCGGGATGGTCCGGTGATCGGTGTCGAGCCCGAGCCTCGGGCGGCGCGCCTCGACCCTCAGCGCCTCGAAGGCCGCGATGCCGGCCAGGGGCTCGCTGACCTCGGCGAGCGAAGGGCGCGGGACGAAGCGGTCCGCCCCACCCGAGTGCAGGACGGCGTACGCCGCCGTGACGTCCTCGACCTCGACCCGCAGCATGAAGCGCATGCGGTCGAGGTAGCCCAGCAGCGCCTCGGCGGTGCCGGGCTCGACGTGGGCGAGGACCTGGCTGCCGTCGTCGACCAGGGTGAGGTGGTGCTCGACGTGCCCCTGCGGCGAGAGGACGAGCGCCTCGGTCCACTGCCCCGGAGGCAGCGCCGCGACGTGCTGGCTGAGCAGGCTGTGCAGCCAGCTCAGCCGGTCGGGACCGGCGATCCGCAGGACGGGGCGGTGCGAGAGGTCGACCACCGCCTTCCCCTCGGCCAGCGCACGCTGCTCGGCGTAGGGATCGCCGTAGTGGGCCGCGACCCCCAGGTCCGGGCCCTCGGCAGCGACGGCTCCAGGACGGGCGAGCAGGGGACTGGTCACGTCATGGCGAAGGCGGGTGCGGGTGCGGGTGTTCCCGTCCGGGCGCCGAGCCGTCGCCGGAGGCCGAGCTGGCCGAGCTGGCCGAGCTGGCCGAGCTGGCCGCTGAGCAGGCCCGGCACAACCCGAACACGGCGAAGTGGCCGACGTCCACCTCGAAGCCCCGGGTCGCCGCGAGGTCGGCCACGAGCGGCTCGACGACGTCCGGCGCCACCTCGTCGATGTGGCCGCACCCTCGGCAGACCAGGTGGACGTGGCCGTCCTCGGTCGCCACGGAGTAGGTCGCGGCCCCGTGCCCGAGGTGGGTGTGCTCGACGAGCCCGAGCTCCTCGAGCAGCTCCAGGGTGCGGTAGACGGTGCTGATGTTGAGACCTGAGGCCTGCCGGCGTACGGCCGTCGCGATCTCGTCAGGCGTGCCGTGGCCGAGCGTCCCGACGGCCTCGAGCACGAGCTGCCGCTGCGGGGTCAGGCGGTAGCCGCGGGAACGGAGCCGCGCCTGCCAGTCCTGTCCCAGGGCCCCGCCCTGCACGGTGCGTCCCATGCCTGGCGACACTAGCCTCGGCCCCCCGCCTGACACCTCCCGGCGACTAGCCTCGCGGCCATGGTCGAGTCGGTGTTGGCGCTGCTGTCCGGCGGTCCGCGCCTGGTCGACCCGGCGACACCGGTCGTCCGTGCCGACGACCTGGGGCTGGCCCGGGGCGAGTCGGTGTTCGAGACGATGCGCGTCGCCGGGGGCCGACCGGCGTTCCTGTCCCTGCACCTCGATCGCCTGGCGCGCTCTGCGGAGCGGGTGGCGATCGCTCTGCCCGGCGGATGGGAGGGCCTCGCCCGGTTCGCCGTCGATGCCTACGCCGAGCAGGACGGCGTCCTGCGCCTCACGTGTACCAAGGGAGCGCCCGGGGCCGAGCCGGTCGGGTTCGCCCTCGTGACCCCCGTGCCCCCCACGACCCTGCACGCCCGGCAGCACGGCGTGAGCGCCGTGACCCTGCAGCTCGGGGTGCCTGCCGCCCTTCGCGCCGACGCGCCCTGGCTGCTCGGCGGGGTGAAGTCCACGTCGTACGCGGTGAACATGGCGAGCCTGCGGGCCGCTGAGGACCAGGGTGCGCAGGACGCGATCTGGATCAGCTCCGACGGGGTGGTGCTCGAGGCCCCCACCGCCACGGTCGCCTGGGTGGCCGACGGCCGGCTCGTGACTCCGCCGGCGGAGCAGGTCGGGACCCTCCCGGGGACGACGGCCGCGGTCGCGTTGGCCCTGTCGTCGGTGCCCGTCGAGACCCGGCTCGGCACCGTCGACGAGCTGCGCGGGGCCGACGAGGTGATGCTGCTGTCGAGCGTACGAGGGGTGGCCCCGGTGATCCGCCTCGACGGCGTCGACCTCGGCATCGGTCCGGTCACCGCGGCCCTGCGGGCGGCCTACGAGGAGGCGGTCCTGCACGGCTGACCTGAGGGTCAGCCGGTCTGGCTGAGCGCCATCACGGGCACCTCGTTGAAGACCTGCAACGGGACGGGAGCCGTCACCCGCTCGGCGTCCAGGAGCTCGCGGCTGCGCGGGCCGAGCACCAGGTCGAACAGCAGCGACAGCGGGACGCCCCGTGCGAGCAGGCCCATCGCACGGGCCGTCCGGGGTACCGCCGTGCCGTTCGGGGCCATGCTCATCGGGCTCTCCTCCTCGGGTCTGCTCCTGCTCCGTGAAGGTCGGCCGGGACGACTGCGCCGCTGAGGTCCGGACGGGTGAACCGGCGCTGGTGAACGGGGTGTACGCAGCCGGCCCCGTCCGCCGGTACCGTGCGGGCCGTGATGGACCGGAGGTGGGCAGACGCAGGTCTGGCCGCGCTGGCGGTCGCCGTGGTGGTCCTCACGGTGCTGGTGCTGCAGGGCCCCGACGACGCACCGGACACCCTGGTCGACTCCCCGGGGACATCCACGCCGAGCCCGAGCCCCTCCCCCAGCCCACCGCCCTCTCCGAGCGCCACCCCCTCGCCACAGCCGTCACCGTCGGTGTCCAGCAGCCCCTCACCCCGCCCGTCGAGCGCGGTACGGCGCTCAGCGCCGCCCTCGCCGTCACCCAGGAAGGTCGCCTCCACCGCGCCGGCTTCCCCGCCTGGGTCCTCAGCGGCCAGGCCTCCTGCGAGCAGGAGCGCTCCAGCCGTGCCGGCAAGCCCCACGAGGGGGTCCGACCCGCCGGCTCCCCCCGTCGTCCCCGTCCCGGTGAGCCCGTCCAGCGACGAGCAGGCCCGTCTCCTGACGGCATGACCGCACCGTCGGCGACGGTCCGGCGAGACGTCCGCCTGGTGCTGGCGGTGCAGGCGGTGGCTGGCGCCCTGGTCGCCGGCTGGTTCGCCACGGGACACGCGTCGGCGCCCGACGCGGGCCTGCTGCAGATCGACGTGCTGTCCCTGTCGGAGCGGGTCGACGGCGCCGACGCCGTCGGCGGGCGAGCGACCCTGCTCGTCCTCACCTGTCCCGCTCTGCTGCCGGCACCGCCCCGGCACCTGGACGCCTCGTACGGCCTCGTCGTCAGCACCGACGCCGGCCTCGCCTCCCGCCTCGCGCTCCCGCTGGCGACGAGCGAGTGCCAGGCGGGATACGTCCTGATCGACGAGCACTCCCGGGTGCGCTACCGGAGCTACGACCCCGGCTGGGCCGACCACGCGTTCGAGCAGGAGGTCCTGCTGGAGAACCTGGCCGGGCACCACCGGTGAGGCGGGGCGCGGTGCTCGCCGCGTGGGCCGGGCTGCTCTCGCTCGAGCTCGTCCTCGCCCTGACCTACCGGTCGTACGGCACCTGGTGGCACTGGCTGCTGCACCAGCTGGTCGGCTGGGGGATCGGCCTGTCGGTCGCGGCACTGGTCATGCTGGCGTCCCGACGGCACGTGCCCGCCGTGCTCGCCCTCGTGGCCGGGCAGGTCGCCTCGATCGTGCCGGACCTGATGTTCCGCTACCTGCGCATGCCGCACGAGGCCTCGATGGACGTGTGGCTCGGGCACATCTCCATCCACACCGGGCCGTCCCCGGTCCTGGTCGCCCTCGGGTCGCTGCTCGTCGGCGGTGCTGCGTACGCCGTCGGTGCGTACGGCCGCCGGCGGTCTTCCGCTGCGCTCGCGGCGGCAGGGCTGCTGCTGGTCACGGTGGCCTGCCTGATGTCCCGCGACATCCCGTCGTCGCTGGTCGACTACCCGAGGGACACCCCCCGCGTCGTGACGTGACCCCGAATTTCCTGATGACAACTCACGGGACCCGATTTACGCTTCTCAGCACACTGGAGAGGAGGTGGTCCGACACTTTGACATCGCATCGGACGAGTGAGGTGGCTGTCCGCTAGGACGCCGTTCAAGGACTGCACGTCGGTTCCCTTCCGCGCACCTTGACCGGTGCACGGCGAATCCCGAACAGGCACCCGACCCCGAGCCGCCGGCCGTGTCCAGCCGGCCCTCCCCCCGTCACAGGCTGACGGCGGAGAGGAAGTGGCTCGGGGTCCGCCGTGTCCGGGTTCCGGCTGCGCTCGCGTCCCAGTGCTCAAGGAGCGACTCCGGAGCGTCGACGCCACGACTCGAGAGGGAGAAAGCCGGTCCGTCCGCAACCGGC
This sequence comes from Frankiales bacterium, assembly GCA_025965615.1. Classification (GTDB taxonomy): domain Bacteria; phylum Actinomycetota; class Actinomycetes; order Mycobacteriales; family SCTD01; genus SCTD01. The sequence goes on from JAOPWP010000074.1 coordinate 4,802, forward strand.
CCGCGGGTGTGTCGTTACGACTTCCTGAAGGCGTCACGCACAGCCCGGATCCCCCTTATGTTGCGTGACAACCACCTGGGAGCCGCCCGAGGCTCCGGCTGAGCCTGGAGCCGCTCGATGACCACCGTCCTGGTCGCGTACGCCGGGGTGACGGCGGCCCTCGGGGCCCTGCTCCTCGTGGTGATGGTGGTGCAGGGGGTCATGGCCACGGTCCGCATGCGGCGCGCTGCGGGTGCTGACCCGGCTGGGACCGTCGACGTGGTCGAGACCCGGGCACGACAGCCAGAACGGGTCGGCTGCGGCTGATCGCTGACTGGGCGCGGCCTGACACCAACGGGTGGTAGCGAGGCCTCAAGCCTTCAGCCCGGGCGCTCTACGACCGAGGTAGGTCCAAAGGACTGCTCGCAGTCCGACGGCTTCCCTCGGCTCCAGGAGCTCCTCGATGACATCGGCACGCACGCGCTCGATCAGCCTCCTCGCGCTCACGGGGTTGATCGGGGGCCTGCTGGCAGTCCTCCCCGCCACCGCGCAAGCGGCGCCCAGCCAGGCTGC
>JAOPWP010000086.1 GCA_025965615.1 Frankiales bacterium
CGCCTTCGCGCCGATGATCTACTGGTCGTGCAAGGAGCCCGGTGACGTCGCGGTCCAGTCGGTCCAGCGGCTGTCGGTGCTCAAGCGCCCCGTCCACGTCGTCGGTCAGGGCTACGACATGGCGGACGAGGGCGGCCGGCGCGGACTCCCGCGGGCGGCCGAGACGCTGCGCTTCCTCGACGCGAGCCGGCGTGCGGGCGCGATCGGCGCCTCGCTGTGGACCGCGGAGGAGTTCGGCCCGGGGCAGTGGGGGCCGCTGGGGTCCTACGCCTGGCGCTGAGCGAGCCTCACCGCTGCTGTCCCGCAGACTGTTCGGGTGCCTGACACGCCGCGCTCAGGCGCCCCCGGCCGCTCGGACGCCCTGCTGATCGTCGTGGCGCTGTCGGCCGTCTCCACGTCCGGCCCGCTCATCGCCGCCGCGGCCGTACCCGCGATGGCCATCTCGTTCTGGCGCAACGCGATGGCCAGCGGGGTGCTCCTGCCCGTCGCGCTCGCCACCCGGCGCGCGGAGCTGCGGGGGCTCAGCCGGAAGGAGCTGCGTACGGCCCTGCTGGCCGGGACCTTCCTGGCCCTGCACTTCGCGACCTGGATCCCGTCCCTCACCATGACGTCGGTCGTTTCAGCCACCGCGCTGGTGGCGACCCAGCCGATCTGGGCGGCGCTCATCGCGCGGGCCCGTGGCGAGGAGGTCGGCCGGCAGGTGTGGCTGGGGATCGGCGTCGCGATGGCCGGCGCCCTGCTGCTCGCCGGCACCGACCTCAACGTCAGCGGCCGGGCGCTCGGGGGTGATGCGCTCGCCGTCGTGGGCGGCATGTTCGCCGCGGCGTACATGACCGCGGGCAGCGAGGTGCGGCGCAGCGTCAGCACGACGACCTACACGACGCTCTGCTACTCCTCGACGGCGCTGATCCTGCTCGTCGTCTGCCTCGTCGGCGGCCAGGACCTCGGGGGCTACGAGGCCGACGACTGGGCCAAGCTGATCGCGCTGACCGCCGGCGCGCAGCTGCTCGGGCACTCGCTGTTCAACGTCGTCCTGCGCCGGGTCAGCCCCACGCTGCTCTCCCTGGCGATCCTCATGGAGATCCCGGGCGCCGCGCTCATCGCGGCGGTGTTCCTCGACCAGACCCCGCCCCTGCTGGCCGTCCCCGCCGCGGTCCTGCTCATCGCCGGGCTGGTGATCGTCGTGCGGGCGGGCACCCGCGTGGAGCCGAGCCTGCCGGTCGAGTGAGGCGGCGACGGCCCTCATGGGTGAGGCTGACGTCATGCGCCTCCTCGCGGTCCCGGCCGCGCTCCTGCTCGTCGCGACGGCGTGCGGCGGCGGGAACGCCGCGCCGGAGGCGTCGGTGCTCCAGACGTGGTTCGAGCAGACCGCTCAGGCGGCCCAGGCGGCCGGCGGGGCTGATCCCGTGCAGGGCCGCACCTGGGCCCTGGCGTGGTGGGCTGCCGACCGGGCGACGACCGGGCACGCCGACGGCGCGTACGCCGACGCGGCCGTGGCCACCGCCGTGCACGACGTGCTCGTCAACCTCGTGCCCCAGCGTCGCAAGGAGCTCGACGAGGCGCTGCCGAGGGGCCGGGACGCCGCCGGGGCGGCCGCGGGGGCGGAGCAGGCGCGCGAGGTGCTGACGGAGCGCAAGGACGACGGCCTGCTCGCGGCGGCGGTCGAGGTGCCCTACGCGTTGCCTCCGGCCGCACCGGGCGTGTGGCGGCCCACCCCGCCGGGCTTCGGCGGAGCCGCCGAGGCAGGGGCGCCGAGGGCCACCCCGTTCTTCCTCACCTCGACCGACCAGCTCCGCCCCGAGCCGCCACCCGCCCTCACGAGCGCGGTCCACCAGCGCGACCTCGCCGAGGTGCGCGACGTGGGCAGCGAGGGCTCGACGAGCCGCACCGCGGAGCAGACCGCCGTCGCGCAGTACTGGGCGGGCTCCGAGCTCGCCGTGCAGGTGGCCGTCCTGCGGGAGCTGCTCCGCACCCAGGGCCTCGGGGAGGTGACCGGGGCGCACCTGCTGTCCGTCTACCACCGGGCCACCGTCGACGCCGCGCTCGCCAGCTTCGAGGCGAAGTACCACTACGCCTTCTGGCGGCCGGTCACCGAGCTGCGCGAGGGCGGCCTCGCCGACTGGTCGCCGCTGATCGGCACCCCCGCCTTCCCCGAGTACCCCAGCGGCCACGCCGTCTTCGCCGGGGCCGGGGCGGAGGTGCTCACGTCGCTCGTGGGTCCCGGTCCGCGTACGCCCCTGGTCGTCGGAGGACGCACCTTCAGCACCTGGCAGCAGCTGGTGACCGAGAACGTCGACGCGCGCGTCTGGGACGGCATCCACTACCGGACCAGCGACGAGGTGGGCGCGACGCTGGGCCGTGACGTCGCCGACGTCGCGCTGGGCCACGTCGAGTGACGACTTCCACCCCAACTCGGCTCGCACCGCTCTGAAACCCCTGCGATACTGCCCGGTAGCCCGCAGCCCGTACGGCTGCCTCACTTCGGGAGCTCCACATGCCACGCCTGGCCAGCACCGAGGGTCTGACCGACATCCAGGTCGAGATCCTGTCCACCGTCCGCAGCTTCGTGGACAAGGAGATCATCCCGTACGCGACCGACCTCGAGCACAAGGACGAGTTCCCCGAGGCGATCGTCGAGGGCATGAAGGAGATGGGCCTGTTCGGGCTCATGATCCCGGAGGAGCACGGCGGCCTCGGGGAGAGCCTGCTGACGTACGCCCTCGTCGTCGAGCAGATCGCCCGCGGCTGGATGAGCGTCTCCGGCGTCATCAACACCCACTTCATCGTGGCCTACATGCTGATGCACCACGGCACGCAGGAGCAGAAGGAGCGGCTGCTGCCGCTCATGGCGACCGGCGAGCTGCGCGGCGGCTTCTCGATGAGCGAGCCCAACTGCGGCTCCGACGTCAGCGCGATCAGGAGCAAGGGCGTCCGTGACGGCGACGAGTACGTCCTCGACGGCCAGAAGATGTGGCTGACGAACGGCGCGCGTGCCGGCCTGATCGCGACCCTGGTCAAGACCGACGAGGGCGGCGACTCGGTCTACAAGAACATGACGACGTTCCTGGTCGAGAAGGAGCCCGGCTTCGGGCAGACCGCCCAGGGCATCACCATCCCCGGCAAGATCGAGAAGATGGGCTACAAGGGCGTCGAGACGACCGAGATGGTCATGGACGGCGCCCGCGTCCCGGCCAGCTCGATCCTCGGTGGGGAGGCCGGCCGGGGGCGCGGCTTCTACCAGATGATGGACGGCGTCGAGGTCGGCCGGGTCAACGTCGCGGCCCGTGCGTGCGGCATCTCGATCCGGGCCTTCGAGCTCGCGATCGCCTACGCCCAGCAGCGCGCGACCTTCGGCAAGCCCATCGCGCAGCACCAGGCGATCCAGTTCAAGCTCGCCGAGATGGCCACCAAGGTCGAGGCAGCCCACGCCCTCATGGTCAACGCCGCGCGCCTCAAGGACGCCGGCAAGCGCAACGACGTCGAGGCCGGCATGGCCAAGCTGCTCGCCAGCGAGTACTGCGTCGAGGTGACCCAGGAGTCGTTCCGCATCCACGGCGGCTACGGCTACTCCAAGGAGTACGAGATCGAGCGCCTCATGCGCGAGGCGCCGTTCCTGCTCATCGGCGAGGGCACCAGCGAGATCCAGAAGACGATCATCTCCCGGGGCCTGCTCAAGGACTACGCCGTCAAGGGGTAGCCCCCGCTCGCGTCGAGGCCGGTCCCTCCGGGGGCCGGCCTCTCGCGCGTCCGGACCAGCCCTGCGGTCCGCCCTCCCTGATCGTGTGGCGACCCGGTGCCCGGTTCCTCCCGGTTCGTACGCCACATGATCAGGGACGGATCGCCTGGAGCGCAGCTGGACCCTGAGGCCGACACCCGGGTCGGCCCCTGATGTGCAGCGGGCCGTCCCGGAGGACAGTCGCAGGTACCGGGAGCCCCCGGTCGCACACCACCCGGAGGACGACCGTCATGGACGAGCTGCGCAACACCCTGGCCTCCAAGGGCCTCACCCGCCCCACGCACGACCGGGTGCTCGGTGGGGTGATGGCCGGGGTCGGGCGGCGCTTCGGGCTCGACCCGTGGCCGGCCCGCATCATCCTCAGCGTGCTGCTGCTGATCATCCCCGGGAGCCAGCTGCTGATCTATCCGGTGCTGTGGGTGCTGATGCCGTCAGAGGACCGCGTGCCGCGCTGAGCCGGATGCTCCGTAGGCTCGGGGCGTGGCCCTCGACCCGGACTCGGTGCTGCTGCAGGTCGAGGCCCACCTGCTGTCCGCCCTCGGGCAGGACAGCGGCCGGGCGGGCGTCTCCTTCCTCGGCACCGAGCGGATCGACGTCCTGCGCTTCGGGCCCGACCCCGACGGTCTCGTCCGCTACGCCACGCTCGGCATGAGCCGGGCACCCATGGGCGACCCGGGCATGGAGCTCGTGCTCGACGTGGGACCGCGCGCCGAGCTGCTGCTCTCGGTGCGCGACCTGCAGGACACCGTCCTGCGCCGGCTCGCGGTCCTCGCGGCGAGCCCGGCCGTGGAGGGCGTCGTGCTGAGCCCCGGATCGGGTCTCGACCTGGGCGAGCCCCTCTGGGACGGCAGCCGCTTCACGGCGGTCCTGGTCGGGGAGCCCGGCGGGCTGGTACCGGACCTCCCGCTCGAGGGCGACGAACCGGTGCGCTTCCTCCCGCTGCTGCCGATGACGCCCAACGAGGCGGCCTGGAAGCGGGTCCACGGGGCCCAGGCGCTGGAGCAGCGGTGGCTCGAGCGGGGCGTCGACCTGCGTGACCCGCGGCGCCCCGAGGTGGACCTGACCGCGCCCTCAGCGCCCGCGTGATCAGCCGCGGGTTCGTCAACCGGGTGCGTGCCCAGGCGGCCTACTGCCGTCGGGCGGGCAGCCCCCTGACCGCGGCGATCCTGGACGGCGCTGCCGAGGACCTCGAGCAGGGCGGTCCCACGGCTGCGCTGCTCGGCCCGCTCGTGGACGACCCGGCCGGAAGCCTCCCGCCGCTGCGCTTCACCGCCGCCCTCCACCGGATCGTGCTCGAGCGCCGCGCTCCGGCGCTCGCCCTGCACTATCCCAGCGTCGGAGGCACGCCCGGCGACGTCTGGCCCGCGGCGCGGGAGGTCGTGGCCGAGCACCTGGACCTGTTGGCGGAGCTCGTCCGCAACCCCGTGCAGACCAACGAGGTCGGTCGGAGCACCGCGCTGCTCGGCGGCCTGCTGTCGGTCGTCCGCCAGACCGGCCTTCCGGTGCGGCTGCTCGAGGTGGGCGCGAGCGCCGGGCTCAACCTGCTGTTCGACCGCTACGCGCACGCTGTGGCGGACGACGCCGTCCTCGGGGACCCGGCCAGCCCGGTCCGGTTGCTCGCGCCCTGGACCGGCCAGCTGCCTGCGTACGACGTCCCGCTCGAGGTCGTGGAGCGCCTCGGCTGCGACCCGGCCCCGCTCGACCCGACGAGTGCCGCCGACCGGCTGACCCTGACCTCCTGCGTCTGGGCCGACCAGGTGGTGCGCTTCGAACGGCTGCGGGGAGCGCTCCAGATCGCCGCCGCGGCGCCTCCTCGCGTCGAGAGGAGCTCCGGCTCGGCCTTCCTCGAGCGAGAGCTGGCGGCGCCCCGGGAGGGCGTCGTCACGGTGGTCTGGCACTCGGTCGTGCGGCAGTACCTGGGTCGGGTGGAGCGCGAGCGGGTGTCCCGGGTGCTCGACGCGGCCGGTGCGAGAGCGGGAGCGCGCACGCCGCTCGTCCACCTGACGCTCGAGCCCGAGCACCTCGAGGACTCCTCGACGCCGTTCCAGGTCCGGTCCACCCTCTGGCCGGGCGGGCAGCTGCGGGTGCTCGCCGACTGCGAGGCGCACGGACCCCCGGTCCGGTGGCGGTAGCGGTCTGGGAGGATGGCGGCCGCCGACCCGACGGCGCCGCGACGAAGGAGACCACGTGCAGTTCGGCCGCTACTACGAGGAGTTCGAGGTCGGGGCGCTCTACAAGCACTGGCCAGGCAAGACGGTCACCGAGTACGACGACCACCTGTTCTGCCTGATCACCATGAACCACCACCCGCTGCACCTCGACGCCAACTACGCCGGGACCACGCAGCAGGGCAAGAACGTCGTCGTCGGCAACTACGTCTACTCGCTGCTGCTGGGCATGTCGGTCGCCGACGTCTCGGGCAAGGCCATCGCCAATCTCGAGGTCGAGTCGCTCAAGCACGTCTTCCCGACCTTCCACGGCGACACGATCTACGGCCAGACCGAGGTCCTCGACAAGACCGAGTCCAAGAGCAAGGACGACCGCGGCGTCGTCTACGTGGAGACCAAGGGCTACAACCAGGACGGCGTCCTGGTCTGCATCTTCCGTCGCAAGGTGATGGTCCCCAAGCGCTCGTACGGTGAGGCGCACGGCGGAGAGCAGCCCGGTCGGCCCGAGCTGAAGGAGCCCGCACCGAAGCAGTAGTTCGACCAAGGCGGCCCTCGTGCCGGCTCGGTTAGGGCAGGATCAGGCCATGACCAAGCTCGCGCTGCTCGTCGTCGTCGTCCTGATCGTCGTGGCGCTGCTGGCCGCGGCGGGGGTGTTCCGCGGGCCGCGCCGGGTCGCGCGTCGCACCCGCGTCGTCGAGCGACCGGTCGAGCGCGTCGTCGAGCGACCCGTCCGCGAGGTCGTGGTGGAACGGGCTCCGGTCGAGCATGTCGTCGAGGAGCGCCGCACGGTCGAAGGGCCCTGACGCGCGCGTCCTTGACCTGAACGCCTCCGGGGCGGAACGTCGGGCCGGTGAGAGCCCCCTCGTGCCCACGTTGCGGGGCGGCCGTCCGCCCCCCGGGACTGATGACGAGCAGCTGGGAGTGCGAGCGGCACGGCCCGGTGCCACCTCTGCGCACCTGGGCAGGGGTCAACGCCGAGCTCGTCGAGCAGGCCGCCCGCTCGGCGGACGTGCCCCTGTGGTGCCCCCTGCCCCTCTTGCCCGGCTGGTCGGTCACCGGTCTCGCGCTCGCGGGCGACGAGCGCGTCGGCGCGCGGGCGACGGCCCTGGCCCTCGCGGGACCCTGCCCGCTCGGCGGTCCGGCGGACATGGTGCTGGTGGCCGAGGAGCCTGGCACCGGGCTCGGCGGACGCCTGGCAGGTACGGACGCGCTGGACCCGGGGAGCGTCGCCCAGGGCCCGCCTGACGCCAAGATCGAGGTGGCCGGCCACCCCACCGCGCTGTGGAGGTGCGAGAGCGCTCCCGACCGGGTGGCCTTCGCCGGAGAGGCGGGCGGCGTGTGGTGGTGGGCCGTGCTGTGGCCCCCCGCCTCCGAGCTCCTGCTGATCGAGGACCTCGAGATCCACGACCTGCGCCAGGAGCAGCACGCGGGCCTCGTGCTGCCCTTCGGCGCACCGACCTTCAGACTGGGGGGATGAGGGCCCGGCGGCCCGGCCTACTCTTGCCCCGGTGAGCGACCAGCGCATCGACCTGCACGCGCACTCGACGGCGTCGGACGGCACGAGCAGCCCGCGGGAGCTGGTGCAGCAGGCCGGGGCGGCTGGCCTCGACGTCGTGGCCCTGACCGACCACGACACCACGGCCGGGTGGGACGAAGCGGCGCAGGCCCTGCCAGCGGGCCTGTCCCTGGTGCGGGGCGCCGAGATCTCGTGCGTGCACGGCGGGGTCAGCCTCCACCTGCTCGCCTACCTGTTCGACCCCGAGGACCCCTCGCTCACCGCCGCCCTCGACGGCCTGCGGCAGTCCCGTGCCGGCCGCGCGCAGGAGATGGCGCGTCAGCTCGAGGCCGCCGGCACGGGTGTCACCTGGGAGCGGGTGCGCGAGCTCGGCAGTGGATCGGTCGGTCGGCCGCACCTGGCGCGGGCTCTCGTCGAGCAGGGCCTCGTCCCTACGATCGCCGAGGCCTTCACCCCGCAGTGGATCGGCACCGCGGGCCGCTTCTGGGTCGGCCTGGCCGAGATCGAGGCGGTGGTGGCCGTGCGCCTGATCACCGCGGCAGGTGGGGCAGCCGTGTTCGCGCACCCCCGGGCGACCGCCCGGGGCCGCACGGTCGACGACGCCGTCTTCGCGACCCTGGCGGACGCAGGTCTGGTCGGGGTGGAGGTCGACCACGTCGACCACGACGCGCAGGCCCGGGTGGCCCTGGCCGGGCTGGCCGCTGACCTGGGCCTGGTCGTGACAGGCGGGAGCGACTTCCACGGGGCCTCCAAGCCCGTGGGCCTTGGTGCGAACGGCACGACCCGGGAGGCGTACGAGCGCCTGGTCGGTGCCGCGTCCGGCGTCGCCGTGGTCACAGCGTGAGGCGCCCCCCCGGTCGCCGCAGAACCGCCGTGCGCACGACGACGCTGGTGCTCCTGCTCGGGTCGCTGGTCGGTGTGGCTGCGCCAGCCGGAGCGGTCTCCGTGGAGGACACCGTGACGGGCCTGCGCCGGGACCCGCTCTACGTCTCCCCGGCGAGCGCCATCAACCCCGACCGCAGCCTGGCGAGCGCGTCGCTGCGGGCGTCGGCGACCCCGGTCTACGCCGTCGTGGTGGCGGAGGCCGAGATGGCGACCGAGGAGCTCGGCATCGACGGCTTCACCCTGCGGGTCGTCGAGGGTCTCGCCGATCCCGACGTCGTGGTGCTCGTCGTGACCGACGAGGGGGGCCTCCAGGCCGGGGGAGGTGCGCGCACGGGGCGCACACCTGCGCTCGCCCTCGAGCGCGTGATCTCGAGCCGGCTCGACGAGCGCTTCACGACGGAGACCCTGACCGGAGCGATCACGGACTTCGTGCGCGAGGCGGCCGTGGCGCCCGCCGCCGAGCCGATCTCGACCGCTCCCTCGACGACCCGCCGGACGGCCGGTCTGCTCGGGCTGCTCGCGGTCCTCGTGCTGGGGCTCGGCCTCGCCGGCTGGGTCTGGGCCGGTTCCCGTCGTGTCATGCTCGACGACGGGGACGGCGACCCGGGTGTGACGGACCCGAGCCCCGACGACGACGAGATCGACCACGAGATCGACCACGAGGTCGACGATGACGACGATGCCGCGAGCGGGTCGGGCTGGCGGGGTACTCCCGTCGCAGACGGGGGGATCCCAGGGTGATGACGCTGCTCGTACGCCTGCTGGCACCTCTCGCGCTGACCGCGGTCGTGCTGGGCGCCGCTGCCGCCCCGGCTCTCGCCGTGAGCTCGGGGGAGGTGGTGGAGCGGCTGCAGGAGAGGCCGGTCTATCTCGAGCCGGGTGCCCCGGCGCGGGTCGACGAGGCTCGGGTCCGCCAGCTGGTGGACGACGCGAGGGTGCCGGTCTACGTCGCGGTCGTCACGCAGGCGACGTCTGAGCGCGCTGGCGGCGCGGCGGCGCTGGTCGAGCGGATCGGCGTGGGGACGAGGAACAGCTCGTCGTCGATCCTGGTCATCACCGAGCGAGCGCCCGGTCAGCCGGTGCTGCGGGCGGCCAGTGGCCGGACGGCGCGCAGTGCCGGCGTGGACGGCGAGGACGCCATCAACCGGGTGCTGCAGGGCAGCGGCGGCGCGTTCGACGAGGCGGCGGCGACCGACGCCGTCGCGCAGTTCATCGGGATCCTCGACCAGCAGGCCCAGACCGGGCCCGGGAGCACGCTGGAGCGCTCGCCGTCTGGCGGGAGCGGCGCCGGGTCCGGCGTGGTGCTCGCGCTGCTCGCGGTCGGCGGGGCCGGTGCGGGCGCGGCCGTGCTGCGGCGCAACGCCAAGCGGCGGGTCAAGGCGCTCGAGTCCGACCGCGCTGATGTCGAGTCGCTGTACGGGCGGCTCGGAAGTGACGTGTCCTCGCTGGCGGCGGGGGCCGATCCGGTGGCGCGACAGGCCTTGAACGACGCAGCGGAGCGCTACACGGCGACGGGGGCCCTGCTGTCCCAGGCCGACACCCCTGGTGAGTTCGCTGCTGCCAGGCGGACCGCGGTGGAGGGACTCACGGCGGCGCGGGTCGCCCGCGAGCGGCTCGGCCTCGACCCGGGCCCGGACATCCCTGCACCCCCGTCGACCGGGCCCCAGCTCCAGCAGGACACCCGGGTCCAGGTCGGGGACCAGGAGTACGACGGCTCGCCGACCTACGCGCCCGGGCGCGGCCACTACTACGGCGGCGGGGTGCTCGGCGGCCGCATGGTCCCCGGCGGTTGGTACGGCGTCCCCTTCTGGGAGACCATGCTGCTCGGGAGCATCCTGAGCGGCGGGTTCGGCGGGGGCCTCGGCGGCAGCTACGAGCGGGGCTACGAGGAGGGCGTCGAGGACGCCGGTGACGTGCGCTGGGGTGACGACGGAAGCGGTGGCGGCGGCTTCGAGTGGGGTGGCGGCAGCATCGGCGGCGGCGACTGGGGCGGCGGCGGTGGTGGCGGTGGTGGCAGTGGTGGCAGTGGCAACTGGTGAGCGCCGACCGGGCGGCTGTGGGTGGTAGCGCAGGCGCCTGAGCGGGAAGCAGGTCTGTTCCGCGGCTGGTGGGTGGTCACCGGCGTCTTCGTGATGCTCCTCGTGACGGCCGGGCTGGGCTTCTACGGGCTGCCGGTCTACCTGCGCTCACTCACGGTCGAGAAGGGCTTCTCGGTCGGGGCGGTCTCCGGTGCGACGGCGGTCTTCTTCCTGGTCAGTGGCCTGGTGGGGCTGCCCGTCGCGGGCTACATGGCTCAGCGGGACCCGCGCCCCCTGATCGCGGCCGGCGCCGTGGCGTGCGGGCTCTCGCTGCTGCTGCTCGGCCGGGTGGAGCAGGTGTGGCACGTCTACCTGGTCTACGTGCTGTTCGGGGCAGGCTTCGCGGCCTCGTCCCTCGTGCCGGGCACGACCCTGGTGGCCCGGTGGTTCTCCCGCCGGCGCTCGGTGGCGCTGTCCGTGGCCTCGACCGGCCTGTCCGCTGGCGGGGTGGTCGTCACCCCGGTGGTCGCTGCGCTGATCGACCGGAACGGGCTGGCCAGCGTCGCCCCCTGGCTCGCCCTCGCCCTGGTGGTCGGCGTGGTCCCGGTCACCGCGCTGCTGCTGCGGCCCTCGCCCGAGGCGCTGGGCCTGCTTCCCGACGGGGACCCGGCTCCTCCGGCGGGATCACCAGCGGCCTACCGGGGGGCTCTGGCGCGCGACGCCGTGCGTACGCGCTTCTTCGTCAGCGTCACCGTCGGCCACCTGCTCGCGATGATGGCCCAGGTCGGTGGCATCGCCCACCTGTTCAACCTCGTCGCGGAACGAGGTGACGCGGGCCTGGCCCGTACGGCGCTGTCGCTGCTGGCGGTCTCCAGCCTGGTGGGGCGGCTGGCCGGTGGCTGGGTGGCGGCACGCACGTCGATGTGGCTGCTGGCCCTGGTGCTGATGGTCGGTCAGGGGGCGGCGCTCGCCCTGCTCGCGACGGTCGACGGGACGCTCCCGCTGCTCCTCACGACGGTCGCCTTCGGGATCACCGTGGGCAACCTGCTCATGCTCCACCCCCTGCTGCTGGCTGAGCGGTTCGGTGTCCGCGACTACGGCCGCATCTACTCCCGTAGCCAGCTCGTGGCCACTCTCGGCGTCGCGTCCGGCCCCGCGTTCATCGGCCTGCTGCGCGATGCGGTCGACGGCTACGGCATCGCCTTCGCGACGGCTGGCGCGGCCTCCGTGCTCGCCGCGGTCGTGCTCCTGTTCAGCGGACCGAGCCGAGTCCCGGACCCGGTCGAGCACTGACAGTCCCGTCGGCCATCCGCGCGTACGCCTCCTTCACGTGCGGGCCCTGGCGCAGCGACTCCGGCACGACGAGAACGCCCGTGCGGAAGGCGATCCCGGCGGCGGTCGCGGCCAGGTCCGTCGTCGGCAGGCCGGGCATGCCGTACAGCCGCCGGGCCCAGCTCGGGAGCATGGCGAACGCCGCCGTGGCGAGGGCCACCCAGGCCGGCCGGGCAGGGGTCCCGAGGCGCACGAGGGCCGGCATGGGCGGCCACAGGATGAACCGGACGCTCCGGCGCGCGGCCTGCGTGACCCGCAGGTCGGGCTGCACGTCACGCAGGTAGTCCGCCATCTCGGCCACCGAGGCGGGCACGGAGGACCGGTCCAGCCCGACCAGCGCGGCGTTGGCGGTCTGCTCCGCGTAGTAGCGGTCCTGGTCGGTGCGTGACAGCCCCATGCCGCAGCGCAGGGCGGTCGACAGGAACGACTCCACCTCGACGCAGTGCACCCAGCGGAGCAGGTCGGGGCTGTCGACCCGGTACGCCGTCTGGGACTCCGGCTCGATCCCCGCCAGCCGGCGGTGCACCCCGCGCACCTTGGCGCCCGCCCGCCGTGCCTGTTCGGTGGTGCCGTAGGTCGTGACGGCCACGTAGTCGGCGGTACGGAACAGCCGGCCCCAGGGGTCGCCCCGGAAGTCGCTGTGCTGCTCGACGCCCGACATCGCGAGGGGGTGGACGGCCTGGAGCAGCAGGGCTCGCAGGCCGGCCAGCGCCATGGACGGGTCGGCGTGGACCCGCCAGGTGACGCTGTTCGGGCCGTACAGACCGGGGTCAGGGCTGAGCTCGACGTGCGCGGTCACCCGCGAAGGCTGCCACGACCTGGCGCACCCCGCTCGTCGAGAGCGACCCGCCGGCCGACAGGCTCAGGTGGCGGCCTCCGCCTAGGGTGGCGCCATGTCGTACGTCGCGATCAACGTCCTCAGCGTCCCAGCCGGAGCCGGAGCCACGCTCGAGCAGCGCTTCGCGAGCCGCCAGGGAGCGGTCGACTCGGCCCCCGGCTTCGAGCACTTCGAGCTCCTGCGGCCGGTGACGGGCACCGACGACTACCTCGTCTACACCCGGTGGCGCAGCGAGGCCGACTTCACCGCGTGGCGCGAGTCGCAGTCGTTCGGAGCGGGGCACGCCGCTGCCTCCGACCGCCCGGCCGGGGAGCGCCCCGCCGCGTCCGGTTCGACGATCTGGGCCTTCGAGGTGGCCCAGAGCTCCTCGGCCGCCGAGGACACGCACCCGGCCTGAGCGCTCACCCCGCGGCGGCGCCGGTGTCGCTGTCGGCGTAGCGCAGCACCGCCCCCACCCCGCCCCGTGGCGACTGCTCCAGCTCGTGCGGCACGACCTGGACGTCCGCCCCGGACCCGATGGCTGCGCGCAGCAGCACGTCGACGAGCGGCCCCTCGGTCGGCTCCTCGACGCCGAGGTCGCGCAGCTCAGCGGCCGTCAGCGCCACGGCCAAGGGGTCAGGTCCGAACCACAAGGTCGCCGTCTGGTCCGCCGCGGTCGTCACGAGCAGCGTCTGGACCTGCGCCTTGCGCAGGGCCGCCACGACATCCTCCACGCCGTCGCAGGCCCGCTTGGCCTGGCCGCGCTCCTGTGCGTAGTCCTCGAGCAGGTCCAGGGTCTTGTGGACGACGTGGCGTGAGAGCAGGTCGCGGACCCGCTGCTGGACGAGCGGCTCGCTGCCGTCCTGGCCGCGTCCGCCCGCCACCTCGGTCCACAGCGGCTGCAGCGCCGGCGGGAGGTGGTCACGGATCGCGGTCAGTTCCCGGATGTCGCCCACCCCGATGACGACCTCCGGGTGCACCCGGTCGGAGAAGGCGCCGATCTTCGCGACGATGTCCTTGGCCAGGTGGCCGATCCAGCCCTGCTCGGCGAGGAACTGGTGCTGCAGGAACCGGTAGTTGCCGTCAGCCGGGCTCCGTTCCACCGTCGGGGTGCCGGCCACCGTCGTGCCGCCGGTCGGCTCGTCGGCGGCGACGTAGCCCGTGACCTCTGCCCCCGTGCGGTCAGCCACCACGAGGACGTACGGCACGCGCTCGGTGACGTCGTCCACCAGCGGCAGCAGGTGCGGCAGCGGCGAGACGTCGACGAGCGGGCGCGCCGGGACGGCCGGCAGCGAGACGGCGAGCTGGACGGTGGAGTTCGCCGTCGACGCGACGACCAGCCGGGAGGCTCCCTCGGAGTGCTCACCCTTGGCGGCTGCGATCGCCTCGAGGGTCGCGCCGTCCACGCCCCGCCGGCCGAGCTCCCGCAGGACGTTCTTCCACTCCATCTCGTACTTGTCAGCGGCCTGCTCGACCGAGCTCTCGCTCTCGACGTGCACCGTGACGAAGGGCCCGGGGGCGGTCAGGACGGGCAGGAGGTCTCGCAGGTCCACGCTGTCTCCAAGGTCGTCGTGCGGTTGGCCCCTGGGTCCTGACCGCTCCCGGCCGACTCATGCGCGAGCGGGCCGGGTCAGGACCGGGAGATGTCCTCGAGCGCGTCGCCGACCTTGCGCTCGTCGGCGTGGGTGGCGAGGTCTGCCTGGCTGAGCATGCCGACCATCTTGTGCCCGTCGATCACGGGCAGGCGGCGCACCTGGTGCTGGGCCATGGTCTGGAGGGCCTCGTCGACGGAGTCGTCTGCTCCGATCGTGACGACCTCGCCCGCCTGCACCAGGTCGATCACCTTCGTGGTCGCCGGGTCCTTGCCCTCGGCCAGGACCTTCACCACGATGTCCCGGTCGGTGATCATGCCCTGCAGCTTCTCGCCGTCGCAGATCGGCAGGGCGCCGTAGTCCTCCGAGGCCAGCTTCTTGGCGGCGTCGAGGACCGTGGCCGAGGTCTGCAGGAAGTCGGTTCCGGGGGTCATGATGTCGCGGACGGTGCTCATGGTTCTCCTCCTGGGTGCGGGCGGGACGGTCCGTGCCGCGGGCATTCCCCGGTGGCGCGCCGTCACGCGCCGGCGCCTCAGTGCAGGCGGGCGAAGAAGTCGACCAGGGCCCGCAGTGTCGGCTCCGGGCGCTCGACCGCGGGGGAGTGCGCCGCCCCCGGGACCACCACGTGGTCGGCACCGAGCCGTGCCGCCATCTCGGCCTGCAGGCTCGGGGCCCAGGCGTCGTCGTCGCTGCCGTGCAGGACGAGGACCGGGACGCCGGTGGCCCGCAGGGCCTCGACCTGGTCCGGCTCACCGGTCAGGCCGTCGGCCATGCCGATCAGCGCCGCCGCGCTCGAGGCGAGCATGCGGTCGCGCAGGAAGCCCTGCACCGACGCGTCGAGGGCGAGGAACCGGGCGTCTGCGGCGTTCATCGCGTCCATCGCCTCGACGAGCGCCGGCATCCCCTGCTCGAGCAGGGGGCGCATGAGGGGCAGCAGGGCCACTCGGGGTCCGGTGAGGCCAGCTGGCCCGGAGCCCATGAGCACCAGCGAGCGGAACGCCTCGGGGCGGCGCAGCACCGCGGCCCGAGCGACGAGTCCGCCGAAGCTGTGGCCGACCAGGTGCACGCCCGCGTCACCCGGGCGCAGGTCGTCGACCACCGCCAGCAGGTCCTCGGCGAGCGCCTGCACCGCGTAGGCCGACGGGTCGTCCGGTCCGGGGGACTGGAACTGCCCGCGCTGGTCGAGTGCCACCGCGCGGTGGCCGGCGGAGGCCAGCGGCGCGAGCAGGAGCCGGAAGTCCTCCTTGCTCCCGGTGTAGCCGGGGACCAGCAACACCGGAGCCCGCTCGGAGGCCCCCGGGGGGTCGCAGCGCAGCGTGGCGAGCGCCCCTCCCGTGACGTCGACCCGCGCGAAGCGGACGTCGGAGTCAGCCACCAGCGGGTGCAGGGTCACGGGGGTCGATCGTAGTGGGCGTCGCGTCGTCCGGCACCGGTCAGAACGAGAGCGCAGCGGCCTGGATCAGGTAGACCGCGCCGATGCCGGTCACGACCCACCGGGTGGCGGAGGTGAAGGACGCGTCGGTCATCCGCTCGAGCAGGCGCCCCCCGACCGCGGTGCCCAGCATCGACAGCGGCACGGCGAGGAGCAGCACCGCGTACGGCAGGGAGCGGTCGCCGCTCGTGGCCAGCGACCCGTACACGACGACCTTGGCCAGGTGCGAGAAGACCTGCGTGGCAGCCTTGGTCGCGACGATCGCGTGACGCCCGAGTGCGGTGCGCACGAAGAACACGTCGAGCATCGGCCCGGCCACGCCGGCCACCAGGTTGAGGCCGGTCACCAGCAGGCCGGCGGTGACGGCGTGCAGCGGGCGCTGCGCGTCGAGCCGCAGCCAGCCCTTCGGCAGCCAGACGAGCCCGGGGATGAGCCCCAGCAGCAGGTAGGTCAGCGGCTTGGACGGGACGTAGCTGACGAGGGCGACGACGCCCGTCGCCACGACCGCCCCGGCCGCGTAGGCGCCGACGACGGCCCACCGGATGTGCTGGCGCTGCAGGACGGCGCGCCAGCCGTTGCTGACCAGCTGCAGCAGACCGTGGGCGACGAAGGCCACGGCCACGGGGAGTACGAGCAGGAGGACGCCGAGCAGGAGCAGCCCGCCTGCCATGCCGAGCACCCCGGACACGGTCGCGGTGACGAACGCTGCCAGCAGGACGAGCCCTGCGGCGGCCAGGCTCACCGCAGCAGCCTCATGCGAGGGCCGGACCGGGGAGCGCGGCGTCGCGCCCGGTCGGGTGCAGCACGACGTCGACGAGCACACCGCCCGTGATGCTGGCCGTCAGGTAGGTGCACGTGGGCTGACGGCGCCGGTCCGTCGGCGAGCCCGGGTTGAGCAGGCGCATCCCGGCAGGCGTGACCGAGTCCCACGGGATGTGGCTGTGCCCGAACACCAGCAGGTCGGTGTCGGGGTGGGCGAGGTCAGCGCGTGCCTCTCGGCCGGCGCGGCCGCCCGTCTCGTGGACGACGGCGACGCGCAGGCCGTCGATCGTGGCCCGGGCCACCTCGGGGAGCCGCTTCCTCAGCGCCGGTCCGTCGTTGTTGCCCCAGCAGGCGAGCAGGCCCGATGCGCGCTCCTCGAGCCGGTCGAGCAGCTCGACGGTGACCCAGTCACCCGCGTGCACCACGAGGTCCGCCGTGTCGACCTCGGCCCAGACCTGGGCCGGGAGGTCGCGGGCCCGACGGGGGAGGTGGGTGTCGGCGATCAGGAGCAGGCGCACGCCTGCAGTCTCCTGCGCAGTCCGGGGTCAGGGCGAGCAGGGAGGGGCGGGGGCGGTCAGAGCGCCGCGAGGACCTCGGCGGCAGGGACCCCCGCCACCACCATGTCGGTGACGCCCGCGAGCCGCCCGCAACCGACGCAGCGCACGGCCACGGCGACCCACTGGACGTGCTGGCCGTCCGGCAGGTTCAGCCCGACGCCGATCTCGGCGATCGAGTGCCCGCAGCCCTGGCACGCGAACATCGGCGGGTGCGTCCAGCGCGCGTCCGAGTCGAGCATCGAGACGCTCGTCCCGCAGGCCAGGCAGCGGCGACGCGCCACCCCCGCTGTGGCATCGGCCTCGACGTAGGCCCAGGTCGGCCGCTCGTCCCCGTGCTCGCCGCACCCGAGCACCTGGAACTCGTGCACCTGGGGCGCGCCGGGCAGCTCGTGCAGCCAGCTCCGGAGGTCGGCGGCGTCCTCGCCCGTGCGCGCTCCGTGGACCGTCCTCATCACCATGCCCGGACTGTCGGCAGGTACGGGGGGGAAACTGAAGCGCGCGGCAGCCTGCCTCGGCAGGACGAGCGCGGCTCGGGCTAGCTGGCCGGGGGCGCCGTCGGCGTGCCGCCGTCGGTCGCTGCCTCGCCGGCACCACCGCGACCCCGACCGCGACCGCCACGACGGCGGCGGCGTGGGGCGCCCGA
>JAOPWP010000123.1 GCA_025965615.1 Frankiales bacterium
CGCTCGATCGAGGTGTTTTCCGGCATCACGCAGATCAGCCGGTAGCCGCGCATGCGGCACACCATGGCCAGCGAGATGCCGGTGTTGCCCGACGTTGGCTCGAGCACCGTAACGCCCGGCCGCAGCAGGCCCTCCTTCTCGGCCTGGGCGATCATGTACAGCGCCGCCCGGTCCTTGACCGAACCGGTCGGGTTGTTCGTCTCCAGCTTGGCCCACAGCCGCACGTCCGCGGACGGGGACAGCCGAGGGAGACCGACGAGCGGCGTGCGCCCGACGGACTCCAGCAGCGAGTCGAAGCGCAAGGTCAGCTGCCGGCGACCGCGGGTCCGGCTCCGCCAGCGACCGCAGGCAGCACGGTGACGTTGTCGCCGTCCGCGAGCTTGGTCTCGAGGCCGCCGAGGAAGCGGACGTCCTCGTCGTTGACGTAGACGTTGACGAACCGGTGCAGGGCGCCCTCGTCGGTGATCAGGCGGCCGCGCAGGCCGCTGTGCCGGCTGTCGAGGTCGTCGAGCAGTGCCGTGAGCGTCGCCCCCGACCCCGACACGGCCTTCTCGCCGCCGGTGTAGCTGCGCAGGATGGTCGGGATGCGGACCTCGATGGCCATGGTGCGAGGGTCTCCTCTGGAAGCGGGGGCGTGCAAGGGAAGCAGTGACGCTCGAAGGGTCCAACAGGTGCGGGCAACGCCGTTGTTCCAGCCCGGTCAGGAGGTGACGCGCACCTCCTCCTCGGTGACCGTCCCGTCCACGATGCTGTACGACCGCCGCTCGAGCTCGTCGGGGTCCCGCGTCGACACCAGCAGCCAGTGGTCGAAGGGCGTCGTCGCAGCCCAGCCGATGTCCGTACGGCTGGGGTAGGCCTCGGTCTTCGTGTGCGTGTGGTAGACCGCGAGGAACGTCTCGTCGGCGTCGTCGACGTCCCGGTAGACGCGCAGCCACTCGGCGCTGTCGAAGGTGAAGCCGGTCGGCGACCGCTCGGCGTTCTCCATCTCGAACAGCCGCGTGGCCCGCCCGTCGCGCGCAGCGATGACCCCGCAGCACTCGTCAGGGTGGTCCCGTCGCGCATGGGCCTCGATGCGGTCGAGCATGGCCTGTGGGATCTCCAGCACGGGCAGAGGCTACCGACGCACGACGCAGGCGAGAAGCGACTCCTGCACCGCGCCGAGCCACGCGTAGACGTGCAGGGCCTGCTCCGCCGGGTCGTCGCTGTCGGCATCCGGGTCGAAGTCGGTCTCCTCCGTCACCTCGAGGCGCGTGCCGAGGACGAGCCGGAGGTCGTTGAGCACCCCCAGCCAGGCATCGACCAGCGCTGCGTCGAGCGGCACCCGACCCCCACGGGGGTAGGGGGCGAGGCTCGCCAGCACCGCCTCCGCGCGTTCCCGCTTGCCCGCCCGCAGGTCGCCCTCGGTGTAGCGACGGAAGTCGGCTGACGCCGCGTCGTCGTCGGGATAGGCGTCGGGCAGGAGCCGCGCGAGCGCCGGGTCTTCGGGCAGGTCGAGCGGCCGGTCCGCGATGCCCACCAGCGCCGCGAGCGGGTCCGTGCCGACCGGCTCCGCGGGACCGAGCAGCTCCAGCAGGTCGCCCGCCAGGGCCGTCAGCAGCGCCGCCTCGACCTCGTCGACGCGAGCGACGACCGACCCGGACCTGCGGGAGAACTTCATCAGTCCTGCTGGAGCGTGGCCCACAGGCCCTTGGCGTGCAGGCGCGCCACGTCGATCTCCATCTGCTCGCGCGTGCCGTTGCTGACGGCCGCCCGGCCCTTGTTGTGGACGTCCTGCATCATCGCCTCGGCCTTCTCGCGGGGGTAGCCGAACAGCTCCATGAGCACGTGGGTGACGTAGCTCATCAGGTTGATCGGGTCGTTCCAGACGATGGTCACCCAGGGCCTGTCCGGCGTCGTCGCGTCGTCGACGTCGGGCCGGTCGAGCTGTGCGGGCGCCGTCACGCCGGGCCCTCCCCCCCTCGCAGATCCTTGCGCAGGACCTTGCCGGTGGCGTTGCGCGGGAGCTCTCGGTGCACCTTGAACGCCCGCGGCACCGCGAAGCGCGCCAGCCGGCCCCTGACCAGGTCAGCCAGATGGGTCTCGTCGATCTCGGCCCCGGACGCCGGCACGACGTGTGCGACGAGGCGTACGCCGTAGACCGGGTCCGGCTCGTCGACGACGGCGACCTCAGCGACCGACGGGTCCTCTGCCAGCACGTCCTCGACCTGGCCGGGGTGCACGTTCTCCCCGCTGATCACCACCATGTCGTCGTCGCGTCCGAGCACCGTCAGCCGACCCTCGCCGTCGAGGGTGCCGAGGTCGCCCGTCGCCACCAGCCCGTCGAGCCGGTCCTTGTCGGACCCGTCGGTGTAGCCGCTGAACGACAGCCCGCTCCCGACGAAGATGCGGCCGGTCGTCCCCGGCGGGACGTCGTGCCCGGCCTCGTCGACGACGCGCAGGGTGACACCGTGCGGCGGCTTGCCGGCGGTGCGCGGATCGGCTGCCAGGTCCTCGGGCGTGGCCACGGCGGCATAGGCCACCTCGGTGGAGCCGTAGAGGTTGTGCAGCACCGGTCCGAAGACGTCCTGGACCCGCTGCACGAGGTCCCCGTGCAGGGCGCTCCCGCTCGAGGCGATGATGCGCAGGGAGGTCAGGTCGTACGTGCCGGCCGCCGCGGCCTTCAGCAGGCGCTCGAGCATCACCGGGACGACGACCAGGGTGCTCGCCCGGTGCTGCTCGACGGCGGCCAGCACGCGCTCGGGCTCGAAGGTGCGCTGGAGGACGACCGTCGACCCCAGGAGCATCCCGAGGGAGAGATGGCCGAGCCCCCACGCGTGGAAGGCGGGCGCGGCGATGACGGTGGTCTCACCGGCCCGCAACGGGATCCGGGACAGCGCGGCGACGGCGTCCTCGATCCCGCCTCCGGTCCGGGCCGCCCCCTTGGGCGGGCCCGTCGTCCCGCTGGTGAGGATGATCTGGCGCGAGGTGCTCGCCGGCTTGGGTGGAGCTCCCAGCGCGGACGTACGAGCGAGCTCGGCGAGCTCCCCGGTCGTGACCCCGATCCGGTCCTCGAGCGAGGGGCGGAGCATCTCGGCGAACTCCTCGTCGTAGAGGACCGCCGTGGCCCCCTCGCGGTCGAGCACCTGGGCCAGGGGCTCGCCCGCGCTGCCGGTGTTGAGGTACAGCACGTCGGCGCCGACCTTGGCCAGGCTCACGAGCCCCTCGACCAGTCCGCGGCCGTTGCGGGCGAGCAGCCCGACGGGGTCGCCGGACCGGATCCCCCGGACGAGCAGCTCGCTGGCAAGGCGGTCGGTGCGCTGGTCGACCTCGCGCCAGGTGAGTGACCCGTCGTCGTCGACCAGCGCCACCCGGTTGGGGTGCCGGGCGGCGCCCGCGGCGTAGCCGAAGGCCGGCGTGATGCCCCAGCGGGCCAGCGACAGCCCCATGCCGAGCAGGCGGTCGGGCCGTACCGGCGCGATCAGTCCCGAGCGGGCCAGCACCCGCATACCGACGGCATCGAGCACGGGGACCTCCTCGATCGCGGACTGTGGCGTTCCACGGTAGCGAGGCCCGGGACACGTCCGCCGCCCCGGTCGCCGGTGCTTGCCAACCGCTGTGGCCGGGGCCACGCTGGCAGTCGTGACCGTCGTCCCGATGCCTCCGCGCGGTGAGTGGTTCCCAGATGCCCGCAGTGGCGAGCGGGCGATGCGCATCTCCTGGCACACCGAGCTCGGCTGCGTCGTGCTGTCCTCCTGGAAGGACGAGACCTGCGTGGCCACCGTCCGGCTGACCACCGGGGACGCGGCGCGGCTGATGTCGGTCCTCGCGGACGGCCTCGCTGCTGCGGCGACCGGCGACGCCTCGGAGACCAGCACCCGCTCCGCCTGACGCTTCGTGCGCAGCCCGACGTCGAGGTTCGAGCCTCTGCAGCCTGCCGAGCGGTCGTCGGCAGGGTCCGGGCGCCTCGCGGTCGTCTCCGCGCTGAACCGCGCCCACCTCGCGCGTCAGGCGGTGGTCCGCCGGGCCCCTGCTGCAGCTCCTCGCCACCCCCGTCGAGACCCTCGTAACGCGACACGGGAGTGATCTGCCGCACAAGGGGGTAGACAGGGGCGACCCCCTCCTAGCGAACGAGGTCCTCCGCCCATGCGCCCGCGTCCCGTCCGGTCCGCCCTGATCGCCGCAACTGCCCTGCTGCTCAGCACTGTCGCCGCCGCGCCCGCCGCCGCCCTCGACCTGCCGCTGCTGCCGTCCGGGCCGGACGGCACGTACGCGCCGCTCGACCGGCGCGGTCCCGCCCTCTCCGTCCCGGGCGCCGATCTCGCAGCGAGCCTCACCTGCAGCGGCCCCCTGACCGGCCTGACCCGCGACCCGGTCCTGCTGGTCCCGGGGACCACGATGGACCCGCAGGTCGGCTTCTCGTGGAACTACATGAAGGCCTTCGACGCCGACGGCATCACCTGGTGCGCGGTCACCCTGCCGCACGACGCGACAGGGGACGTGCAGGTGGCTGGTGAGTACCTCGTCAACGGGATCCGCACGATGAGCAAGGCCTCCAAGCGCAAGGTCGACGTGGTCGGCTGGAGCCAGGGCGGCATGGTCCCGCGCTGGGCACTGCGCTTCTGGCCTGACACCCGCGCGATGGTCGACGACCTGGTCGGCCTGTCGCCGTCCAACCACGGGACCACGGTCGCCGACGTCGCCTGCCAGGACACGTGCACCCCGGCCAACTGGCAGCAGCGGTCGATCTCCACGTTCATGGACGCGCTCAACAGCGGGGCGGAGACCTTCCCGGGCATCTCCTACACCCAGGCCTACACCCAGCTCGACGAGATCGTCGTGCCGAACATCGGGCCGAACGCGAGCTCCGCGCTGAAGACGGGGTCCGGCGCCATCTCCAACGTCGCGCTGCAGTCGGTCTGCCCGACCAACACCGCGGACCACTTCGCCATCGGCAGCTTCGACGCCGTGGCCTACGCGATCACCAAGGACGCCCTCGACAACCCGGGCCCGGCCGTGCCGCTGCGCATCTCGCCCACCACCTGCCTGGAGCCGTTCATGCCAGGGGTCGACCCCACCACGTTCGCGACGGACTACCTCGCCTTCCTGCGGTTCGCCACGAGCAGCGAGGGCGACGCCGCCAAGACGGCCAGCGAGCCGGCGCTGAAGCCGTACGTCTTCGCCAAGCGGTAGGGCGCCCAGCGGTAGGGCTGCTCGTCAGGTCGTCGGTCGGAGGCCGACCAGGCACAGCTCGAGGTGCCGCCGCCAGTCGAGCTCGACGCGCAGGGCGGGCGCCTCCCGGACGCCCCGCAGCGCGAGCAGGATGCCCACCAGGTCGCCGAGGGTCACGTCCGTCCGGCAGGTGCCGTGCCGCTTCGCGGCGTCGAGGAGCTCGGTCATCCGGGCGTGGACCTCGGCCCGCCGGACCTCTGCCGCCGGAGAGCTCCACAGGCGCTGCGCGCAGCCCCGCGGGGTCGCCTGCACCTCCCCGACCGTGCGCATGAAGTGGGCGAGACCGGTGCCGTCGGGCATGGCGAGGGCCAGCTCGGCCTCCAGCGCGTAGGCGTCCAGCAGGTCGCCCAGGAGCGTCTCCAGGAGGTCGGCCCGGCTCGGGAAGCGCCGGTAGATCGTGCCGACGCCGACCCCCGCCCTGCGGGCGACGTCCTCCATCCCGGCGTCGAGACCCTTCTCGTGGAAGACCTCGGCGGCCGCGGCAAGGACCCGGGCCCGGTTCGCGGCGGCGTCCGCGCGCAGCGGGCGAGTGCTCGGTGCGGGGATCACGCTAGCCACGGGCGGCGCTGACCAGGGCGCCCGGCGCCACGACCGCCGCCTCCGCGTGACGGACCTCGTCCGGCGACATCGACGGCTCGCGACGAAGGACCGGCACGAAGACCGCGACCACCGTCGCGAGAAGGGCGATCACCGCGAGGAAGCCGAACCCGTTGGTGTAGCCGCTCTCGAGGGCCACATCGTCGGCGCGGACGCCGGCTGTCACGATGCTGGCGAGGGCGGCGCCGCCGAGCGCCCCGCCGATCGTCCGGATGTTGGCGTTCATGCCGCTGGCGACACCGGTCTGGGACGAGGGCACCGCCTCCACGACCAGGTTGGACATCGCGGCGAAGGCGAGGCCGAAGGCGAGGCCGGTCACGAGCGTCACGCCCAGCACCTGCCACAGCTCGTCGTGGGCGACGGTCAGGACGCCGAGGCCGATCGCGTTGAGGCTGCTCCCGACGACCAGCACCCGCTTGGAGCCGTAGCGCGCAGCGAGCCGCCCCGAGGCGAGGCCGGCCAGGAACGTCGCAGCCGACTGGGGTAGCAGGAGCCACCCCGAGTCGGTCACGGTGGCCGCGAAGCCGTAGCCCGCACTGGCCGGCGTCTGCAGGAACTGCGGCAGGAAGGCGTAGAAGGAGTACATCCCGACGCCCATCAGCACGGCGACGAGGTTGGTCCTCCACACGGCCGGCAGGCGCATCATCCGCATGTCGACCAGCGGGTCAGCGCTGCGGACCTCGGTGCGGACCCACACCGCGCACAGCACCGCCGCAGCGGTCAGGAGCGCCAGGACCCCGGGCGAGGTCCAGCCCCACGCCGAGCCCTGGCTGACCGGCAGCAGCAGGCAGACCAGCCAGGCAGAGAGCAGCAGCGCAGCGACGACGTTGATCCGGCCGGGTGTGCGGACCGGCGACTCCGGCACGAACACAGCCGTCGCGATGGCCGCGCCGATGGTCACGATCATCGGCAGCCAGAACAGCCAGTGGTAGCTGAGCGCCTCGACGAGCGGCCCGGCGACGACCAGGCCGAGACCGCCCCCGACCGCGAGCAGCGCGGCAGCGGTCCCGATCGCTCCCGCGACCCGCTCGCGCGGGAACTCGTCGCGGATGATGCCGAAGGTCAGGGGCAGGACACCGCCGCCGACGCCCTGCACGACCCGGGCGAAGATGAGCACGCCGATGCTCGGGGCCAGCGCGGCGATCAGCGACCCGATCGCCAGCGCGCACATGGTGACCACGAGCATGCGCTCCTTGCCGACCTTGTCCCCGATGCGGCCGATGATCGGCGTGAACACCGATGCCGAGACGAGGTAGGCGGTCAGCAGCCAGGTGACGGTGCGCTGGTCGGTGTCGAGCGCGGCCTGGATGGTCGGCAGGACCGGGTTGACCATCGACTGCAGCAGGGAGAAGGACGACACCGCGACGCAGAGGACGACGAAGGTGATGCGGTAGTCGGTCCTGCGCCCAGCGCGTGCCACTCGGTGCTCCATCTCGTGGGGGTATTCCTACGCTAAGCGCGTAAGCGGAGGATGTCTTCCGCTTTTGCCGCCATGTGGCGCACGCCTCAGCGCTGGTGGCTCCCCCTCGGGCGTGGAGCGCGGTGGTCGGGTGAGGTGCGGGGCGAGGGCGACCGCACCGCTACCCCGTCTGACGTCCCTGCCCGGCCTTGCCTCTGGGAGCGCGCACGACTGAGGGGCGGCACCCCAAGGGGGCCGCCCCTCAGGGCCGTGCGTTCTCGCTCGTGGAGGTGGCGGGAATCGAACCCGCGTCCTCCGGTACCTAGACAGGGCTTCTCCGGGCGCAGCTGACTGTGATTTTCTCGGCCCTCCCGGTCACGCCAGCAAGCCGGGAACGGGCTCAGCCACGGTGGTTCACCACCCGCCCCCGTGGCCGAGGCGGGTGGTGGTCCTCCTGTCGATGCCAGGTCCCGAGTCGGAGGCGTCCTCGGGCTGACAGCTGCTACCTAGGCCGCGAGGGCGTAGGACGCGGCGCGCTGATTGGAATCGGCGCTTGTGTGTTGTGCGACGTTGTTGGTTAACGAGATCATCGTCGCCTTCCTCGGCCCGCTTCTCCTGCCTCGACATCCGGAGTCGAGACCTGTCACCCCCTTCGTGGTGCGTGTGACACCTCGAAGCGTAACGCGGATCAGGCGGCCGGGAGTCCCACCAGGCGGGCCCCGTTGTCGTGCAGGACCCCGCGCAGCCAGTCGTCGCCCAGATCGAGCCGGGCGAGGACCTCGAGCTGGTGGCCGTACGCGTACGGGATGTTCGGGAAGTCGGTGCCCAGCACGATGCGGTCACCCAGGTCCAGCAGGCGGGAGGTCAGCCCGACCGGCCACGGCGAACCGGTCTCGACGAAGTCGGTGAACGCCATCGTCGTGTCGAGGTGGACCCGGTCGTGACGGCCGGCCAGGTCGAGGAAGTCCGCGTACTCGGGCATGCCCATGTGGGCGACCACCAGCGTCAGTGACGGGTGCCGGGCGAGGACCTCGCCGATCGGTCCGGGCCCTGTGAAGGCCCCGGGGGCGGGACCGCTGCCGCAGTGCGTGATCACGGGGACGCCCGCCTCCGCCAACTGGCCCCAGACGGCGTCGAGCTGGGGGTCGCGAGGGTCGTACGCCCCGACCTGCAGGTGGGCCTTGAAGATCGCGGCGCCGGCGTCGAGCTCCTGCGCGACGTAGCTGGCCGCCTCGGGCTCGGGGAAGAAGGTGGCGGTGTGGAGGACGTCGGCGTGCTGGCCCGCGAAGTCGCGCGCCCAGGCGTTGAGCCAGGCGGCCATGCCGGCGCGGTGCGGGTAGAGCAGCGACGGGAACGCGCGCACCCCCAGGGCCCGCAGCCGGTCCAGCCGGTCCTGCTCGACGGTGCGGTAGGCGATGGGCCAGTCGACGCCGACGAGCGGACCGACCGCGTCGAAGTAGGACCACACCTTGTCCATGACGTTCTTCGGCATGAAGTGGACGTGCAGGTCGACCAGCCCCGGCAGCCCGAGGGCGCGCCAGAACGCCGGAACGCCGGCGTCGTCCAGCGTCACCGGCGGCCCTGCTTGATCGCCCGCCCCAGGGCGTTGCGCATCTCCTTCTGGGCGTCGCGCTCGGCCAGGACCTGGCGCTTGTCGTGCGACTTGCGCCCCTTGGCCAGCGCGATCTCGACCTTCGCGCGGCCGTCCTTGAAGTACAGCGACAGCGGTACGAGAGCGAGCCCGCTCTCGCGGGTCCGCTGGGTCAGCTCGGCGATCTCCTTCTTGTGCAGGAGCAGCTTGCGGCTGCGTCGCGGGGTGTGGTTGTTCCACGTGCCCTCGGTGTACTCAGGGATGTGCGCGCCCAGCAGGTAGATCTCGCCGTCCTGGACGCTCGCGTAGGCGTCGGTCAGCGAGCAACGGCCCTGCCGCAGGGATTTGACCTCGGTGCCGGTGAGGACCATGCCGGCCTCGAACACGTCCTCGATGGAGTAGTCGTGCCGGGCCTTCTTGTTCTGCGCCACGAGCTTGCTCTTGCCGCCGCGCGTCCCGTCGGGCGGGCCCTTCGCGCTGTTGCGGCTCGCCGCCGAGCCCTTGGTCATGCCGGCGAGTCTAGGTGCCCCGGTGCGACGTCAGGGCGGGCTGACGTAGTCCAGCGGGTCGACCGGGTCGCCGTTGCGACGGACCTCGAAGTGCAGGTGCGGTCCGGTCGAGTTGCCCTCGTTGCCGATCGTGCCGAGCTGCTGGCCGCGAGAGACGTCCTGTCCGCTCCGGACGCTGATCGTGCCCATGTGGGCGTACGCCGTGGACAGGTCCCGGCCGTCGACGGTCCCGTGGCTGACCACGACGAGCGTCCCGTAGCCGCTGGCGGGGCCTGCGGCGATGACCGTGCCTCCGTCGGCTGCGCTGACCTTGGCCCCCATCCCGCCGCCGATGTCGAGCCCCGCGTGGAACCGGGTGCTGCCGAACAGCGGGTGGACCCGGTTGCCGAAGCGGCTGGTCAGTCGCCCGGGTGCCGGCCAGAGCATGGTGCCCGTACGGGCCCCGGACGCCGCAGGCGCCGCTGCCGGTGGGGCGGGCCGTCCGGCAGCCTTGGCCTGGGCGCGGGCCGCTGCTGCAGCACGCTCGCGGGCAGCCGCCTCGGCCTGGCGTCGGGCCTCCGCGGCCGCGGCCACAAGCCGGATCCGCTCGGCCACCTCGCGGGAGGCCGCTTGAGCTGCCTGGTAGTCCTGCTCGTCCTGCGCCCGGTTGGCCTCGGCGACGGCGAGAGCGGCCCGCTGGCTCGCGACGAGCTGGGCGACCTTCGCCGCGGCCGCTTCGGCCTGGACGGCGATGGCCTTGGCGCGCGCCTCCCCCTGCTCGGCGACCAGCTTGAGCGCCTGGACCTCGCGCTCGTCGGCCGCGAGGTCGGCCTCGACCCGGGCCAGCGCGAGCCGGTCCTGGGTCAGCCGCTCGAGGGTGCCGTCCTGGTAGCGGAACACCGAGCGCAGCATGGTCGCGCGCTGCAGGACGTCCTGCGGCTCGCCGGCCTCCATGACGTCCTGGAGCCCGCCGATCCGGCCGCGCTGGTAGGAGCGGCGCGCCAGCTCACCGACGTCGTCGCGGCCCTCCTGGACCTTCTCACCTGCGGCGTCGACGCGGCCCTGAGCCGCGACCCGGGCCCGCTCGGCCCGCTCGACAGCCGCTCGACTGGCAGCGAGCTTGGCCTGGGCGCCGGCGAGCTCTCCCCGTGCCCTCGCCACCGCCTGCTGGGCCCCTGGCAGCTGTTCCGCGACGGTGCGCAGGGCGGCAGCGGCGGCCTGCACCTGCCTGCTGGAGTCCTCGAGGTCGCCGGCCGCCTCGGCCTCGCGCAGGCGGGTCTCTTCGAGCGTCTGGTTCCGCGGCTGGACGGCAGACGAGACCGCTCCCGGTGCCGCAGAGGCCGTCGGGGACAGCGCCACCGGGGCGCCGACGAGCACGGTCACCGCCAGGACTGCCACCTGCCGTCGCGTCGCACAGCGGCGCGCCACAGCAGTCACAGGAGTCTCCACAGCACCATCGATATCACAGGGACTGCCCTTGCGACGTCAAACACGCAGGTGTCTCTGCAAGGTGACGAAGGAGGACAAACCGGCCAGGAGGGCGCCGGTGAGGAACAGCGCGGGGATGAGCATGAGGACCTCGTCCCACCCGACGAACGCCGTGAAGGCGAAGGTGGGCTTGAGGAACCGGTCCACCAGGAAGACCTTCACCGCCACCATCGCACCGCTCGCCAGGGCCGCCCCGGCCAGTCCCGCCAGGACGCCCTCGAGCAGGAACGGCAGCCGGATGTAGAGGTTGCTGGCGCCGACCAGGCGCATGATGCCCGTCTCCCGGCGGCGGCTGTGGGCAGCGACGCGGATCGTGTTGCTGATCAGCAGGGCTGCGGCGAGCAGCTGCAGCCCCGCGACGACCAGGGCGAAGAACTGCACCCGGTTCAGGATCCGGAAGAAGGGCTGCAGCAGGGCCTTCTGGTCCTGCACCTCCTCGACCCCGGGCCGGCCGTCGAACGCGGCCGCGACCACCTCGAACTTCGTGGGGTCCTTCAGCTTGACCCGGAACGACTCCGGCAGCGCGGACGCCGAGACGTTGTCGACGAGGTCCGGCGAGTCGGCGAACTTCTCCTGGAACAGGGCGTACGCCGCCTCCTGCGACTCGTAGAAGACGGTGTCGACCTCCGGGGTCGCCGACAGCTCGGCGAGCAGCTGGTCCCGCTGCTCCTGCGTGACGGCGGTCCGGGCGCACGACGGGCGGCGGCTGACCTCTCCGCACAGGTAGACGGTGACCTCGACCTTGTCGTACCAGAAGTCCTTCATGGTCTCGACCTGCTGGCGGATCAGGACCCCGGTGCCGAGCAGAGCCAGGCTGATGGCGACGGTGACGATCACCGCCACGGTCATCGTGAGGTTGCGGCGCAGACCGATGCCGATCTCACGGAGGACGAACTGGGCTCGCACGGGACTTCCTTGCCGTCGTTGGTGCTCGGAGCTGCCTCAGGGGCAGCGACTCCTCGGGAGCGTTCTCGGCTGCTAACCGCCGAAGCCGTAGACGCCGCGCTCCTGATCGCGGATGACCTTGCCGTCCTCGAGCTCGACGACCCGGCGCCTCATCGAGTTCACGATGGCGGCGTCGTGGGTCGCCATGACGACGGTCGTGCCGGTCCGGTTGATCCGGTCGAGCAGCTTCATGATGCCCACCGAGGTGTTCGGGTCCAGGTTGCCCGTCGGCTCGTCCGCGATCAAGATCATCGGGCGGTTCACGAAGGCTCGTGCCACTGCGACCCGCTGCTGCTCACCGCCGGAGAGCTCGTCCGGCATGCGTCGCGCCTTGCCCTCGAGACCGACCAGCTCGAGCACCTCGGGCACGACCTTCTGCACGACGTGCGCCGGCTTGCCGATCACCTCCAGGGCGAAGGCGACGTTCTGGAAGACGTTCTTGTTGGACAGCAAGCGGAAGTCCTGGAACACGCACCCGATCGAGCGCCGCAGGGCCGGGACCTTCCAACGGGACAGCTTGCTGAGGTCGTTGCCCGCCACGTGGACGTGCCCCCGGGTCGGCACCTCCTCCTTGAGCACCAGGCGCAGGAAGGTGCTCTTGCCGGACCCGCTGGACCCGACCAGGAACGCGAACTCCCCCTTGCCGATGGCCACGTCGACGCCGTCGAGAGCTGGGCGGCTGCTCGTCGGATAGCTCTTGGTCACGTCTTCGAGGCGGATCACGCTGTCCCACACTACGGACCGGTCCGGCATGTCGGACGCGTCTGGGCCGATGGCGTGTCGCGCGGCTGGCTGCCGGTAGGCCCGGATCCTCCCCCAACCGATCTTGCTCGAGGCTGGCCGGTGATCGGCTGGGTGAACCCCGAACCGGCCGTACGCGGTCCCGGTCCCCCAGCCGATCTTGACGGGACTGGCCGGTGATCGGCTGGGTGAACCCCGGACCGGCCGTACGCCCAGGAAGTCCCCCGGCCGATCAGTCTGACGGGTCAGGCAGCGTCGCCGTCGCCGTCGGAGCCCGTACGCCGCCAGCGGACGGCCGCCTCGACGAAGTCGTCGATCTCCCCGTCGAGCACCGGGCCGGTGGCCCCGGACTCCATGCCGGTGCGCAGGTCCTTCACCATCTGGTAGGGGTGCAGCACGTAGTTGCGGAT
This sequence comes from Frankiales bacterium, assembly GCA_025965615.1. Classification (GTDB taxonomy): domain Bacteria; phylum Actinomycetota; class Actinomycetes; order Mycobacteriales; family SCTD01; genus SCTD01. The sequence continues at coordinate 12,868 of JAOPWP010000123.1, forward strand.
CTGCGAGCCGAACGCGACATCGGCCTTCGTCCCGCGGATGGCGTCCATCTCGGCCAGCTCCTCGAGGCGCTTGCGCTCGAGCAACTTGGTCTGCAGCACGACCATCGCAGCGGCGCGGTTCTGGATCTGCGAGCGTTCGTTCTGGCAGGACACGACGATGCCGCTCGGCAGATGGGTGATGCGCACCGCCGAGTCGGTCGTGTTGACTCCCTGGCCACCCGGCCCGCTCGAGCGGAAGACGTCGACCCGGATCTCCTTCTCGTCAACCTCGACGGCATCGGCGACGTCGACGACCGGCGTCACGTCGACCATGGCGAACGAGGTCTGGCGGCGCGCCTGGTTGTCGAACGGCGAGATGCGTACGAGCCGGTGCACGCCGTGCTCGCCAGCGAGAGTGCCGTACGCGTAAGGGGTCTTGACCTGGAACACGACGCTCTTGACGCCAGCCTCTTCGGCCTCCTGCCACTCGAGCACGTCGAGCTCGTAGCCGTGCCGCTCGGCCCTGCGGTAGTACATGCGCCAGAGCATCAGGGCCCAGTCCTGGCTGTCGACGCCGCCGGCACCGGGGGTGATCTGCACCAGGGCGTGGCGCTGGTCGTACTCGCCGGACAGCAGGGTGCGGACCTCGAGGCTGCCGATCTCGCGTTGGAGGGTCTTCAGCTCGCCCTCGGCCTCGGTCGCGGTGGCTTCGTCCTCCTCCTCCGCCGCCATCTGGAACAGCACGTCGAGGTCGTCGAGCCGGCGCCGGTAGGTCTCGACCCGCTCGATGTCGCTCTGGACGGTCGACAGGCGGGTCGTGATCTCCTGCGCCTTCGCGGTGTCGTCCCACAGGTCGGGCTCACCGGCCTGCGCTTCGAGGTCGGACAGCTCGATCCGCAGGCGCGGCACGTCGAGCACCTTCTCGATGCTGGTCAGGGTGGCGTCGAGCGCCGCGAGGTCGGCACTGCGGTCGGCGGACACGAGGGTCGAGCCTAGTCGGCGGGCGCCAGGACCGGGGTTGGTCGCCCGTCAGGGCGCCGCGGGGGCGCGGGCTCGGGCGACGGCGCGGACGTCAACGGTGCGCGAGCTCCCGGGCACCGGGAAGGGCAGGGTCACGGTGCGGACCGCTGTGACCACGGCTGTACGGCCGTCGACCTGCACCCCGAGTTCGATACCGGGCTGCGAGGCCTGGGCCCGGGCCTCGTAGGTCGCCACCCGGCTACGGGCCTCGCCGGCACTGAGCGGGATCTGGTTCCGAAGCCCGTCCCGGTAAAGCGCCGCGAGGTCGAGCGACTGGGCGGCGCTGACCGCAGCTCCATCGGCGGCACTCGCCACCCCGCGCTTGGCCAGGACCACCGTGGAGACGTCGACGACGACGCCCACCATGGCGATGAGGATCAACGCGAAGCCGAGCACCAGGACGAGGACCGTGCCCTCGTCCCCCCGGACGCGGGGGCCGGTCACGGCACCTGCCTGAAGCGGTCGACGTGCTCGACGTGCGTGGCCCGGACCGGGATGTTGGGTGGTACGGCGCCGGCGAACAGCCCGCCCAACAGGGGCAGGGTGACCCGGTGCTGCACCGTGGTGGTGATCCGCGAGTCGGGCGATACCCCGGCGGTGGCTGTGATGTGCGGCGCCCCGTCGAGCTGGAGGCCCTGGTCCTCGAGTGCGATCGAGGCGGCTGTCTGAGCTCGCGCGGCCCCGACAGCGGTCGTCTCTGCGGTGGCGTACGCGCGTCCAGCCTGGCGCGCCGCCTCGGTCACGGCGAAGGCGGCTCGCTGGACCTGGAACACCGTCAGCAGGACGTAGACGAGCGGGATCATCAGCAGGACGGCCAGATAGGTGAACTCCACGAGGGCGTTGCCGCTCTCGCCGTGCACGCGTCTCATCTGCGCTCCTCGAGCGCGTGGCCCTGGACCGTCAGGCGCAGGGGGCCAGCGGGAACGAAGACCAGCGGGAGGGGGCCCGCGACCTGCACCTCCATGGTCAGAACTCCGTCACGTACGACTTCCCTCGCGGTGTAGTCCATCCGGCCTGCCACGGTCGGCGACAGTGCCGTGGCCACCGACTCGCGGGTCCGCTCCCGGGCGTCGTTCGTCCCCCGGTCGGCGTTCGCGCCGTAGCGGGCACCCTCCTGGGCCGAGGCGACCAGGACGTTGCGGGTGTGCAGGACGAAGCCGACCTGCATCACCAGCAGGAAGAGCGAGACCAGCAGCACCGAGACCAGAGTGAACTCGACAGTGCTGTTTCCGGCGTCGGAGGCAGCGGAGCCGGGGTCGGTCGGGGCCATCAGTCAGGGGGCGACGGAGTCCAACGCGTCCTGCAGGATCTCGAGCAGGCGCGGGCCGGCGAAGGTCCACAGGACCGTCACGATCCCGGCCGTCATCAGCGTGATGAGCACCCAGCCCGGCACGTCACCGCGCTGCGGGTCACGGTCGGCGAGGCGGTGCTGCACCCGGAGGAACAGGGCGAGCGGCAACAGCGGGTGGTCCACAGGTGCTCCAGGAGGTCGGGTCGGGCCGGGGGGAGGACGAGACGTCATGCGGTCACCAGCGAGAAGCCGTAGAAGCCGGGGAACAACGCGAACGTCAAGGTCACCGGCAGGATGAGGAAGACCACCGGGACCATCATCGCGATCTCGCGCTTGCCTGCTGACTCGAGCAGGAGCCGCTTGCCGGCTTCGCGGACGTCGACCGCCTGCGCCCG
>JAOPWP010000127.1 GCA_025965615.1 Frankiales bacterium
ACGGCAGCCAGTTCTCCATCGAGGACGGCTCGGTCACGAACCCCCCGGCCAGCAAGCCCCTCGCGGAGTCGGCCACCACCGTCGCCGGCCCCAAGGTCTACGTCACCGGCTGACGCCCCCCTCGAACGTCGGAAAGTGGTCACTCCGGTGGCCGAAGAGGGCTCCCGAGAGCCCCGGAACGACCACTTTCCGGTGAGGGTGCGGGAGGGGGGTGCGCGGAGGCGGGTTCTGTCGGAGGGCCCGCCTAACCTGGGGCGCGTGCCACCCTCCCGTACGCGGCGCGCGCCGTTGTCCTACCGCCCGGCACCCGGATCGATCCCCGAGCAGCCCGGTGTCTACCGGTTCTCCGACGAGAACGGCCGGGTCATCTACGTCGGCAAGGCCAAGAGCCTGCGCAGCCGCCTGTCGAGCTACTTCCAGGACGTCGGCGCCCTGCACCCCCGCACCCGGCAGATGGTGACGACCGCGGCGTCGGTCGAGTGGACCGTGGTGTCGACCGAGGTCGAGGCGCTCCAGCTGGAGTACTCCTGGATCAAGGAGTACGACCCGCGCTTCAACGTGAAGTACCGCGACGACAAGAGCTATCCCAGTCTCGCGGTGACCGTCTCCGAGGACTACCCGCGACTGCAGGTGATGCGGGGGCCCAAGCGCAAGGGCGTGCGCTACTTCGGTCCCTACGCCCATGCCTGGGCGATCCGCGAGACGCTCGACCTGCTCCTGCGCGTCTTTCCGGCCCGCACCTGCTCCAAGGGGGTCTTCGTCAGGGCCGGCCAGGTCGGGCGTCCGTGCCTGCTGGGCTACATCGACAAGTGCTCGGCGCCGTGCGTCGGACGGGTGGACCAGCAGACCCACCGCGAGATCGTCGACGACTTCTGCGACTTCATGGCCGGACAGTCGGGGCGCTTCGTCAAGCGGCTCGAGCGCGAGATGGCCGAGGCGGCCGACGCGCAGGACTACGAGCGGGCCGCGCGGCTGCGCGACGACATCGGCGCGCTGACCCGGGCCACCGAGAAACAGGCCGTGGTGCTGGCCGACGGCACCGATGCCGACGTCGTCGGGGTCGCCGAGGACCAGCTCGAGGCGGCCGTGCAGGTGTTCCACGTCCGGGGCGGGCGGGTCCGCGGGCAGCGCGGCTACGTCGTGGACAAGGTCGAGGAGCTCTCCACCGGCGAACTGGTCGGGCAGTTCCTGGCCCAGGCCTACGGCGACGAGCCCGGCGGTGGCTGGGGTGACGAGGAGAGCGACGTCGACCGGCGCATGACACCTGGGGCCGGGGTCACCATGAGGCAGTCCGACGACGTGCCCCGCGAGGTGCTGGTGCCCTCGATGCCCCCGGACGCCGACGTGCTCCAGGCGTGGCTCTGTGACCTGCGCGGCACCAACGTCACCCTGCGGGTGCCCCAGCGGGGCGACAAGCGGGCCCTGCTCGAGACGGTCGAGCGCAACGCCAAGCAGGCGTTCGCGCTCCACAAGACCAAGCGGGCCAGCGATCTCACGGCGCGGTCGCTCGCGCTCGCCGAGCTCCAGGAGGCGTTGGAGCTGCCCGCCGCACCCCTGCGCATCGAGTGCTTCGACGTCTCCCACGTGCAGGGCACCAACGTCGTCGCGTCCATGGTCGTCTTCGAGGACGGGCTGGCCCGCAAGAGCGAGTACCGCCGGTTCGCCGTACGCGGCGCCGACGGGATCGACGACACCGCGTCCATGCGCGAGGTCGTACGCCGCCGCTTCGCCCGGCACCTCGACGACAAGCTGAGCAGCGACGACGGGCCCGGACTCGAGGCGGGCACGGCGGCTCCCGAGGGGGTCCCCGCGCAGCGCCCGGGGATCGACCCCGAGACCGGGCGGCCGCGCCGCTTCGCCTATCCGCCGCAGCTGGTCGTGGTCGACGGTGGTGCCCCTCAGGTCAACGCCGCGCAGGCCGCCCTCGACGAGCTCGGGATCGACGACGTCGCCCTGGTGGGGCTGGCCAAGCGCCTGGAGGAGGTGTGGCTACCCGGGCAGGAGGACCCGGTCATCCTGCCGCGCACCAGCGAGGGGCTGTACCTGCTGCAGCGGGTGCGTGACGAGGCCCACCGCTTCGCCATCGCCTACCACCGGCAGAAGCGGTCCAAGACGATGACGGCGTCAGCCCTCGACGGGATCGCCGGGCTCGGCGACACCCGCCGGAAGGCCTTGCTGCGACACTTCGGCTCCCTGAAGCGCTTGCGCGCCGCGACGGTCGAGGAGGTGATGGAGGTGCCCGGCATCGGACGTCGTACGGCTGAGGTGGTCCTGGCCGCTCTCACCGCCTCCGGCACCGACGCGGCCGAGGCTCCCGCCTTCGACCCGGCCACCGGCGAGGTCGTGGCATGACCCGGCCCGCCTCCAACCTCGAGCTCGTCGTCGTCACCGGGCTGTCCGGCGCCGGCCGCTCGACCGCGGCCAAGTGCCTCGAGGACCTGGGCTGGTTCGTCGTCGACAACCTGCCTCCGTCGCTGCTCCCTCCGATGGTCGACCTGGGCTCGCGCTCCCAGGGTGCGGTGAGCAAGATCGCCGTGGTCGTCGACGTGCGTTCCCGCGCCTTCAGCTCGGACCTGCGCACGGGGCTCGAGGAGATCGCGAGGCAGGGGGTGCACCCGCGGGTGCTGTTCCTGGAGGCGGCCGACGACGTCCTCGTACGCCGTTTCGACAGCGTCCGCCGCCCGCATCCCATGCAGGGCGACGACCGGCTCGTGGACGGCATCGCCCGCGAGCGGGCGCTGCTCGGTGACCTGCGGGGGAGCGCCGACCTCGTCCTCGACACCTCGGACCTCAACGTCTACGGGCTGCGCAGCAAGGTGGTCTCGGCCTTCGGTGCGCTCAAGCAGTCCGAGGGGCTGCAACTGACGCTGCTGTCCTTCGGCTTCAAGTACGGCCTGCCGGTCGACGCAGACTCCGTGGCAGACGTGCGCTTCCTGCCCAACCCGCACTGGGTGCCGGAGCTCCGACCGCAGTCCGGCAAGGACCCGATGGTGCGCGACTACGTGCTGGGCCAGCCGAGCGCTGCGCCGTTCCTCGACCACTACGAGCAGCTGCTCCACCTGGTCACGGCGGGCTACGTGCGGGAGGGCAAGCACTACGCGCTGGCCGCCATCGGGTGCACCGGCGGAAAGCACCGGAGCGTGGCCATGGCCGAGGAGCTCGCCTCGCGCCTGGCCGCCCCCACCGTGGGGATCGACCTCGAGCTGAGGCTCGTCCACCGCGACCTGGGGCGCGAGTGATCGGCCGTCGCACGGCGGCCGGGCCCTCGCGGGGGGCTGAGCGGGCGGCGCCCGCGGCCCTGAGCTCTGCACCGACGGACGGCCCGCGGGTCGTCGCGCTCGGAGGAGGCCACGGCCTGTCGTCGTCGCTCCAGGCGCTGCGCCAGATCACGCCGCACCTCACGGCGGTCGTGACCGTGGCGGACGACGGCGGGTCGAGCGGCCGGCTGCGTGACGAGCTCGGCATCCTGCCCCCGGGTGACCTGCGCATGGCGCTCGCCGCACTGGCAGGGCAGGACGAGTGGGGTCAGACGTGGGAGCGGGCGCTGCAGCACCGGTTCTCCGGAGACGGTCCGCTCGCGGGGCACGCCGTGGGCAACCTGGTCCTGGCCGGCCTCACCGAGAGCACGGACGACCCGGTGCTCGCCCTCGACCTGACAGCACGGCTCGTGGGTGCGGTCGGACGGGTCCTGCCGATGAGCTGCGCGAAGCTCGAGATCGTGGCCGACGTCGTCGGCGCCGACGCGGGCAGCCCGACGGCCGTCACGAAGGTGGTCGGACAGGTGGCGGTGGCGACGACGACCGGCCGCGTCGTCGAGGTCTACCTCGAGCCCGTCGCCCCGGCGGCCTGCTCGGAGGCGATCGAGGCCGTACGAGCGGCGGACTGGGTGGTCCTCGGCCCGGGCTCGTGGTTCACCAGCGTGCTGCCGCACCTGCTGGTGCCCGACCTGCGAGCCGCCCTCGTCGAGACGTCCGCACGTACCCTGGTCTGCCTGAACCTCGCGGCGCAGCCGGGGGAGACGGCGGGCTTCTCCCCCGAGGAGCACCTGAAGGTCCTCGCGGACCACGCCCCCGACCTCCACGTCGACGTCGTCCTCGCCGACGAGCTGGCGGCCGGGGACGCCCGTGGTCTGATGGCCGCTGTCGGGGCCACCGGCACCCGGCTGGTCCTGGCGCCGGTCGCCCGGGGCGACGGGACGCCGAGGCACGACCCCGACCGCCTGGCGGCGGCACTGGCCGGGGTGCTCGAAGGACCGCACGCACCCAGCTCGGTCCCTGCAGCGCCCACAGGAGCTGCAGGGCCCGCACAACCGGAGGAACGCGCATGGCGATGACGGCAGCGGTCAAGGACGAGCTCTCCCGGCTCACCGTGACCCGACCGTGCTGCCGCAAGGCGGAGATCTCAGCGCTCCTGCGCTTCGCCGGCGGGCTCCACCTGGTCACCGGGCGCATCGTGGTCGAGGCCGAGCTGGACACGGGCTCGACGGCCCGGCGGCTGCGCAAGGAGCTCGCCGAGGTCTACGGGCACGCCAGCGACGTCCACGTCGTCGCGGCCGGCGGGCTCCGCAAGGGCAACCGCTACGTCGTACGCGTGTCCAAGGACGGTGACGGGCTCGCCCGCCAGACGGGCCTGGTCGACGGCAACGGCCGCCCCGTACGCGGCCTCCCGCCGCAGGTGGTCAGCGGTGGCACGTGCGACGCGGCTGCTGCCTGGCGCGGTGCGTTCCTGGCCCACGGCTCGCTCACCGAGCCCGGCCGCTCCTGCTCGCTCGAGATCACCTGCCCAGGACCCGAAGCCGCGCTGGCCCTCGTCGGCTCGGCGCGACGGCTCGGCGTGGCGGCCAAGGCCCGTGAGGTGCGCGGAGTCGACCGCGTCGTCGTCCGCGACGGCGACGCCATCGGCGTCCTGCTGACCCGGCTCGGAGCGCACGAGGCGGTGCTCGCCTGGGAGGACCGGCGCATGCGCCGCGAGGTGCGGGCGACGGCGAACCGCCTGGCCAACTTCGACGACGCCAACCTGCGGCGCTCGGCCCGGGCCGCGGTCGCCGCGGGGGCTCGCGTGGAGCGCGCCCTGGTGATCCTGGGCGACGACGCCCCCGAGCACCTGCTCGTGGCAGGGCGGCTGCGCCGGGAGCACGCCAACGCCTCGCTCGAGGAGCTCGGAGCGCTGGCCGATCCGCCGATGACCAAGGACGCTGTGGCGGGACGCATCCGGCGCCTTCTCGCGATGGCCGACAAGCGGGCCGCCGACCTGGGTGTGCCCGACACGGAGGCCAACGTGACGCCGGAGATGCTCGCCGAGTCGTGAGCACCCCGAGAGGCCCGGGCGTCGAGGCCGCCCGGGCGGCGCGCCTCTCGCGACCGGCCGGCAGCCCGCCCACCATGGCGGTCGCCGGGGGGATCGACCCGGCGGTCCTTCGCGCTGCCGGGTGGTCCTTGCGCGGCGTGCTGTCCGAGGACCCCTACGTCGACCGGCTCGACGCGGCCACCTACGTCCACCCCGCCGAGCTCTGCGCCGATCCGCGGATCGACGCCGTCGCGCTCGACGGGTCGGACCGGGAGCTGGCAGCGCTCCTGCCCGAACTCCGCGAGAGCGGGCTGCTCCTGTTGCTCCCGACGGCCGACCCCCAGGACGTCGACCTGGTGCGCGCGGCCGTCCAGGTGCCCGACGCCGCGGACGCCTGCGTAGGCCTGCTGCGGCGCTGGGAGCCCTGGGCCGTGACCGTCGCTGCGGCGCTCCCGCTGGCGGGGGGCCCGCCGGTGCAGGTGACGGTCCGGGGCTGGCCGCGGGGGCGGCAAGCCGCCGCGGAGCTGGTCGACCTGGTGTCCGCGTGGTGCGGGGACGTCGTCGCGGCACTGGCGGCGCCGGCGGTCCTGCCCGCGGCCGAGCTCCCGGGCGGCGCAGCCGTCTCGTGGGCCCTGCTCACCGCATCCGGCGCCACGGTCCTCGTGTCCCACGAGGGGGAGCAGGAGTCGGTCCGGCTCTCCTTCGCCACGGCTCGCCTGCTGGCCGGACCGGGCGGGGCCAGCTGGGAGGGCGGCGCCGAACTCCCCCTCGGAGCAGGCCTTCCCGCACCCGCCCGGGCGCTGCCGCCCGGCCTGGACCCGGCACTCGTGGCGGTCGCCGCAGCTCTCGCCGGTGCGGTCGGGGGCGGCGACGTCGCTGCCGAGTCCTGGCCCTGGCCCGCCGACCTGGCGGACCTCCTGGCGGTGACGCGGGTCCTGGAGGCGCTGCGCAGCTCGGCGCGGACCGAGCTCCTGGTGCCGATCGCCTGACCCGGAACCGTCGCGGGAGCCGCTGTCCGCTACGTTCTCGAACGACCTGAGCCACCGTCGTCCGAGGAGCACCGCCCGTGACCGTCCGCGTAGGGATCAACGGCTTCGGCCGCATCGGCCGCAACTTCTTCCGCGCCGTCGCAGCGAGCGGGGCCGACATCGAGATCGTCGCCGCGAACGACCTCGGCGACCTGGCGACCATGGCGCACCTGCTGAAGTACGACTCGATCCTCGGCCGTTACCCCGCTGACGTGTCCGTCGTCGACGGCGGCATCCAGGTGGGCGACCGGGTGCTGAGGATCTTCGCGGAGCGCGACCCGGCCGACCTGAAGTGGGGCGACGTCGGCGCCGACGTCGTCGTGGAGTCGACCGGCTTCTTCACCGACGCGACGAAGGCCCGGGCGCACATCGACGGCGGTGCCAAGAAGGTCATCATCTCGGCGCCCGCCTCCAACGAGGACGTCACGATCGTGATGGGCGTGAACCACGAGACCTACGACCCGTCCGCCCACACGGTCATCTCCAACGCGTCGTGCACGACCAACTGCCTCGGCCCGATGGCCAAGGCGATCCACGACGAGTTCGGCATCGTCAAGGGCCTGATGACGACGATCCACGCCTACACCCAGGACCAGAACCTGCAGGACGCCCCGCACAAGGACCTGCGCCGGGCCCGGGCGGCCGCGCTGAACCTCGTGCCGACGTCGACCGGAGCCGCCAAGGCCATCGGCCTCGTGCTCCCGGAGCTCAAGGGCAAGCTCGACGGCTACGCCGTCCGGGTCCCGATCCCGACCGGCTCGGCCACCGACCTCACGGTCGAGCTCGGGCGCGAGACGACCGCCGAGGAGCTCAACGCCGCTGTTCAGGCCGCTGCCGAGGGCCCGATGAGAGGCTTCCTGCGCTACAGCACCGACCCGATCGTCTCCAGCGACATCGTCACCGACCCGGCGTCCTGCATCTTCGACGCCCCGCTGACCAAGGTCCTGGGCAACCAGGCCAAGGTCGTCGGCTGGTACGACAACGAGTGGGGCTACAGCAACCGGCTGGTCGACCTGATCACGCTCGTCGGCAAGAGCCTCTGAGCGCATGTCACTGCCGCAGGCGAGCGACCTCGACGTCGCGGGAAAGCGGGTCCTCGTCCGCTGCGACCTCAACGTCCCCATGGAGGACGGACCGGGCGGGTCGAAGACGGTCACGGACGACGGCCGGATCCGCGCCAGTGTCCCGCTGCTGAGGGACCTGGCGGACCGAGGTGCTCGGGTCATCGTCATGGCTCACCTCGGACGGCCGAAGGGGGCCCCCGACCCGGCGCTGTCCCTGCGTCCCGTGGTCCACCGCCTGCACGAACTCATCGGCCTGGAGCGCTACTCCGTACACGGCGCGGAAGACGTCACCGGCCCTGACGCGAAGGAGCTGGTCGAGCGGACCGGCCCGGGTGACATCGGTGTCCTCGAGAACATCCGCTTCGACCCGCGAGAGACCAGCAAGGACGACGCCGAGCGGGGCGCCTTCGCCGACGAGCTGGCAGCGCTCGCCGACCTCTACGTCGACGACGCCTTCGGCGCCGTGCACCGCAAGCACGCCAGTGTCTACGACGTGGCGCAGCGCCTGCCGCACGCCGCCGGACCGCTCGTCGCCTCCGAGGTCGCCGTGCTGGAGCGGCTCACCGAGTCGCCGGCGCGGCCGTACGCCGTGGTGCTGGGTGGCAGCAAGGTCAGCGACAAGCTGAAGGTCATCGAGGCGCTGCTGCCCAAGGTCGACACCCTGCTCGTGGGCGGGGGCATGTGCTTCACCTTCCTGGCCGCGCAGGGGTACGACGTGGGCTCCAGCCTGCTCGAGGCCGACCAGCTCGACACCTGCCGGGCCTTCCTCGAGACCGGGAAGGTCGTCCTGCCGGTCGACGTCGTCGCGGCCGACCGCTTCGCCGCTGACGCCGCGCACGACGTCGTCGACGCGACCGCCATCCCGAGCGACCGCATGGGCCTCGACATCGGCCCGCGCAGCGTCGAGCTGTTCGCGCGGGCCCTCGAGGGAGCGCAGACGGTGTTCTGGAACGGGCCGATGGGCGTGTTCGAGATGGAGCCCTACGCCGCAGGCACCCGCGGGGTCGCCGAGGCCGTCGCGGCCCTGTCGAGTGGTGGCGGCGGCGCGCTGACCGTCGTGGGCGGTGGCGACAGCGCTGCGGCCGTACGCGCGCTCGGCATCGACGAGGAGCGCTTCACCCACATCAGCACCGGGGGCGGGGCGAGCCTGGAGTACCTCGAGGGCAAGGTCCTCCCCGGCCTGGCCGTCCTCGAAGCGGGCTGACCGTGGCCGCTGCAGCCGTCTCAGCCCGGCGCAAGCCGCTCATGGCGGGCAACTGGAAGATGAACCTGCACCACCTCGAGGCGATCTCGCTGGTGCAGAAGCTCGCCTTCACCCTGACTGCTGCTGATTACGAGGCCGTGGAGGCCGTCGTGCTTCCACCGTTCGTCGACCTCCGCAGCGTGCAGACGCTGGTCGACGGCGACAAGCTGCGCCTGCGTTACGGAGCCCAGGACCTCTCGCCGCACGAGAACGGCGCGCACACCGGGGACATCAGCGGGTCGATGCTCGCCAAGCTGGGCTGCTCCTACGTCCTGGTCGGCCACAGCGAGCGCCGCGAGCACCACTCCGAGACCGACGAGGTGGTGGCGGCCAAGCTGCGAGCCGCCCTGAGGCACGGCCTCGTGCCCGTCCTGTGCGTCGGCGAGGGACTCGAGGTCCGGAAGTCCGGTGACCACGTGGCCCACGTCGAGGCCCAGCTGTCCGCCGCTCTCGAGGGGCTGCCGGCCGACGACCTGGCTTCGCTGGTCGTCGCCTACGAGCCCGTCTGGGCGATCGGGACCGGTCAGGTCGCGACCCCCGACGACGCGCAGGAGGTCTGCCTGGCCCTGCGCAAGCGGCTGGGGGTGCTGTATCCTGGCCCGCTCGCCGACACGGTCCGGGTCCTCTACGGCGGCTCGGTGAAGGCCGACAACGTCGCGGCCCTGATGGAGCAGCCGGACGTCGACGGGGCCCTCGTCGGTGGTGCGAGCCTCGACGCGGTGCAGTTCGCCTCCCTGGTGCGCCTCGGCCGGTAGCACGCCAGCGCGTCCGAGGGCGTCATCGCACGCTCGTGTCGCGCGCAGTTCGTCCCGGGTCATCCCCGTTCGGCGGCTGACCGTCACAGCCCGGTCACGATTCAGCACATCAGCCAACGGTGTGAGCGGTCGAGCACGTGCGAGTGGTTCTATCGGATCATTCCGCCGGGCGCGACGAGCGTCGGCCCGGCCCATTCCGTCCTCCCTGATCGGGAGAAGGAGGAACAGCCGGTGCAGGTCCACAAGAAGAAGATGCGCCTCAGCGCGGTGCTGCTCACGCTGGCGCTCGGCGCCACAGCATGTGGTGGGAACAGCGACAGCGAAGGCGGGGGCAGCGGCGGGAGCGGCGAGGGTGCCAGCGGCGGCACCTTCTCCTACACCCTGACCAACCCCGAGAACCCGCTCATCCCCGGCAACACCACGGAGAGCGAGGGCTCGCAGATCATCAGCGCCCTGTTCACCGGGCTGATCACCTACAACGTCGACACCTCCAAGGCGGAGTTCGACGGGGTCGCCGAGTCGATCGAGTCCGACGACAGCACGCTCTGGACCATCAAGCTCAAGGACGGCTGGAAGTTCCACGACGGCACCCCGGTCGACGCGCAGTCGTTCGTGGACGCGTGGAACTACACGGCCCTGTCGACCAACGCCCAGGGCGGGTCCTACTTCTTCGAGAACGTCGAGGGCTACAAGGACCTCCAGGCCGAGACCGACGACAACGACGTCGTGACCAAGCAGCCGACCTCGAAGGCCATGAGCGGGCTCAAGGTCGTCGACCCGAAGACCTTCACCGTCAAGCTCAACGCGCCCTTCGCGCAGTACCCGATCACCGTCGGCTACAACGCGTTCGCCCCGCTGCCCAAGGCGTTCTTCGCCGACCCCGAGGCCTTCGGCACCAAGCCGATCGGCAACGGCCCGTTCAAGGCCAACGAGGCCTTCCGCCAGGACGTCGGCTTCAAGCTGACCCGCTTCGACGACTACGCCGGCCAGAAGGCCAAGGCGGACGCCGTCGACATCAAGATCATCTCTGACGTCACGACCGCGTACACCGAGGTGCAGGCCGGTGGCCTGGACATCCTCGACACGATCCCGGCCGAGAACATCACGACCGCGCCGCAGGAGTTCGGGGACCGCTTCATCGAGCGGGAGAGCTCGTCGTTCACCTACATGGGCTTCCCGACCTACGACCCGCGCTACAGCGACAAGAAGGTGCGCCAGGCCTTCTCCATGGCCATCGACCGCCAGGCCATCACCAAGGCGATCTTCAACGGCACCCGTGAGCCGGCCATGTCGGTCGTCTCGCCCGTCGTCGACGGTTCGCGCAAGGACGCCTGCAAGTACTGCAAGTTCGACCCGGCCGCGGCCAAGAAGCTGCTCGCCGAGACGAACTTCAACACCTCGCAGCCGATCGACCTGTGGTTCAACGCCGGCGCCAACCACGACGCCTGGGTGACCGCGGTCGGCAACCAGCTGCGCGAGAACCTCGGGATCACCTACACGCTCAAGGGCGACCTGCAGTTCGGCGAGTACCTGCCGGTCGGCCGCGGCAAGAAGTTCACCGGGCCGTTCCGCCTCGGATGGTCCATGGACTACCCGAGCCCGCAGAACTACCTCGAGCCGCTCTACACCGAGGCCGCCCTGCCGCCGGGCTCCAACACCGCGTTCTACGTGAACCCGGCGTTCGACGCCAAGGTCAAGGAGGGCAACGCGTCCAAGACCAACGAGGCCGCGATCAAGAAGTACCAGGAGGCCGAGGACATCCTGCTGGAGGACATGCCGATCATGCCGATGTTCTACGGCAAGCTGCAGAGCGTCCACAGCCCGAAGGTCTCGAACGTCAAGTTCGACGCGTTCGGACAGTGCGACCTGGCCAGCGTCACGGTCAAGCAGTAGGACAGTGCCGGTCGGTGCCCCGCGGGGCACCGGCCGGCCGCTCCCGCGAGGGCGCGTCAGGGGTGTACCGTCCCGGCGCGCCCTCGCGGGCGTCCAGCCGGGTGCTCCGCCCACCCCCGTGGAGCACCGCCCGGGGTAGCCGATCGCACCCGCTCGACGAGGAGGATCATGGGCCGCTACATCGCCCGACGACTGCTGCTCACGATCCCGGTCCTGCTCGGGTCGACGTTCCTGATCTTCGCCATGGTCTACGCGCTGCCCGGTGACCCGATTGCGGCTCTGGTCGGCGACCGGCGGATCTCGCCGTCCGTCGTCGCGGAGCTCAAGGACCGCTACAACCTCAACGACCCCCTCCACGTCCAGTACGCCAAGTACCTGGGTGGTCTCGTCCAGGGCGACCTGGGCACCGACTTCTCCGGCCGGTCCGTCGCCGGGACCGTGAAGGAGCGGTTCCCCGTCACGCTGAAGCTCGCGATCGTCGCGATCGTCTTCGAGGCGGTCATCGGCCTGATCGCGGGCATCCTGTCGGGCATCCGCAAGGGTTCGTTCTTCGACAACCTGGTCCTCGTCAGCACGATCTTCGTCGTGTCGATCCCGGTGTTCGTGCTCGGCTTCCTGGCCCAGCTCTCCCTGGGCCTCAAGCTCGGGCTCTTCCCGATCTCGGGCATCTCCGAGGGCTGGTACAGCTACCTGCTCCCGGGCTTCGTCCTCGCCACCCTGTCGATCGCCTACGTCGCGCGGCTGACCCGCACCTCGCTGGTCGAGAACCTGCGCAATGACTACGTGCGGACCGCGAAGGCCAAGGGCCTTCCGCCGCGTACCGTCATCGGCAAGCACACGATGCGCAACAGCCTCATCCCGGTCGTCACCTTCCTCGGCGCCGACTTCGGGGCCCTGCTGTCCGGAGCCATCGTCACTGAGGGCATCTTCAACCTGCCCGGCCTCGGGCGCACCGTCTACCAGGCGGTGCTGAGCGGGGAGGGCGCCGTGACGGTCGGCATCGTGACGCTGTTCATCTTCATCTACATCTTCTTCAACCTCGTGGTGGACGTCCTGTACGCCGCCCTGGACCCCCGGATCCGCTATGAGTAGGACACCACCGCTCGACAGCGACGCCGCCGACGCTCCCGACCTGCAGGGCCCGGCGCTCCAGCCGACCGAGGGGGGCGTCGAGCAGGCGCAGAACGCCAAGACCGAGGACGCCCTCGTCGCGGCCTCCGGCGGATCGGTCCGGCAAGCCAGCCTGTGGTCCGATGCCTGGCGGTCGCTCCGCCGCAACCCGGTCTTCGTGGCGGCGGGGGTCCTGCTCCTGGTCCTCAGCGTGATGGCGCTGTTCCCCGGCCTGTTCACCAACACCGATCCGCTGACCTGCGACCTGAAGAACAGCCGGCTCGGGCCGGGCAGCAACGGCGCCTGGTTCGGCTACGACCTGCAGGGCTGCGACTACTACTCCAACATCATCTACGGCGCCCGCGTCTCCATGGCGATCGGCCTGCTCGTCGTCGGCGGCAGCCTGGTGATCGGCATCTTCCTGGGTTCGCTCGCCGGTTTCTACGGCGGCTGGTTCGACTCCCTGATGTCGAGGATCACCGACATCTTCTTCGGGCTGCCGCTGATCCTCGGCGCGATCATCCTGCTCAACGCCTTCACCGGCAGCCGTGGCCTCCTGCAGGTCTCGGTCGCCCTGATCGCGTTCGGCTGGATGACGATCCTGCGGCTGCTCCGCAGCAGCGTGATCTCGGTCAAGCAGGCCGACTACGTGCAGGCGGCCCGGGCGCTCGGCGCCAACGACTGGCGCATCATCACCACCCACATCCTGCCCAACGCCATCGCGCCGGTCCTCGTCTACGCGACCATCGCGATCGGCGGGATCATCGCGACGGAGGCGACCCTGTCCTTCCTCGGGATCGGGTTGCAGAAGCCGTCGATCAGCTGGGGGCTCCAGATCAACGAGGCGCGGGCCTTCATCCGCACCTCGCCCTACCTGATGCTCATCCCGAGCGCGTTCCTGTCGGTCACCGTCCTGTGCTTCATCATGCTCGGCGACGCCCTGCGCGACGCCCTCGACCCGAAGCTGCGCTGACATGACCGTGACTGCCCCGTCCGACTCCCTCCACCCGACCGTCCCGGGGGCGCACCTGCTGGAGGTCGAGGACCTCTCGGTGGAGTTCCGCACCGAGTACGGCACGGTCCGGGCGGTGAACGAGCTGAGCTACCACCTCGACCGCGGCGAGACCCTCGCCATCCTGGGCGAGTCCGGATCGGGCAAGAGCGTCAGCGCGCAGGCGATCATGGGGATCATCGACACCCCGCCCGGCTTCATCACCTCGGGTGAGATCCGCTACCAGGGGCGCGACATCCTCCAGATGCCCAAGGAGGAGCAGCGGGCGATGCGGGGGGCGGAGATCGCGATCGTCTTCCAGGACGCCCTGTCGGCCCTGAACCCGGTCTTCACCGTCGGCGCCCAGATCGCCGAGATGTTCCGCGTCCACCGCGGGACGTCCAAGAAGGAGGCCATGGTCCACGCGGGCGAGCTGATGGACAAGGTGCGCATCCCGAGCGCCAAGGACCGGCTCAAGGACTACCCGCACCAGTTCTCCGGAGGCATGCGGCAGCGCGTGATGATGGCGATGGCCCTGGCCCTCGACCCGAAGATCCTCATCGCCGACGAGCCGACCACCGCCCTCGACGTGACGGTGCAGGCCCAGATCATGGACCTGCTGCTCGAGCTGCAGGCCGACAACGGCATGGGGCTCATCCTGATCACCCACGACCTCGGCGTCGTCGGCGAGGTGGCCGACCGGGTCGCCGTCATGTACGCCGGTCGCATCGTCGAGACCGGTGGCATCAACGAGGTGTTCGGCAACCCCGGGCACCCCTACACGGTGGGCCTGATGAACTCCGTGCCCCGGGTCGACCAGCGCGGGATGCGCCTGTCCCCGATCGTCGGAGCGCCGCCCAACCTCGCCGACATCCCGCCCGGGTGCTCGTTCCACCCGCGCTGCCCACGCGCCGAGGTCCGCTGCCGGGAGGAGCGACCGCTGCTGCGGGAGGTCGTCCTGGGCCGCCGCTCCGCCTGCCACTTCGCCGAGGAGGTCCTCGATGTCTGACGCCCTCGCGCCGGCGATCGGGCGCCCGGATGCCGTCCCGGGGGAGCCGCTCCTGCGGGTGTCCGGACTGGTCAAGCACTTCCCGATCAAGCTCGGGGTCGTCCGGCAGAAGGTCGTCGGTCAGGTCCGTGCCGTCGACGGGGTCGACCTGGTGCTGAACCGGGGTGAGACCGTCGGGCTGGTAGGGGAGTCGGGGTGCGGCAAGAGCACCGTCACCAAGGTGCTCATGGCGCTCGAGAAGCCGACCGCCGGCAAGGTCTACTACGAGGGTCGCGACGTCTTCGCGATGGGCTCCAAGGAGCTCCGCGAGCTGCGGCGCAAGATCCAGATCATCTTCCAGGACCCCTACACCTCGTTGAACCCCCGCATGACCGTCGGCGACATCGTCGGGGAGCCGTGGCAGATCCACCCCGAGGTGCTCCCGAAGTCGGGGCGCTCCGGGGCGGTGAAGGACCTGCTGGCCCGGGTGGGGCTCAACCCGGACTTCACCAACCGCTACCCGCACCAGTTCTCCGGGGGGCAGCGCCAGCGCATCGGCATCGCCCGGGCCCTGGCTCTGAACCCTGACGTGATCGTCTGCGACGAGCCCGTCTCGGCGCTCGACGTCTCCGTGCAGGCGCAGGTGATCAACCTGCTCGAGGACCTGCAGACGGAGTTCGGGCTCTCCTACCTGTTCATCGCCCACGACCTGTCCGTCGTCCGGCACCTGTCCGACCACGTCAACGTGATGTATCTCGGGCGGATCATCGAGACGGGCACCAACGACCAGATCTACAAGGAGCCGGCGCACCCGTACACGCAGGCCCTGCTCTCGGCGGTGCCCCAGCACGACCCGGCGGCCCGCGGCACCAAGAAGCGCATCGTCCTGACCGGCGACCTGCCCTCGCCGGCGGACCCGCCCTCGGGCTGCCACTTCCGCACCCGCTGCTGGAAGGCCCAGGACATCTGCGCCGTGGAGTACCCGGCTCTGATCGACCGCGGGCAGGGCCACCCCTCGTCGTGCCACTTCGCCGAGGTGCTCGAGGTGGTCAGGACCGTGGAGGTGGCGCCGGTCGTCGTGCCGGCACCGCCCCCTGGCGCCGACGCGCTGCACGACGGCGACGACGAGCTGCCGGCGAACCCCTCGCCGGCCACCCCCACCACGTAGACTGGCGCCACTTCCGGCACCTGTCGCAGGTCGCCCCCTCCCGTTCGGAGCTCCCATGGTCCTCGCGCTGTCGATCGTCCTGACGATCACCAGCATCGGCATGATCGTCCTGGTGCTCCTCCACCGGGGCAAGGGTGGCGGGCTGTCCAACCTGTTCGGCGGCGGTGTCTCCTCCTCGCTCGGCGGGAGCGCCGTCGTGGAGAAGAACCTCGACCGCCTGACCATCGTGTGCGGCCTGGTCTGGGCCGTCTGCATCATCGCCCTCGGCCTGCTCCTCAAGCCCACGGCGCCGACGATCCCGCTCGGCTAGACCCGGTCGGCCGCTGGAAGGCCAGCGCGCAGCAAGGCACACTCGACACGCACGCACGCACGTGGGACGTCCGCTGACCCTCGGCCTCCCGACGACACGAACGAGGAGCACCTGTGGCAGGCGGCAACGCGATCCGTGGCAGCCGAGTCGGCGCCGGACCGATGGGCGAAGCCGAGCGGGGGGAGTCGGCTCCGCGCCGCCGGATCGCCTTCTTCTGCGCGAACGCCCACGAGACCCAGCCGTCCTTCGCGGACGACGCGGCGATCCCGGAGACCTGGGACTGCCCGCGCTGCGGCTTTCCCGCCGGCCAGGACAAGGCCAACCCGCCGGCGCAGAGCAAGGTGGAGCCCTACAAGACGCACCTCGCCTACGTGCGCGAGCGGCGCAACGCCGAGGACGGCGAGGCGATCCTGGCCGAGGCCCTGGCCAAGTTGCGCGCCAGCAAGTAGCGCGGGCGCGACCTCCCGCCAGAGGTCCGCGGGGCGCCGTGCTCCTCGTCCCGCAGGCACGTCCTTTCCGAGGCTGTCCCGGTGCTGGCCGCCCGCGAGCGGACCGCCCAGCACCCTGTGGTGCGCAGTCGCTCAGGCCACGACGGCCCCGTCGGTGATCGGCCGAAGACCTCTCGGGCGAGGGTCCGGTCCGCGGCCTCGATGAGGGATGCTCGCTGCAGTCGTCCCGGTCCGGTCTGGTGATCGCGCCGCGCGTCCAGGGGAGGCATCGACATGAGGCCACTGAGGTACTCGATCAACACCACCCTCGACGGCTGCTGCCACCACGAGGCAGGGCTGCCCCCGGACGAGGAGTCGATGGGCTACTGGACGGCTCAGCTGGAACGGGCCGACGCCCTGCTCCTGGGCCGGGTGACCTACCAGATGATGGAGTCGGCCTGGCGGCAGCCGGTCACGGGCACGTGGCCCGAGTGGATGGGGCAGTGGGAGATCCCCTTCGCCGAGACCATCGACCGGGTGAGGAAGCACGTCGTGTCCAGCACCCTGAGCGAGGTCGACTGGAACGCCGAGCTGGTGCGGGGCGATGTCGGCCGAGCGGTTCAGCAGCTCAAGCAGGAGCCAGGCGAGGGCCTGTGGGTGGGTGGCGTGACGCTCCCGCTCGCCCTGGCAGACCTCGGACTGATCGACGAGTACGAGTTCCTCGTGCAACCGGTCCTTGCCGGACACGGTCCGACGTTGCTGGCTGGTCTGCGCGAGCGCATCGAGCTCGAGCTCGTGGATCGCCACGAGTTCCGGTCGGGGGCGTTCGCCCTGCGATTCCGGCCACGCGTGCTGCCCTGAAGTGAGTCGTCCTGTCACGCCGGCCGCTGGAACCCGGGGCGAGCACCGCCGGGTAGCACCCCCGGACGGTTCAGCGGCGCCGAAGCTCCCGCGGCAGAGCTGACGCTGCGGCCTCGTCGAGCAGCCACAGGGTCTCGCTGGTGCCGGCCACCCCAGCGGCAGGCACCTGGACCCTCCCGGCCCCGGACAGCGCCATCGCCACCATGGAAGCCTTCTCGGCGCCCGCGACGACGAACCAGACCTCCCGGGCCGCGCCGAGGGCGGAGAACCCGAGAGTCACCCGACGAGGCGGGGGCTTCGGGCAGCCGGAGACGCCGACGACCGGCCGTTCGTCGTGGGCCGCAGGCGACTCCGGGAAGATCGAGGCCGTGTGGCCCTCCGCCCCCATGCCGAGCAGCAGGACGTCGAACGGCGGCAGGTCGTGGTCCGGTGGCGCGGCCGCGGCGAGCTCCGCGGCGTAGGCGTCCGCGGCGTGCTCCGGGGAGTCGCCGACGACCCCTGGGCCGGCGATCGGGTGGACCCGGGCAGGGTCGAGGTCGAGGCTGTCGAGCAGGGCCTCGCGGGCCTGGGTCTCGTTGCGGTCCGGGTGGCCGGCCGGCAGGAACCGCTCGTCGCCCCACCACACGTCGACCTGCTGCCAGTCGATGGCGGCCCGGGCGGCCGAGCCCGCGGCCGCCGCCAGCGCGGCGATGCCGACACCACCGCCGGTGAGGACGACCGAGGCGGACCCGCGGAGCGACTGGCAGTCGACGAGCCGGGCGAGCAGGCGAGCGGCCACCGCCTCGGCCAGGACGTCGACATCGCGGTGCACGACCACGGTGCGGTCCCGGGTGGTCATCAGCTGACCGTGAGGGCCGGGTCGGGGTCGGAGGACTCGGTCGGGTCGTGCCAGACGTGGTTGCGGGTCGACGGGCGCCCGGCGAGGTCGCCCGACCCCGTGGCCCGGGCCAGCGCCGCGGCGTAGGTCTCGTCGGCGTCCAGGCGGCGCAGCTCCTCTGCCAGCAGGTCACCCAGCTCCCGGGGCTCGAGCGGCATCACCCGGTCGGGCTGGCCGTCGCCGGTGAGCAGCGCGGTGTCGCGCCCCTGCCGGGCGATCTTCAGGCCACCCTCCTCGAGTGTGACCTCGACCGCGTCGATGCCCGGCCCGGGGCTGTCGACGGGGGAGACCTCGACGTCGAGCCGAGCGGCCAGCCACCCCGCGACGAGGTCCCGGGTGGGGTCGCCGGCGGCGCCGGTCACCACGACGGACGTCGCTGCCGTCTCGGCCCGGTCGAAGGCGGCGGCGCACAGCCCGCGCCACGCCGTCGCCCGCGCCCAGCTGAGGTCGGTGTCACCGGGGGAGTAGTCGGCGGCCCGCTGCCGCAGGGCGGCGAGCGGGTCGGGGGCGAGCGTGCAGTCGGTGACCCGCCGGTCGGCCAGGACGCCGAGCGGGTCGTGCGCGATCAGGTGCGGTGGCTCGCCGAACCACCAGGTGACGACGGGTGCGTCGGGGGCCAGCAGCGGCAGGACCACCGACTCGGCGTGCAGGGCGAGCCGGCCGTACATGCGCAGGATCACGGCCTCGCCGGGTCCGAGCCGCCCTCCGATGAGCACCTCGGCGTCCAGGCGTGACTCAGGTGCGTCGGGCCGCCGTCGTACGACCAGCAGGAGCCGGCACGGGTGCTCGGCAGCGGCTCGGGTGGCGGCCTGCTCGGCCTCCTCGACCCGGCCCTCCTCCACGACCACCACGAGGGTGAGCGCGAGCCCCGACGACACCGAGCCGTGCGCCCGGCGCTCGGCTGCGAGCGCCTTGACGACCGCGGTCCCGGTGGTGTCCCAGAGGGTCGTCACGGTCGCCGCCAGGTGCGTCCGTCACGGGCCAGCATGGCGTCGGCGCCCCTGGGTCCCCACTCGCCGGCCCGGTAGAGCTCGGGCTCCCCGCCCTCGGCCCAGAACTGCTCGATCGGGTCGATGACCCGCCAGCTCTGCTCGACCTCCTCGTTGCGCGGGAACAGGGACGCGTCGCCCAGCAGCACGTCGAGCAGCAGGCGCTCGTAGGCCTCCGGGGAGGCCTCGGTGAACGCCTCGCCGTACTGGAAGTCCATGGCGACGTCACGGACCTCCATCGTGGTGCCGGGCACCTTGGAGCCGAAGCGCAGGGTGACGCCCTCGTCGGGCTGCACCCGCACCACCAGCTGGTTCGCGCCGAGCTCCTCGGTGTCGGTCTTGGAGAACGGCAGGTGGGGGGCCTTGTGGAAGACCACGGCGATCTCCGTGACGCGCCGGGGGAGCCGCTTGCCGGTGCGCAGGTAGAACGGCACCCCGGCCCACCGTCGGGTCTCGACCTCGAGGCGCACGGCGGCGAAGGTCTCGGTCCGGCTGTCGGGCGCGACGCCCTCCTCCGCGCGGTAGGCCTGCACCCGTTCGCCGGCCAGCCAGCCCTGGTCGTACTGGCCTCGGACGGCGTGGAGGGCGAGGTCCTTCGGCGGCTTGAGCGCACCCAGGACCTTGCGTTTCTCGGTGCGCAGGCTCTCGGCGTCGAAGCCGACCGGCTCCTCCATGGCCGTCAGCGCGAGAAGCTGCAGCAGGTGGTTCTGCAGGACGTCTCGTGCCGCGCCGGTCTCCTCGTAGAACCCGGCCCGACTGCCGATGCCGACGTCCTCGGCCATGGTGATCTGCACCGAGTCGACGTGGTGGCTGTTCCAGATCGGCTCGAACAGGGTGTTGGCGAAGCGCAGGGCGAGCAGGTTCTGGACGGTCTCCTTGCCCAGGTAGTGGTCGATCCGGAAGACGTCCTGGGGCGTGAAGACGTCGTCGACCAGGTCGTTCAGCTCGCGCGAGGACGGCAGGTCGTGGCCGAAAGGCTTCTCGACCACCACCCGCCGCCAGCCCGCGTCGCTGTCGCCGCCGGGGTGGCTGTCGGCCATGCCGGTCCGCTGCATCTGCTTGAGCACCGTCGGGAAGGCAGCCGGGGGGATGGACAGGTAGAACGCGGCGTTGCCCTGCGTGCCGTGGCTGGCATGCAGATCGGACAGCATCGCGGCGAGGCTGTCGAAGGCCGCGTCGTCGTCGAAGCTGCCGGAGAGGAACTTGATCGAGTCGGACAGGCGCTGCCAGGTCGACTCGCGGAACTCCGTACGAGCCCCCTTGCGCGCCGCCTCCTTCGCCAGCTCCTCGAACTCGCCGTGCGCCCAGTCGCGGCGGGCGAAGCCGAGCAGCACGAAGCCCGCGGGGAGCAGTCCGCGGTTGGCGAGGTCGTAGACGGCCGGGATCAGCTTCTTCTTCGCGAGGTCGCCCGTGACCCCGAAGACCACCAGCGCGCACGGGTCGGGGACGCGGGGGAGCCGCCGGTCGCCGGGGGAGCGAAGCGGGTTGGTCATCGCCGGGCCGCCACCTCGAGCAGGGTCGCGAGGCCCTCGGCGCGGTCGACCAGGTGGAGCCGCAGGACCGGGCGGGACCGCTCGGCGAGTGCCCGCAGGTCGCCCAGCGCCTGCGCCGTCTGGAGGCCGCCGAAGGTGAACGGCCGACCCGGGATGTCGAGGTCCTCGGCCACGGCGCCGGTGATCTGCAGGAACGCGCCGGTCTGCGGCCCGCCCTTGTGGAACTGACCGGTCGAGTGGAGGAAGCGCGGCGCCCACCCGAAGGTCACCGGGTGCGCCAGGCGAGCGGCCAGGAGCGCCCGGAGCTCAGCGGCGCGTGCGTCGGCCTGCCGGTCGAGGTAGGCCATGACGGCGAGGTAGCCGCGGTCGGGCACCGACGCCAGCAGGGCGTCCAGTGCCCCGGACAGGTCGGTCACCCCGCTCTGCAGGCTCCCGCTGGCATGCACCTCGACCCCGCCCTCGACCAGCAGCGGCGGCTCTGGATCGCCGGCGGGCCCGGCGTCGAGGATCGCCTGGGTGTTGTCCTTGCTCTCCTGGACGTTCGGCTGGTCGAACGGGTTGATCCGCAGTGCTGCGCCCGTGACCGCGGTGGCGTACTCCCAGGCCAGGAACTGGGCGCCCAGCGGCCCGTCGACCGTCGTGCGCGGGGTGCCCTCGGCCGCCCGGGCCGAGGCCGGACCCACCAGGTGGCTGTCGGCGCTCGGCTCGGTGCCGGGCGCGTCCGCCGCCTCGACGACGACGGGCAGGACCCCCTTGCCCTGCTTGCCGGTCGACTCGGCGACGAGCTGCTCGGCCCAGTCACCGAAGCCGGGGTAGGGACCCGGGACCAGGACGAGCTTGTCGCGCCCTCCGACGGCGCCGCCCCCGAGGGCCGCCCCCAGGAGCAGGGACGGGTTGTCGTCCGTGGCGGCCAGCGAGTCCTGCAGGGCCGCCGCCTCGTCGAGCAGCCCCGCGATGTCCACCCCTGCGAGCCCGGCCGGGACCAGGCCGAACGCGGTGAGCGCCGAGTAGCGCCCCCCGACGTCGGGATCGGCCAGGAAGACCGCGCGGCTCCCCTCGTCGCGCGCTGCGCTCTCGAACGGCGATCCCGGGTCCGTCACGACGACGACCCGCCGTGCCGGGTCGATGCCGGCCGCTTCGAAGGCCGCCCGCGCCGCCCGGCGGTGGCTGTCGGTCTCGAGGGTGCCGCCGGACTTCGACGAGACGACGACCACGCTGCGCTCGAGGTCCACCAGAGCGCCACGCACCTGACCCGGGTCCGTGGTGTCGACGACGACCAGCGGCCGGCCCGCGGCGGCGCAGATGACCTCGGGAGCCAGCGAGGACCCGCCCATGCCGCAGAGCACCACCCGGTCGATGCCCTCGGCCGCGAGTTCACCTTGCAGCGAGAGGATCTCGTCGACCATGGCGCGGCCGGTGGGGACGACGTCGAGCCATCCGAGCCGGACGCCGGCCTCGGCCGAGGCCTCCGGCCCCCACAGCGACGAGTCCTTGGCGACCAGGGCCTGTGCGAGCCCGGACGAGGCGGCCTCGTCGAGGACCCCCTGCGCCGCACCGGTCAGCGAGGCGCCCTCCACCGTGACCGTGAGGCCGCCGGCCCCGGCGCCCAGCCCTGAGGCCGAGGACGGCGGGCCGCTCACGCGCTGCTCTCCGTCGATGCTGCTGCGGGCCCGTCGCCGGCCGGGTTGGTGCCTCCGTCGGAGCTGACATCGGCCCCCGCCTTCTCGAGCTGCTCCGTGACGGACTCGATCAGCTGGTTCCAGGCATCCTCGAACTTGCTGACGCCCTCCACCTCGAGCTTCTCGACCACGGCGTCGTAGTCGATGCCGGCCGCGGCCAGGTCGTCGAGCACCTGCTGCGCGGAGTCGTACGTCGTCGTGACCGTGTCGCCGCGCACGACCCCGTGGTCGGCGACGGCCTCCAGGGTGGCCTCCGGCATCGTGTTCACGGTCCCGGGGGCCACCAGCTCGACGACGTACTGCGTGTCGTCGTAGGCGGGGTCCTTCACGCCGGTCGAGGCCCAGAGCGGTCGCTGCGGGAGGGCACCCGCCGACTGGAGCGCGGTCCAGCGCTCGCTCGCGAACACCTTCTCGTAGTGGGCGTAGGCCAGCCGGGCGTTGGCGATCGCCGCCTTCCCGAACAGGCCGCCGGACGGGTCGGCGCCGGAGGCCTTGAGCTGCTTGTCGACCTCGCTGTCGACCCGGGAGACGAAGAAGGAGGCCACCGACCCCAGGCGCGACAGGTCGTGGCCGTTCTCCTTCGCCTGCTCGACACCGGCGAGGAACGCCTCCATCACCGCGTCGTAGCGCTCCAGGGAGAAGATCAGCGTCACGTTGACGCTGATCCCCTCGGCCAGGACGGCCGTGATCGCCGGGAGCCCGGCGAGCGTGGCAGGGATCTTGATGTACAGGTTCGGCCGGTCGACCAGCCACCACAGCGCCTTGGCCTCGGCGACGGTTCGCTCGGTGTCGTGGGCGATCCGGGGGTCCACCTCGATCGACACCCGGCCGTCGACGCCGCCGGAGGCCTCGTAGGAGGGCATCATCACGTCGCAGGCCCAGCGCACGTCGTAGGTCGTGAGCGCGCGGACCGCCTCGCCGACGTCCGTCCCGCGCAGGGCGAGGTCGCGCACCTGCTCGTCGTAGGCCGCCCCCTCTGACAGCGCCTTCTGGAAGATCGACGGGTTGGTCGTGACCCCGACCACGTGGGAGTCGCGCACCAGCTCGGCGAGGTTGCCCGAGCGCAGCCGCTCGCGAGACAGGTCGTCGAGCCAGACCGCGACGCCCGCGGCGGACAGGTCAGCGAGGGGGTCGGTCACAGCACAGCTCCTGGAGTTCGTCGGTCAGTTCTCGTTGGTGGTCATGCCCAGTGCTGACAGCGACGCACGCGCGGCGGCGACCACGCGCTCGCCGGTCAGGCCGAACTGCTCGTACAGCACGGTGTACGGAGCGCTGGCACCGAAGTGCTCGAGCGCGACGCACTGCCCGGCATCGCCGACCCACTCGTGCCACCCCTGCGAGACGGCGGCCTCGACCGACACCCGGGCGCGGACCGAGTGCGGCAGCACCGTGCGCCGGTAGGCCTCGTCCTGCTCGCGGAACCACTCGATGCACGGCATGGACACGACCCGGGTCGAGATGCCCTCGGCCTCCAGCGCCTCCTGCGCCGCGACGCAGATCTGCACCTCCGAGCCCGTGCCGATCAGGATCACCTGGGGCTGGCCGTCCGACCCGTCACGCAGGACGTAGCCGCCCCGAGCCGCACCCTCGGCGCTGGCGAACACGCTGCGGTCGAAGGTGGGGACGTTCTGGCGGGTCAGGCACAGGCCCGCGGGACGGTCGGTGTGCTGGAGGATCGTGCGCCACGCGACCACCGTCTCGTTGGCGTCCGCAGGGCGTACGACGTCGAGCCCGGGCACGGCGCGCAGCGAGGCCAGGTGCTCGACCGGCTGGTGGGTCGGGCCGTCCTCCCCGAGCCCGATGGAGTCGTGGGTCCACACGTAGGTCACCGGCAGCTGCATCAGGGCGGCCAGGCGCACCGCGCCGCGCATGTAGTCGCTGAACACGAGGAACGTGCCGCCGTAGACGCGGGTCCCGCCGTGCAGCGCGATGCCGTTCATCACGGCGCCCATCGCGTGCTCGCGGATGCCGAAGTGCAGCGTCCGGCCGTAGGGGTCCGCCTCGGGCAGCGGGTTGCCCTCGGGCAGGAAGGACGGCTGGCCCTCCATGGTCGTGTTGTTGCTCTCGGCGAGGTCGGCCGAGCCGCCCCACAGCTCGGGCAGGACGTCGGCGAGGGCGCCCAGGACCTTCCCGCTCGCCTTGCGGGTGGCGACGCCCTTCTGGTCGGCCTCGAACACCGGCAGGCTCGCCGCCCACCCGTCGGGCAGGCGCCGCTCGGCCATGCGGTCGTGGAGCGCCTTGCCCTCGGGGTTGGCCTCGGCCCAGGCGTCGTACTGCTCCTGCCAGGCGGCGCGCGCGGCCCGGCCGCGGTCGACGACGGCGCGGGCGTGCTCGAGGACCTCCGCCGGGACGTAGAAGTCCGTGTCGACCGGGAAGCCGATCGCCTCCTTGGTCGCCTTCACCTCGTCGGCGCCGAGGGCCGCCCCGTGGGCCTTGCCGGTGTTCTGCAGGTTGGGTGCCGGGTAGCCGATGATCGTGCGCATCGCGATGAACGAGGGCCGGTCGGTGGTGTCACGAGCCGCGACCAGGGCCGCGTGGAGCTCCTCGACGTCGTTGCCGTCCTCGACCCGCTGCACGTGCCAGCCGTAGGCCTCGTAGCGGCCGAGGACGTCCTCGCTGAAGGCGGTCTGGGTGTCGCCCTCGATGGAGATGTGGTTGTCGTCGTAGAGCACGACCAGGTTGCCGAGCCGCTGGTGGCCGGCCAGGGACGACGCCTCTGCGCTGATGCCCTCTTCGAGGTCGCCGTCAGAGGCGACGCACCAGATGGTGTGGTCGAACGGGCTCTGCCCGGCCGCTGCGCCTGGGTCGAGCAGGCCGCGCTCGCGCCGGGCAGCCATGGCCATGCCGACCGCGTTGCCGACACCCTGGCCGAGCGGGCCGGTCGTGACCTCCACCCCGGGGGTGTGCCCGTGCTCGGGGTGGCCGGGGGTGAGCGAGCCCCACTGCCGCAGGTGGGCCAGGTCCTCCACCGTGAGGCCGTAGCCGGACAGGAACAGCTGGACGTAGAGGGTGAGGCTGGTGTGCCCGCAGGACAGCACGAAGCGGTCGCGACCGGTCCAGTCCGGGTCGCTGGGGTCGTGCCGGAGCAGTCGCTGGTAGATGAGGTAGGCCGCGGGCGCGAGGCTCATCGCGGTACCGGGATGGCCCGACCCGGCCCGTTCGACGGCATCCATGGCGAGGGCCCGGGAGACGTCCACGGCCTGCCGGTCGAGGTCGTCCCACTCGAGGGCGGCACCCTTGCTGGGGGTCGTGGGGCGAGAGGTCTGCGTCATGCGGGCGGTGGCCCTCCGTCGTCGTCGTGGGTCTCGGCCGTAAGACGCCGACCCTAGACCCGTGATGTTGCCGCCAGGTCGCGAGGCACACCTCGGCGACGGCGCCCTCACGACCCGGCAGGCCGCGCCCCGCCGCGGTCGGTAGGCTCTGGCTCGTGACGACGCTCGCGGGCCATGCCCCCGGATCCCCCGGCGGGTCTCCGAGCGAGCGGTTGCCTGAGACGGTGGTCGCTCCCTCGGTCGCCGCGTCGCTGAAGGCGTCGGTCGGTGCCTACATCGCGTTGACGAAGCCGCGGATCATCGAGCTGCTGCTCGTGACCACCGTGCCCACGATGATCCTTGCCGAGGGCGGCCTGCCCTCCCTCGGGCTCGTTCTGGCGACGCTGCTCGGCGGCTCGCTGGCGGCCGGGAGCGCCAACGCCCTGAACTGCTACGTCGACCGCGACATCGACCAGCTCATGCGGCGCACCTCCCGCCGCCCGCTCGTGCGCCACACGGTCACGCCCGCCCGTGCGCTGGTGTTCGGGCTGCTGCTCGGCGTGCTCGCGACGGTCGAGCTCGCGCTGACCACCAACGCGCTCGCGGCGGCCCTCGCCGTCGCAGCGATCGCCTTCTACGTGGTCATCTACACGATGGTGCTCAAGCGCCGCACCTCGCAGAACATCGTGTGGGGCGGAGCCGCCGGCTGCATGCCGGTGCTGATCGGCTGGGCAGCGGTCACGGGCTCGCTCAGCTGGGTCCCGTGGGTCCTGTTCGCGGTGATCTTCTTCTGGACGCCTCCTCACTACTGGCCGCTGGCGATGCGCTACAAGGACGACTACGCGGCAGCGGGCGTGCCGATGCTGCCGGTGGTCGCGTCGCCCGCCGTCGTCGCCTCGCGGATCGTGGCGTACAGCTGGGCGATGGTCGCGACGTCGCTGCTGCTGATCGCACCGCTCGGCCCGTCCGGACCGGTCTACGCCGTCGTCGCGGTGGCGCTCGGCGGCGTGTTCCTGCGCGAGGCCCACCTGCTGCAGGGCCGCATCCGGGCGGGTGCCGAGGCGGCCCCGATGCGGCTGTTCCACTGGTCGATCACCTATCTCGCCCTGCTGTTCCTCGCGCTCGCGGTCGACCAGCTGCTGTGACACGGGGCCAGCCGCGGGTCGCGCTGGCCACCTGCAGCTCTCTGCCAACCCTCGGCGAGGACGGCCCCCTGCTGCTCGACGCCCTGGCCGCTGTGGACGTCGCCGCCGAGCCAGTCGTGTGGGACGACAGCGCGGCGGACTGGGCGTCCTACGACCTGGTGGTGGTGCGGTCCACGTGGGACTACACGACGCGCCGGGAGGAGTTCCTGGCCTGGGCCCGCTCGGTGCCGCGCCTCGCCAACCCGGCGGACGTGCTCGAGTGGAACACCGACAAGCGCTACCTCGCCGAGCTCGCAGCGGCGGGCGTGCCCGTGGTGCCGACGACGTTCGTCGCGCCGGGGGAGCGCTACGCGCCTCCGGCGTACGAGCACGTCGTCAAGCCGACGGTCTCGGCGGGTTCACGCGACACGGCCCGCTACGCCGTGGGGGAGGACTCCTCGCCGCACGCGCTGGCCCTGCTCGAGGCCGGACGCACCGTGATGGTGCAGCCCTACCAGGCCGCGGTGGACGTGGCCGGTGAGACGGCCGTGCTGGTGTTCGGGGGAGAGCACAGCCACGCTGCCCGCAAGGCGCCGGTCCTCGACGGCACCCTCGACGATCCGCTGAAGGTCGGGATCAGCGCACGCGAGGCCTCGCCGGCCGAGCTGGAGGTGGCTCGGCTCGCTCTCGCCGCCGTGCCGTCTGCGGGGCCTCTGCTCTACGCGCGGGTGGACCTCGTGCCCGGCCCCGACGGCTCGCCGGTGCTGATGGAGCTGGAGGTCACCGAGCCGTCCCTGTTCCTGGGGCTGTCAGCCGGCGCTGCCGACCGGCTCGCCGCGGCGGTCCTGGAGCGGCTCCGCAGCTGAGGTCTGCCCGGCAGGGCCCCGCGGCTGCAGCGCCAGGACGGCCTGCACCGCCGTCACGATCACCAGGCAGGCACCGAGCAGGTGCAGCCCGACCAGCAGGACAGGCAGGTCGGAGAAGTACTGCGCGAACCCCAGCGCGCCTTGCGCCAGCTCGACGACGAGCAGCACGCCCATGGCCCGGGTCGCCGCGGGCGGGGCCGACACGGCCCGGAGGGCGACGTAGAACGCTGCCGTCAGCCCGATCAGCAGGAAGACCAGGTCGGCGTGCACCTGGCTGACCGACTCGGGGTCCAGACCGGTCCGGCCCGCCGCGAGGTCGCCGGAGTGGGGGCCGCTTCCGGTGACCACCGTGCCGGCCACGAGCGTCGCTGCGACGACCACCAGCAGGGCCGTGCCGAGGCGCCGGAGGGGGAGGGGCACCCCCGGGTCGGCCGGCGCCCCGTCGTGCCGGATCCGGGTCCAGAGCACGACGGCCAGGGCGATGAGGACCCCCGAGATCAGGAAGTGGCCCATGACGGTCCACGGGTTGAGCTCGGTGAGGACGGTGATCCCGCCCAGCAGGGCCTGCGCGGGGATGCCGAGCGCGCCGAGCACCGCGAGCCGCCGCCAGCCGGGCCGTACGGGTCGCACGCGCCACACGGCGACGAGGAGGGCGACCACGACGGCGAGCAGGACGAAGGTGAGCAGCCGGTTGCCGAACTCGATCACGCCGTGGGCGGCGTACTCCGGTGTCGGGGTGAGGGTCGTCGTCGTGCACTTCGGCCACGTCGGGCAGCCCAGGCCCGAGGCCGTCAGGCGGACGGCGCCGCCGGTGACGACGATGGCGCTGTTGGCGACCACGCTGGCGAGCGCCAGACGCCGGACGGTGAGCACGGTCCGAGCCTACGGGCGTGGCCGTCCTCGGACCTGCCGGGACCGGCCTGGTCGTCCCTGATCGTGTGGCGAACGGAGCTGGACGAAGCGGACACCGGATCGACACATGATCAGGGAGGGTCGCTACTCCCAGCGGAACAGGCGGGACGCGGCCCCGAGCGAGATGACGGCCCACACGAGCAGGGCCAGCGCCTCGCGGGCGCCGAGCCCGGCCCCGGCGTCGAGGACGTCGCGCAGCCCGGTCGACAGGGCCGCCGTCGGCAGCAGGGACAGGAGCGGCTCGGCGCCGCCGAAGGCCGACAGCGGGAAGAGCACCCCGCCCAGCACGAGCAGGACGAACCACAGCAGGTTGGCCGCCGCCAGGGTGGTGAGGCCGCGCAGCGTCCCACCCAGGAGCAGCCCCAGCCCGCTGAAGGCGGCTGTGCCGAGCACGACCAGGACCAGCACCTGGAGGACCGAACCGCGGGGGTCCCAGCCGAGGGCCAGCCCGACCGCGCAGATGAGCAGCACCTGCAGGAGCTCGACCGCCAGGACGGCCAGCGTCTTGGCCCCGAGCAGCACGGTCCGGGGGAGCGGTGTGGCGCCCAGGCGCTTCAGCACGCCGTACTGCCGCTCGAAGCCGACCGCGATCGCCTGACCGGTGAACGCGGTCGACATGACCGCGAGCGCGAGGACACCCGGTACGAAGAAGTCGGCTCGCGCCCCGCGACCGACCGCGCCGTCGACCGAGACGAAGGGCACGAGGACGAGCAGGACCAGCAGGCCCAGCGGGATGACGAGGCTCAGCAGCACCTGCTCGCCGTTGCGCAGGACCAGCTTGAGCTCGGCGGTCGTCTGCGCCGACAGCATGCGCCGGAGCGGGGCCGCACCCGGCCGGGGTGCGAGCGATCCCGGCGACCAGGTGCTCATGCCCGCAGCTCCCGACCGGTGAGGTCCAGGAAGACGTCCTCGAGGGTCCGGGTCTCGACCCGCAGGTCGGTCGCGAGCGCGCCCTGGCCGGCGCTCCAGGCCGTGACCGCGGCGAGCAGCTGCGGGTCGACGACCCCCTCGACGAGGTAGTCGCCCGACGGCGACTCCTTCGCGGTGCACCCGACCGGCAGCGCGGTGAGCAGCTGCTCGAGGTCCAGCCCCGGTGTGGCCCGGAAGCGCAGCTGGCCGACCGCGCCCGTGCGGGTCAGCTCCGCGACGGTCCCGGTGGCCACCACGCGCCCGGCATCGACGATCACGACGTCGTCCGCCAGCCGCTCGGCCTCGTCCATCAGGTGGGTGGTGAGCAGGACGCTGACCCCGTCACGGCGCAGCGCCTCGACCAGCTCCCAGGTCGCCCGGCGCGCCGCCGGGTCGAGCCCGGCCGTGGGCTCGTCGAGGAAGACCAGCTCAGGGCGCCCCACGACCGCGAGGGCCAGGGACAGGCGCTGCTGCTGCCCTCCGGACAGGCGCCGGTAGGACGTGCGGGCCACCTCGGACAGCCCGAGCCGCTCGAGCAGGTCGTCGGGATCGAGCGGCGAGGCCGAGAACGAGGCGACCAGGCGCAGCATCTCCGCGCAGCGGAGCCCTGGATAGGCCCCGCCCGCCTGCGGCATCACCCCGACCCTCGCCCGCAGGGACGACTCCGCCGGAGGCAGGCCCAGCACGCGCACGGTCCCCGCATCTGCGGTCCGGAACCCCTCGCAGATCTCCACCGTCGTGGTCTTGCCGGCCCCGTTGGGCCCGAGCAGCGCCAGGACCGTCCCCGGGCGGAGCGTGAGGCTGAGGCCGTCCACGACGGCGCGACCGGCGTACGCCTTGCGCAGCCCGTCGACCTCCAGAGCTGCGGTCGTCACTCCTCCAGCGTAGGCCGCAACGGGTGAGGGCACCCTTTGTGAGGCGGAACACCGGGCCGTCCCAGCACGCCGGTTCGACGTGGGGACGCATTTACGTGACTATGGCGTTGTGAAAAGCATGGTGGTCCCTACGGCACCGGCCGGCGCCGTCCCGAGCGTGGGCACCCGCGCGCGCGTGCGGGACCTGCTGCTCGAGCTCGGTCCGTGCACGGCCGGCACCCTCGGTGAGCGCCTCGGCCTGAGCCCGGCAGCCATCCGCAAGCACCTCGACGCCCTGCTCGCCGACGGCACCGTCGTCACCCGTGAGGCTCGCACCCGGGGCGTCCGGGGTCGTGGCCGTCCCGCCCGCCTCTACGTCCTCACCGAGGCGGGCCACGCGGTCGGGCCCTCCGGCTACGACGACCTCGCCACCGCAGCGCTGCGCTTCCTCGCCGGCAACGGTGGCCCCCAGGCGGTCGAGCGCTTCGCCGAGGCGCGCGTCGCCGAGCTGGAGGACCGCTACGCGAGCGCCCTGCTCGACCTCGAGCCCACAGACCGGCCCGCGGCGCTCGCCGCGGCGATGACCGCAGATGGCTACGCCGCCAGCACGAGCCCCCAGGGCGTAGGCCTCCAGCTGTGCCAGAACCACTGCCCGGTGCAGCACGCCGCGGCCGAGTTCCCGCAGCTCTGCGATGCCGAGACGGCCGCGATCGGCCGTCTGCTCGACGTGCACGTCCAGCGGCTCGCGACCATCGCCCACGGCGACGGCGTCTGCACCACGTACATCCCCGCAGTCCCGGCAACAGAGAAGGCGACCCGATGACAGCCACCCAGGACCAGCTCGAAGGCCTCGGCAACTACAAGTTCGGCTGGTCGGACTCCGACGTCGCCGGCAAGGACGCCAAGCGCGGCCTGTCCGAGGACGTGGTGCGCAACATCAGCGCCCTCAAGGACGAGCCGCAGTGGATGCTCGACCTCCGGCTGAAGGGCCTGTCGCTCTTCCGCAAGAAGCCCATGCCGACCTGGGGCTCTGACCTGTCCGGCATCGACTTCGAGAACATCAAGTACTTCGTGCGCACCTCGGAGAAGCAGGCCACCTCGTGGGAGGACCTGCCCGAGGACATCAAGAACACCTACGACCGGCTCGGCATCCCCGAGGCGGAGAAGCAGCGCCTGGTGGCCGGTGTCGCCGCGCAGTACGAGTCCGAGGTCGTCTACCACTCGATCCGGCAGGACCTCGAGGAGAAGGGCGTCCTGTTCCTCGACACCGACACCGCCCTGCGCGAGCAGCCTGAGCTCTTCCGCAAGTACTTCGGCTCGGTCATCCCCGTCGGCGACAACAAGTTCGCCGCGCTGAACACCGCTGTGTGGTCGGGTGGTTCGTTCATCTACGTGCCGCCGGGCGTGACGGTCGACATCCCGCTCCAGGCCTACTTCCGGATCAACACCGAGAACATGGGCCAGTTCGAGCGCACGCTGATCATCGCCGACGAGGGCTCGTCCGTGCACTACGTCGAGGGCTGCACGGCCCCGATCTACAGCTCGGACAGCCTGCACAGCGCCGTCGTCGAGATCATCGTGATGAAGGACGCCCACGTCCGCTACACGACGATCCAGAACTGGTCGAACAACGTCTACAACCTCGTCACCAAGCGCACCGCGGTGCACGAGGGCGGTCGCATGGAGTGGATCGACGGCAACATCGGGTCCAAGGTCACGATGAAGTACCCCGCCTGCTACCTGCTGGGTGAGCGGGCCTCCGGCGAGACCCTCTCCGTGGCGTTCGCCGGCGAGGGCCAGCACCAGGACGCCGGCGCCAAGATGGTCCACGCCGCGCCGCGCACCACCTACAACATCGTCTCCAAGTCCGTCGCCCGTGGCGGTGGCAGTACCTCCTACCGCTGTCTGGTCCAGGTGCAGGAGGGCGCGACCGGCTCCAAGAGCAACGTGGTCTGCGACGCGCTCCTGGTCGACACGATCAGCCGCAGCGACACCTACCCCTACGTCGACGTCCGTGAGGACGACGTGTCCCTCGGGCATGAGGCGACCGTCAGCAAGGTCGGCGACGACCAGCTCTTCTACCTGATGAGCCGCGGCATGACCGAGCAGGAGGCCATGGCGATGGTCGTGCGCGGCTTCGTCGAGCCGATCGCCCGCGAGCTGCCCATGGAGTACGCCCTGGAGCTCAACCGGCTCATCGAGCTCCAGATGGAGGGCTCCGTTGGCTGAGAACCTCATGGCGTCCGCCCTGTCGACCGAGCGGGAAGCCCTCAAGGCGACCGGCGGGGTCATGGACGGCGCCATCGCAACCAACGTCAAGCCGTCGACCCCGCGCAGCCCGGCCGACGTCCGGCCCGAGCGGATCCGCTCGGCCGACCCGGACGTCTTCGGCGTCCCGACCGGACGCGAGGAGGAGTGGCGCTTCACCCCGCTCGCCCGGCTCCGACCACTGCTCGACGGCGCCGTCTCCGACGCCCGCCTCGAGGTGACCAGCACCTTGCCTGACGGTGTCGAGCTGGTCGGCGTCCCGACCGCTGAGGTCGACGTGCCGCTGCCCGTGGACCGGCTGGCCGCCCTCGCCCTGCAGCGGTGCGGGTCGTCGCTCGTCCTGCGGGTCCCGAAGGGCCTCGAGCTCGACGAGCCCGTCGTCGTGCGCCTCGCGGGCACGGGCCCGGGCCACGTGGTCTGGGGCCACGTCGTCGTCGAGCTCGCCGAGCAGTCGCGGGCCACGGTCGTGCTCGAGCACGTCGGCAGCGCCTCCTACGCCGCCGTGGTGTCGGTGCTCGTCGGAGACGGTGCCGCCCTGCAGCTCGTGCAGGTGCAGAACTGGGCCGACGACACCCTGCACGCCGCCCACGTGGCGAGCCGGCTCGGGCGCGACGCGACACTGCGGTCGACGCAGGTGACCCTCGGCGGCTCCCTGGTGCGCGTCACCGAGACCGTCGACTTCACCGCCCCCGGCGGCGACGTCGAGCTGCGCGGGGTGTCGTTCGCCGACGACGGCCAGCACCTCGAGCACCGCCTGCTGGTCGACCACAGCGTGCCGCACTGCCGCAGCCGGGTGACCTACAAGTCGGCCCTGCAGGGCGAGCAGGCACACACCGTCTGGATCGGTGACGTGCTGATCAGGGCCGCGGCCGAGGGGACCGACACCTACGAGCTGAACCGCAACCTGCTGCTGACCCCCGAGGCCCGCGCCGACTCGGTGCCCAACCTCGAGATCGAGACCGGGGAGATCGCCGGGGCCGGGCACGCCAGCGCCACCGGCAGGTTCGACGACGAGCAGCTGTTCTACCTGATGGCGCGCGGCATCCCGGCCGACGCCGCCCGTCGCATGGTCGTGCGCGGGTTCTTCGCCGAGGTCGTCGAGTCCATCGGCGTCCCCGACCTCGAGGAGCGCCTGATGGCGACGATCGAGACCGAGCTCGAGAGGGCCTTCACGTGAGCGCCGAACCGACTGCCGGGCTGTTGCGGGCCTGCGCGCTGTCCGACCTCGCCGACGACAGCGCGCTGCGCGTCGAGCTCGCCGGTCGGCCCGTGTGCATCGCCCGCTCGGGCGGCACGGTCTACGCCATCTCGGACGTCTGCTCGCACGCCGACGTCGCCCTGTCCGAGGGTGACGTCGAGGACGGCAAGATCGAGTGCTGGCTGCACGGCTCGCTGTTCGACCTCGCCACCGGCGAGCCCACCGGGCTGCCGGCGACGCGCCCCGTGCCCACCTTCCCCGTGACCGTCGAGGGCGACGACGTCCTCGTGCAGATGGAGCCCTAGATGACCAGCACCCTCGAGATCCGCGACCTGCACGTCACCGTCGAGTCTGACGGTGCCGACAAGGAGATCCTCACCGGCGTCACCCTGACGATCCGGGCGGGGGAGACGCACGCCGTGATGGGCCCCAACGGCTCCGGCAAGTCGACCCTCGCCTACGCCATCGCCGGCCACCCCAAGTACACGGTCACCAGCGGCGCCATCACCCTCGACGGCGAGGACGTGCTCGCCATGAGCGTCGACGAGCGCGCTCGGGCCGGTGTGTTCCTCGCCATGCAGTACCCCGTCGAGGTGCCCGGCGTCTCCGTCTCGAACTTCCTGCGCTCGTCCGCGACCGCCGTCCGGGGCGAGGCCCCGAAGCTGCGGCTGTGGGTCAAGGAGCAGAAGGAGGCGATGGCCCGCCTCGAGATGGACCCGGCCTTCTCCGAGCGCAGCGTCAACGAGGGCTTCTCCGGTGGTGAGAAGAAGCGCCACGAGATCCTGCAGCTCGAGCTGCTGCGTCCCCGGTTCGCCGTCCTGGACGAGACCGACTCCGGCCTCGACGTCGACGCGCTGCGGGTCGTCTCCGAGGGGATCAACCGGGTCCGCGAGAGCGGGGAGACCGGCGTCCTGCTGATCACCCACTACACGAGGATCCTCAACTACATCAAGCCCGACTTCGTGCACGTCTTCGTCCGCGGCAAGATCGCCGAGTCCGGCACCGCCGACCTGGCTGACGAGCTGGAGGCGAACGGCTACGCGAAGTACGGCGTGGAGGCCCTTGCCCCGGCCGGCGGCCGCTCCCTGCCGACGGGGCCGGTGTTGCCCGGGGTGGTGAGCCCGGCATGACGGCGCTGGTCGACGCGGGCCTCGCCCCGTACGACGTCGAGGTGGTCAGGGCCGACTTCCCGGTGCTCGCGCGCACCGTGTCCGGGCACCCGCTCGTCTACCTCGACAACGCGTCGTCGTCGCAGAAGCCGCGCCAGGTGCTCGACGCCGAGCGGGAGTTCGTCGAGCAGCACTACAGCAACGTGCACCGGGGGGTCCACACGCTGAGCCAGGAGGCGACCGACGCCTACGAGGCGGCTCGGACCACCGTCGCGACCTTCCTCGGCGCGAGTGACCCGCACGAGGTGGTCTTCACCAAGAACGCCACGGAGGCCTACAACCTCGTCGCCTACTCCTTCGGCAATGCCGCTGCTGGTTCACGCTTCTCGGTCGGCCCCGGTGACGAGGTCTGCGTCACCGAGATGGAGCACCACTCCAACCTCGTGCCGTGGCAGATGCTGTGCGAGCGCACCGGCGCGACCCTGCGCTGGATCCCGCTGACCGACGACGGCCGGCTCGACCTGACCGACCTCGACACGCTCGTCAACGAGCGCACCAAGGTGCTCGCCTTCGTGCACGTGAGCAACATCCTCGGGACCGAGAACCCGGTCGACGTGCTCGTCGCCCGGGCCCGCGAGGTGGGGGCGTTCACGCTGCTCGACGGCGCCCAGTCCGCACCGCACCAGGTCGTCGACGTGCAGCGCCTCGGGGTCGACTTCTTCGTCCTGACCGGCCACAAGATGCTCGCGCCGTCGGGCGTGGGCGTGCTGTGGGGTCGCAAGGAGCTGCTCGACGCGATGCCGCCCTTCTTGGGCGGTGGCTCGATGATCGAGGTCGTCCAGATGTCGGGCTCGACCTACGCGCCGGCGCCCGAGCGGTTCGAGGCCGGGACACCCGTGATCAGCCAGGCCGTCGCGCTCGCGGCCGCCTGCGACTACCTGTCGGCTCTCGGCCTCGACCGGGTCGCCGCGCACGAGCAGGCCCTCACAGGGCGCTTGCTCGACGGCCTCCACGCGCTCGACGGCGTCAGCGTGATCGGCCCGGCGACGACCGAGAGTCGCGGCGCTGCCGTGTCCTTCGCGATCGAAGGGGTGCACCCGCACGACATCGGCCAGTCGCTCGACGAGCTCGGCATCGCCGTGCGGGTCGGCCACCACTGCGCCGCTCCGGTCTGCCGTCGCTACGGCGTGCCCGCTACGACGCGGGCCTCGTCCTATCTCTACAACACCGCCGGTGAGGTCGACGCGCTGCTCGAGGGCATCGCCACCGTCCAGCGGTTCTGGCGGCGCTGATGGCTGACGAGTCGCTCTACCAGGAGATCATCCTCGACCACTACCGCAACCCGCACCACAAGGGGCTGCGGGACCCGTACGACGTCGAGGTGCACCACGTGAACCCGACCTGCGGCGACGAGGTGACCCTGCGGGTGAGGGTGGCCGACGGCGTCGTGAGCGACGTGTCGTACGACGGGCAGGGTTGCTCGATCAGCCAGGCCAGCACCTCGGTCATGACCGACCTGGTGATCGGCAGGGCCGTCGACGAGGCGATGAAGACCTCGGAGGCGTTCCTCGCTCTGATGCAGAGCCGGGGACAGCTCGAGCCCGACGAGGACGTCCTCGAGGACGGCATCGCCTTCGCCGGCGTCTCGCGCTACCCGGCGCGGGTCAAGTGCGCCCTGCTGGGCTGGATGGCGTGGAAGGACGCGACCGCACAGGCGGTCGCGGCGAGCTCAGGAGGAGCAGCATGACGGACGTGACCGAGATCGAGACCACGGCGAGCCAGAGCTCCGCCGCGGCGGCCGAGACCGTGCTCGAGACGCCGACCGTGGGTGACGCGCCCCGCCAGCGGGCGAGCGAGGACGACATCACCGAGGCGATGAAGGACGTCGTGGACCCCGAGCTCGGCATCAACGTCGTCGACCTCGGCCTGCTCTACGGCAACCAGGTCCACGAGGACAACACCGTCACGCTCGACATGACGCTCACGTCGGCGGCGTGCCCGCTCACCGACGTCATCGAGGAACAGACCCGCAACGCCCTGGCTCCGCTCGTCGACGACGTGCGGATCAACTGGGTGTGGATGCCCCCGTGGGGGCCCGACAAGATCACCGACGACGGCCGTGACCAGCTGCGGGCGCTCGGCTTCAACGTCTGAGGCGGCCTGCGGGGCTCAGGGCTCGCTCGGCAGGTAGTGCCTTGCCCCGTCGGTGGGGTCGACCCACACCCGCATGACGCGTCCGCTGCTCGGGTCGCGGAACACCTCGGCCGTCGCGACCCAGTGCTCCTCGTGGGCTCCGGGTTCACCGTGGCGCTTGCGGCCGCCCGGGCGGCTCCCGCCGACCGGCAGCAGTGGTAGCCCGTCGAGCGCCACCCGGGCACCCGCGCGGGTGGTGGCCGC
The DNA here is from genome assembly GCA_025965615.1 of Frankiales bacterium. Lineage (GTDB taxonomy): Bacteria > Actinomycetota > Actinomycetes > Mycobacteriales > SCTD01 > SCTD01. The sequence goes on from JAOPWP010000127.1 coordinate 37,052, forward strand.
GTAGAGGTGCGCGAGCCTCGTGTCGAATGCACGGCCCGCCGGCGCAGCCGCTCCTGGGTCTGGGCAGGGAGCCGGCGGAGGTCGAACCAGGTGACGCGCTCGGTCCACCAGCCGTGATCCTCGGCGCGGGCATCGCGCCGGCGGTCCCTGGCCACCATGTCGGTGCCGCTGTGGCCCCGCTTGCCATCGGCCTCGATCGCGAGCTTGCGCGCCCCGTCCCCCAGGTCGAAGCGGGCGATGACCCGACCGGCCTCCTTCAACCGGAACTGCGGCACCAGGTCCGGCAGGACCGGCAGCAGGAGCAGCCGGGCGAGTGTCTCGGCTGGGGACTCCGACCTGCCGTCGGCCGCGCGGGCGGCCTCCCGCAGTCGTAGCGCACCTGGTCGACCGCGGGCGGCTGCTACGGCGGCGTCGAGCTCTGCGACGGCGACCAGCCGGAGGTGGAGCGCTGCATCGAGCAGGCAGACCAGCGCCTCGTGGGACAGCAGCCGGGCGCAGCCGACCGCCGTCCGGAGCGGCGAGGTCACCGGAAGGCCGCTGCTCGCGCTGACGACGTGCCCCGGCTGGAGCAGGAGTCGCTGTCGACGCAGCACCCGCCCTGCGTGGCGCAGCACCGTGAGGTGCCTGTCGACGGCGACGTCGTCGATCCGGTGCTGCTCCGCGCCGGTGCACGGGTCGTCGTCGTCGATCAGCGGGAGGCCCCAGAACCGCGCAGCGGTGCGGCCGCAGGCCACGGCTCCTCCCGATCTTGGTCCTGACGACCCGCCACTGGCGAGGACCGCAGCCCAAGCGCGCTGCTCCGCCGTCGGGACGAACCCGGCGTCACAGTGGACACCGGGCCACAGGGTCTGCCAGACGCCCGCCTGAAGCAGAGCGCGGACCTGGTGCGGCCGCAGCAGCTGCTCGGCCTGGACCCGGGTCCACACGCCGCAGGAGTGGGCACCGAGGGAGCTGAGGTCCGCCATGAGCCGACCCTGCCTGGCGCCGCGGGCCGACAGCCAGGCTCGCGGGCGGATCTGTGGAGCGACCGCGTGCGCCCGGAGGTCGATCCCTGCGCGACCCGCGCGGCGTGTCCAGCAGCAGACCACCACCCGGCCCGCTGCGTCGGCCTCAGACTGCCGGCACCGAGAAGGTGTCGCAGCTGGCCGGCTTGCCGCTGCCGAGCCCCGTGCGGAACCAGGTCTGGCGCTGCTGGGCCGAGCCGTGGGTCCAGGACTCGGGGTCCACCCGGCCGGTGGACTTCTCCTGGATCCGGTCGTCCCCGACCGCTGCCGCGGCTGACAGGCCCTCGGAGATGTCGGCCTCGGTGATCGTGGCGAGGAACCCGGTCGCGACGGCGTTCGCCGCCCAGGCGCCCGCGTAGCAGTCGGCCTGCAGCTCCAGGCGGACCGATCCCGACTGGGGGCCCTCCTGGTCGCGGGACCGCTGCACTTTCGCGCTCTGGCCGGTGATGTTCTGGATGTGGTGGCCGTACTCGTGGGCGAGGACGTAGGCCTGCGCGAAGTCGCCGCCCTTTGCGCCGTACTGCGTGCGCAGCACCTCGAAGAAGCCGAGGTCGATGTAGACGCCGTCGTCGGGCGGGCAGTAGAAGGGGCCGACGGCCGAGGTCGCGCCGCCGCACCCGGTGGAGATCGAGTCCTCGAACAGGGTGGTGCTGGCCGGCCGGTAGCCCTGCACCTGGCTGCGCCAGAAGGTCTGGATGCTGTTGACCGTGCCGACCACCCGGCAGTCCTCCGAGGTGTCGGCATCGGCACCGGTCTGGCAGCGCTGGGCGAGCTCGTCGGTGGACGCGCCGCTGAAGCTGCTGTCGTAGGACCCGGTGCTGCCGCCGGTCAGGTCCGCCGGGTTCACGCCCAGCACCAGGGCGAGCAGCAGCCCGACGATGCCGAGGCCGCCGCCCCCCACCGCGAGGCCCCGGCCGCCGGGGCCTCGCCGTCCTCGAACGTCGTTGACCTGGGAGGTGTCGAGCCGGGCGCGGTCGTTGAAGTCCACGGCAGCCGCCTACCCCCGTGACCCGCCGATGATGTTCATCCCGCGTACGGCAGGGCGCGCGAATCCGCAGGCGTAGACTGGCGGACGTGCCCTTGACGATCGACTGAGCAGGCGCGAGCCGCCGCCCGTCCGCTGTCGTCCCCTGGAGCCTGTCGTGATCACCGTGTCAGACGTCGAGCTGCGTGCCGGCGCCCGGCTCCTGCTCGACGGGGTCAGCTTCCGGGTCCAGCCCGGTG
>JAOPWP010000150.1 GCA_025965615.1 Frankiales bacterium
CCTCGAACGGGTGCCTGCAGGCGACCCACAGCAGCAGTCGTCGCGAAAGGCGTCTGGGCGAGGTCGACTGGAGTGTCTGTTCGCCGCCTGTTCCGTCGACCACCGCTCCGGGTGATGCCTCGGCGCGCATGGCATCCCCTCATCGGTCGCCCTCTGGCGGCGAGGGGCTCGATGCTAGCCCGGCTCTTCTCCGCGGCCGTGTCGCCGGTCGTCTGCGACGCGGCGTGTCACGTACCGCACGACGACCTCCAGGTGCAGGGACCCGACTCCTCGGCCGTGCTGGCCGCGCCTGTGCCCCGAGCTCCGGCACCAGTCGGGCGACCATGGGCGACACTCACCGGGTGACGACGAGAGACGCGCCCTCCCTCGCTCCTGCGTCGCAGGCGCCCATGTCGCGCGGGGCCCCGGCCCAGGCAGCGCGGCTGCTGGTCGCCCTGGCCGCGGGGCTCCTGTGCCTGCTGGCCCTCGTCACCGTCATGTCGCTGCGTGGCGTGCCTGTGGGTGCCGGTGACAACGGGGACGGAGCCCGGCTCTACTGCGGCGCCGGCCTGGTGCCTCAGACGCCCGACCAGCGGAGCAACTGGAAGGGTGGGGTCGTCCTCGGCTTCGATCGCTCACCTGCCTGCCCTGGCCCGATGCCCTCGTCGGCGCTGCTCGTCCTGCGTGCGGCGGTCTCCGGCGACACCGGCCCGTGGTCACTGACTCGGCTCGGCTGGCTCTACGCCATGCTCGCTGGGGTGGTCGTGGGCGGGGCCGCGTGGGCGGCCACGGCCGCTGGCCTGCAGCGGGTGCTCGTCCTGGTCCCGCCGGTGCTTCCCCTCGTCCAGACCGACTTCGCTCGCTTCTTCATCTCCACCTACTCCGAACCGGCTGGGTTGCTGGGCGCGCTGTCGCTCATGTGCGGGGTGGCCGTGGTCGTGGTCACGAGCCGCAGCCATCGCATCGAGCGACTCGTCGGCCTCAGCCTGCTGGCAGGCGGCGGGATGCTGGCGGGCACCGCCAAGCTCGGCTATGCCCCTCTGCTGGGGCTGGCCGTCCTGCTCTGCGCGCTGACCGCCGTCCAGCTGCGCAGAGAGCCCGGCCGGCTCGACCGGGCCGTAGGGCCGGTGGTGGCCGCGGCACTCATCGTCGTGAGCGCCGGACCCCTGGCCGCGTCTCTGGCCTGGCAGGCGCGGGCCTACGGCCCCATCAACCAGCACAACCTCGTCTACACCGTCCTGCTCCCGGAGATCGAGGGTTCCGCAGCAGCGCTCGGTCTCCCCGAGACCGCGGCCCAGGCTGCGGGGAACGCCTTCTACCCGAACGGGAACGCCAACGTGCCGGGTGCCGAGGTCATCGCGGCCGACCCCGCCGCGGCTCGGGATCGGGCCTGGCGGGTGCTGCTGAGCCACCCGGTGGACCTTGCCCGCGTGGTCGGTGTGGGCATGCAGGCGACACAGGGTCGGTCGCTGGACTACCTGTCGGCGAAGCCGTACGCCCCCGGCCGGGGAGAGCCGGTCCTCGGCAGCACCGTCGGCGCCCAGGGGGCCGAAGCGGCCCAGCTCCGGTCCTGGCTCGACGCCATGAGCCACCCCTGGTGGCCCTCGCTGGTCGCGGCACTGGGGGTTGCTGTCGGCCTGGTCGGCCTGCGCTGGCGGTCACCCCTCGGCGCGGCGTTCGGTCGGACCGCCGCTGTGGCAGCGGTGGCCGCCGTCGGCCTGGCCGCGCTCGCCGTCATGGGCGACGGCTACTTCGAGGTGGCCAAGCACGTGTGGCTCGCGAGCTTCTTGCTCGACGTGACGTTGTTCTCGCTCCTCGGGGCAGCGGCCACCGGAGGCGCCACCATGGTCCTTCGTCGAAGGGGCGAACGGGCCTGGCCTTCGACCCCAGCAGCACGAGGCTGGGCCGAATCGACCTTTCGCCTTGCCCGTGGCCTGCCACGCTGACTGTCCAGGGGTCCTTGCCGTCACCTCACGGTCCGGATGACGGGCCCTGCTCCGGTGGCGAGTCGGCTTCGGTCGCTCAGGTCGGCGAAGGCCCTGGTTTCGTGACTGGAGTCCGTCGTGACGGGTCCCGCGCAGTGAGCGGGCGGGAGGCGGCGGCCAGCCCCACGGCCGCGGCTCCCAGGCCGACCGCGATGAGCAGCAGCAGGCCGGGAGGCAGGGGCGGCTGCCAGCGGGGGTCGGCCCAGAAGTCCAGCGGGCCGGGCTGACCCACGGTGTAGCGGTGCAGGGCGTAGGCGAAGGCGGCGCCGTGCCCCACCACCGCAAGGGTCGTCACGACGACGAGCAGCCGGCGCTCCGAGCGGTGCCCGCTCAGCCGGCTGCCCAGGGCCAGAGCGCTCAGCACCGGAAGGCCGACGGCGATCGGCAGCGTGTAGCGGCCCTGGTAGCTGAAGCCGATGGACCGGGCAAGCAGCGAGCTGGCGACGACCGGTGCCACGACCACGAGCGTCACCAGGACCGACAGAGCCAGCCCCGTTCGGGGACCGCAGACGATGGCAGCGCCGACCAGCAGCGCGCCGACGAGCAGCAGCCACAGGTAGTGGGTGAGCTGCGGTGCGGGCAGGTCGGTGAACCCGAAGTTGCCGACCATCTGGCGGGCCCACCCGTCCCACAGGCCGACGCTGTGCCGCAGGATGGTGTTGGTCGTCACCTCTGGCCCGAGTTCGGGCGAAGACGGCAGCCGGTTGGGGCTGACGAGGACGGTCCAGGCCACGGCCGCCACGCCGGCGAGCGCCAGAAGTCCGACCATGCCAAGGGTGAACGGCTGCCGCGCGAGTGCCCACAGACGCTGGCGCGGCGCCAGCAGGAGCACGACCACGACAATGAGCAGCACCAGGAGCGGACCGGTGGCCTTGGCGCTGGCGACGCCCGCCAGGCCCACGGTGAGCCGGAGGAGCAGCCGGCGGTCGGCTGTGGTCTCTGGCTCGCTGAGCAGGACCGCAGCCGCGGTCCAGGCGCTCAGCGCAGCGGAGATCTCCAGCGCGCTCGGGTTGACCACGCCGTTGATGTAGAAGACCTGGGGGGTGGCTGCAACCGCGATGCCGGCCAGCAGCAGTGCCCGGTGCCGGGACTGGTAGGCGCTCGCAACGGCGGAGGCGAGGAACAGGGCGCCGAGCACGGCGCTGAGGACCCGAGCGAGGTAGATGCCCTGCGTCGTCCCCGGGAAGATCTTGAGCGGCGCTCCGACGAAGGCGTAGTAGGCCGGAGGGTAGCGACCGGCCGTGGTGAACGACGGCCCCTCTTCCACGCTTCCGGTGACCTCCGGCATGCAGTCGGGGGTGTTCTCGTACATCGCGATCAGGCAGGACGGGTAGGCGAACTCCCGGTTGATGAAGGACCTGGGCGCTTGGACGACGTCCTGCGGATCGCTGGCCCCCGGGCCAGGCACCGCGATCGCCGGCGCTTCCCGCGCCTGGGGTACCAGCTCTCCGTCCAGGACGGTGTACGCACGGATGATGTGCGAGAACTCGTCGGGAGCGACGAACGGGGGGGTGGCGAGGGCCCAGGCGCTCGACACGCTGGCGAACAGCAGCAGGGCACACAGCCAGGGTCGTCTCAGACCCCCTGGTCGCCGCGGGACGCTGCTCAGGGGCACGAGGCCATGCTCAGCTCGCAGGCGCGCGGGACGCACGCGGGGCAGGTCGAGACAGGCACCGGGGCAGGCTACTCGGGGCGCTAGCTCGCACGCGCCTTGCGGTAGGCCCGGCGCAGCGCCGCCTCGATCGGCAGCCCCGTGCGGCTCTCCAGGCTGCGCACCACCCGGGCCGGCCCACGCAGGCGGCGCTTGACCGCTGCTCTGCGCGCGACGAGCGGCCCGGGTCCGCGGGGTGAGACAGGCAGCACGGCGTAGGCGCACTGCACGTGCACCTGGTAGACGTCGCCCGGCACGAGCACGGTGAGGTCGAGCTCGAGGTTCGGGTCGTCACCGTCGACCAGCAGCAGCTTGGGCCGCAGCCAGGAGCAGCGGGTCAGCGAGAGCCGGTCCAGGCTGTCCGGCGTGTCCAGCACGATCTCGACGGGCTCGGGGGACTGCCGCGTGACGCACCGGAAGGACATCCAGTCGATCCGCACGACGGCAGGCGCGTTGACCGGGTCCAGGCGCAGCTTGCGGATCGGCGAACCGGTCACGGTCGTCGCCACGTAGGTGAGGCCGGCGCGGTTGCGACGAGCGTGCAGCGAGACCTTGCCCCCCTCGCGGTAGCCCGAGCCGGCGTCGACGAAGAGCTCGAAGGGGCCGGCCTCGACGATGCTGCTCACCGCGTCCGGCGACACGCGGCCGAGGGCCACCTGCTCGGCGTCCGCGGCGAGGTCCTCGTCGGTCAGGGCGGCCAGGGCGAAGGGCCAGTACAGCTCGCCCATCGGCAGCGCGATGAGCCCTGCTGGGTCGACGTGGCGCATGGCCCGCCTGATGCCGCCGCCCACGATGAGATCGCTCCCCTCGGAGCCGAAGTTCTCGTCGTGCACCCAGGTGCTGAACAGGCGGGCCTCGGTCTGCGTCGGCGCGACCACAGACCGCGTGAGCACCGCTCGCAGCAGCGGCGCCTGCTCGTGCAGCGCGGGCAGGCGGTCGGGCAGGACCGTGTTGTACCGGGCCCACTCGCGCTGGAAGGCGAAGTAGCCCTTCTGCACGGCGTCCCGCTCGACGGCCTGGGCCCGCCCTGCGTCGGCACCGGCCGGCCCGAAGACCGGTTCGAGGTCGGCGGTCAGGTCCAGCTGCGTACCGAAGTCGGGCATGCAGACCTGCTCGAGGAGCTCGGGGCTTCGCATGATCGCCGCCGCCTCGGCGCCCGGCTCCCCGTTGACGACCAGGTAGCCGTCGAGGTCGACCCCCGTCATGACCTTGTCCAGCGCGCCGGCGGAGGTGATGAGGTACAGCCCCAGCGTCTCGACCGGGACTCCCTCGTCGCGCAGGATCTTCTGCAGCAGCGACTGGATGGAGCCCTGCCAGCCGAGGTCGACCAGCACCAGGCGCCCGCCGTCCGGGACCAGGCGCTGCACGTAGCGCACGATGCGCGCACGCAGCGTGGCGCTGTTGGCGGCGATGAGGGCCCGGCGGTCGGGGTCGCTGGTCAGCGCTGTGACCAGCTCCTCCGCCAGGAGCGGGTCGTCGAGGCGGGAGTCGAGGCGTCGTGCGAACAGCGGGAGGTCGTCGACGGGGACGCCGAGCGTCGCGCAGAACTCCCGCACGGTCGGGAGCTGCCTCCGGGCGAGCAGCGTCTTGAGCTCGGCCGCGCTGCCTTCACGCAGGCTGGCTCGGGCGCAGAGCTGGCGGGACAACCAGGCCTTCTCCGCCCGGACCCCGGTGTGGGGGACGTAGTCGCCGGCGACGTTGACGAGGTCGGCGAGCACCGCGCCCTCGCGCATCAGGCAGTGCACCGTGTCGACGCCCACGTCACGCGCCCGGTGCTGCACCCACTCGGCGAACCCGGTCAGCACCGGCCCGAGGTGGGCGGCGCCGTACTGCCAGAACGGCTGGAGCTCGTCGGGCATCGCCTCAGCAGCCGTGCGGTGCACGATCTTGGACCGCAGCGCGCTCAGGCCGGCGTCCGAGCGACCGGAACCGCCGTAGCCATAGGCGTGCTCGCGGTGCAGTACCTCCGCGACCTGCGCGGGACGACGCTCGAAGTAGAGGGTGCGCACCCCCAACCGGCGGGGCGTGTCGACGTCGGCCACGCGGTTGTCGCCCACGTGCAGCAGCTCGAAGGGCTCGACGTCGAGCTCGCGCAGCACGAGGTCGAACAGCCCGTGGCCCTTCCCGACGCCGTGGCCGCTGCTGGCGTAGACGGCGTCGAGGCGCAGGGGCGACAGGGGCGGGAGGTCCAGCAGCGCGCGCAGCTGCGCTTCGGTGAAGTAGGTGTCCGAGACCGCGATGACCCGCTTGCCGGCCTCCTGCGCCGCGAGCAGCAGCTCGACCACGTCGAGGTCCGGCAGCAGCAGCTCCTTCTCGACCTGCACCTCCACCGCGACGGCGTCGTCGATCGAGGTGCCGGCGCCCAGCACGTGCAGGGGGATCTGGTCGTAGACCTGCCGCAGGTCGACCTCCTCGCTGCCGCCGGTCGCCCGCAGCACCGCGCGGGCCCGGTGCTCGGCCCGCGCACGCACGTGGAAGAAGCTCTCAGGGGTGATGTGGCGTGCCAGCAGGCCTTCGGCCTGCAACCGCGCGCCGATGATCGCGAACGCGTCCATCGGCTCCTCGACCGTGCGCCAGAGCAGGGTGTCGAAGACGTCGACGGACACGACCCGCAGCGCGGGGTCGTCGAGGGCCGAGAAGGCCGCTCGGAGCCGAGCATCCGTGCTCGTCCGCGGGGGCGCTCCAGGCTCTGGGCGGACGCTTGCTGACGCGGACACGGACCGGCCTCCAGAGGGTCTGCGGGGGTCGCCACGAGGCCTCGTCGGGCCGGCGTGCCCGCGGCGCGGGCGACGGAGCACCGTAACATCGTCGCCGTCCCGGACGTCCGTGCGGGACGGCGGGAGGACGCCTGTGTCTGTGCCGTTGATGCTGCACTCGCTGACCGAGCACCGTGCCGTCATCTTCGGCTGCCTCGAGGCCGTCGGTGCGACCAGCGTCGTCGAGGTCGGCTCCGAGTACGGGGGTTTCACCACCGAGCTCGCCACGTGGGCCGCCGCCCGCGACGCGCGCGTCGCCTCGGTCGAGCCGTTCCCCGCGGAGGCGGTCCGGGAGCTGGACCGCACGAGCGAGCACTTCCGGCTCGTGGAGGGGCGCAGCCCGCAGGCCCTCCGGGAGCTGCCGCCGGCCGACGCCTACGTCCTCGACGGCGACCACACCTACTGGACCGTGCTGGCCGAGCTGCAGACCATCGACGAGATGGCCGAGCAGGGCCGGCATCCACTGGTGATCCTGCACGACGTCGGCTGGCCCAGCGGACGTCGCGACCAGTACTACGCGCCGGACGCGCTGGAGGCTGAGCACGTCCTCCCGCACGCCTGGGACCGTGGTGTGGTGCCGGGCAACAGCGGCGTGGTGGAGGGCGGCTTCCGGGGCGAGGGCCAGTTCGCGGTGGCACTCGAGGAGGGAGGACCACACAACGGGGTCCTCACTGCGGTCGAGGACTACCTGGCTGAGCGGCCCGACCTCGTCTACGCGCACGTGCCGTCGGTGTTCGGGCTCGGAGTCGTGTACTCCGGGTCTGCGGAGTCGGCGACCCGCCTCGAGCAGGTGCTCGCGCCCTACGACCGCAACCCCCAGCTCCAGCGGCTCGAGGAGAACCGCATCGCTGCCCTGCTCCGCATCATCGAGCTGCAGGACGAGCTGAGGGCGCTGTCCGGCCGCGTCCAGGAGCAGTCCGCGGCGCGGTCGCGGTTGATCGTGCAGTACGCGGACCGGCTCGCCGCGGCGGAGGCCGAGAACGCCGCCCTGCGGCTCGACCTGCAGCGCGCGTCGGCCGTCGTCCGGGCCTCCTCCTAGCGCCGGCCGATCCACGCCTCGACAGCAGCCCGCGGCACGGTGGCTCCCTTCTGCGACGTCCGCCTTCGACCGACCACCCGTGGCAGCAGGCGCAGGAACGACGCGAGCACCCGCAGCCGCAGCGTGACGGCACGCCGTTCGGGCTGCCCCGTCCGCAGGTGACGCACCGCTTCCGCAGCCGTCGTCAGGGGATAGCGCCCCACGGTCCGCACGACGACCGGGAGGGAGGCGTTCTTGACCAGGGTGAGCAGCCGGTTGCGCGCGTCGTGGAAGGCGTGCAGGTCTGATCCCGTCCCGACGCTGGCGGAGTGCTCGTGCCGGGCCACCGCTGCGGGCACGTAGCGGATCGTCCACCCGCCTCGTCGCAGCCGCCAGCACAGGTCGACGTCCTCGTAGTAGAGGAACCAGTCGTCGTCGAACAGGCCCACCTCGTGCAGGGCAGCGGTGCGCAGGGCGAGCGAGGCGCCGCAGCCGCCGAAGACCTCCTCGGGGGCGTCGTAGGAGCCGTCGTCGACCCGGCCGAAGCCGCGGTCGGCGGCGTACCCGTCGACCGTGAGGACCGTCCCGGCGCTGTTGACGACGTCGACCGTCACCGTGCCCACCGGCAGGACGACGTCGACGACCTGTCCGGCCGGGCCCACGGCGTGCTCCTGCCCCGCGATGCGCACCACCGCCGGCTGCTCGCTCATGACGTGCAGCCGCACGCGGACCGGCCGGTCCAGGCTCCCCACGACGCCCAGGGGCAGGGGTACGAGCAGGTCGAGGTCGGGCTGGCACCAGTGCGCCCGGCGGTCCTGTGGCCCGGCGAGCACGGGGTCCCAGACGAGCTCGGCTGTCACGTCCTTGCCGTCGCGCTCCACGACCGTCACGCCCAGCCGGTCGGTGCCGCGGGTCTGCACCGGCAGGGCGAGAAAGCGCGGCTGCAGGAGGAGCTTGCCGGTGACCGCACCCACCCGCTCCTGGGAGAACGGCTGCAGCAGCTGGGTCAGCCAGCCGGGCTCGGGCACGGCGTCGTCGTTGAGCAGGACCACGAACGGGCTCGTCACCTGTCGCAGTGCCAGGTTGTTGCCCCCGGCGAAGCCGAGGTTGCGCGGCGAGGCGATCAGCCGGGCACCGTCCGTGCGCCGCCGGACGACGTCGGCCGACCCGTCCGCCGAGGCGTTGTCGACGACCCAGCAGGCGACCCGCCCCTGCTGCGCCAGCTCCTGGTCAGCGACGGCGTCCAGGCAGCGGTCGAGCCGTGAGGCGCCGTTGTAGGCGACGATCACGACGGTGACGAGGGCCTCGTTGCCTGCGGCCACGGCGAGGAGTCAAGCACAGCCGGCGCTCCGGCTCAGCCAGCTCGCGCTGCCTCGTACACCTGCATCGTGCGCTCCGCGCAGCGTCGCCAGGTCCACTGCGCCGCCCAGGCCCGCCCGGGCTCCGGGTCGGTGGTGCGGGCCAGGACCCGCTGCAGCGCGGCCGCGAGCTGGTCGACGTCTCCGACGCCGGCCAGCTCGGCGTGGCTACCGAGGACCTCGCGGGTCACGGGCAGGTCGCTCGCCACGACCGGCACACCGGCGGCCAGGGCCTCCAGCGGCGGCAGCCCGAAACCCTCGTACTGCGACGGGAAGGCCAGGCAGGACGCGCCTGCGAGGACCCTGCGCAGCTGTTCGCCTCCCAGGTAGCCGGCGGTCACGACGTGGTCGGAGGACGCCGTGAGCGGGTCGCCCCACCCGGCGGGCCCAACCAGGACCAGCGGCGGCGTCTCCGGATCGGCCCTCCGCAACGCGGCATGCGCGTCGACGAGCACCGGGAGGTTCTTGCGCGGCTCCCGGTTGCCGACGAACAGGACGTAGCGCTCCGGCAGCCCGGCCGCGGCCAGCTCGGCTGGCGAGAGGGGGGTCGCCTCGAACCAGGACCGGTCGACGCCGAGCCCGCTCGCCAGCACCCGGTCCGGGTCGAGCCGGTACTCCGCGACGACCTCGTCCGCCACGGCTCGCGAGGGCGTGAGGACGAGGGCGCCGCGGCGCAGGGCCCGGGGGACGAGCTCGGCATAGCGGCGACTCGCTGGCGACACGAGCTCCGGATAGCGCAGGTAGGCCAGGTCGTGCACCGTGACCACGCCCGCGGCCCGGCGGGCGGGCGGGAGCAGGAAGTTGGTGCCGTGGAAGACGTCGACGCGTCCGGACAGCAGTTCCACCGGTGGCAGGGACGTGCGCTGCCAGGCGGCCTGCAGCGCACGTGCAGGGATCCTGCGGCCGCTCGTACGGGCGGCGCCCGCCCCCGCCTGCTCGGCCAGTGAGGCCAGGTCCCCGGCGCCGCGCAGGGTGAAGGCCGTCAGCACCAGCTCGGGGGCGGGACGGAGCGCCGACAGACCACCCAGCAGGCCCTCGACGTAGCGACCCACACCGGTCGGTCGGCCGAGCAGCGGGGTCGCATCCAGGCCCACTCTCACCGGCCGCATGCTGCCACGGTTCAGCAGCACGCGGCGGTCCGGCCGTTCGTCCCGCAGGAGGTCACGTCGAGCCGTACTGTTGCGCGACGCACCTCAGCCGGAAGGAACCTCGTTGTCTGCGCGCGTGCTGGTCGATGCCACGGCCGTCCCGGCTGACCGGGGCGGCGTGGGCCGCTACGTCGACGGTCTGATCTCGGCCCTGGCCGATCTGCACGCCGAGCTGGCCATCGTCTGCCAGCGCTCGGACGCCGAGCGCTACGGCCGGCTCGCGCCGGAGGCACGGGTGGTGGCCGGACCCGCAGCGATCGCCCATCGACCGGCTCGTCTGGCCTGGGAGCAGACCGGCCTCCCGCTGGTCGCGCAGCAGGTCGAGGCGGACGTCCTGCACTCACCGCACTACACGATGCCGCTGCGCGCCGGGCGGCCCGTGGTGGTGACCGTGCACGACGCCACGTTCTTCACCGAGCCCGGACTGCACAGCAGCGTGAAGGGGACGTTCTTCCGCTCAGCCACCCGCACCGCGCTCCGCCGCGCCGACCGGGTGGTCGTGCCCAGCAGGGCGACGCGGGACGAGCTGGTGCGTGTCCTCGAGGCGGACGCCGGGCAGATCGACGTGGCCTACCACGGGGTCGACCCCGGCACCTTCCACCTGCCGAGCGACGCGGAGAAGCAGCGGGTGCAGGCCCGTCTCGGTCTCGGCGGGCAGCCCTTCATCGCCTTCCTGGGGATGCTCGAGCCCCGCAAGAACGTCCCGGCCCTGATCGCGGCGTGGGTGCAGGCGTTCGCCGACCGCGACGACGCGCCGGCGCTCGTGCTCGCGGGAGGGGCGGGGTGGGACGACCAGGTCGACGGCGCCATCGCCCAGGTCCCGTCCCAGCTGCGGGTCCTGCGGCCCGGCTACCTGCGCTTCACCGACCTCCCCGGCTATCTCGGTGGAGCTCGCATCGTGGCCTACCCCAGCCACGGCGAGGGCTTCGGGCTCCCTGTCCTCGAGGCGATGGCCTGCGGGGCCCCCGTCCTGACGACCCGCCGGCTCTCGTTGCCCGAGGTCGGCGGTGACGCCGTCGCCTACACCGAGCCCGATGCCGGGTCGATCGCGACCGCTCTCAGCCAGTTGTACGACGACGCGGACAGGCGAGCCGCTCTCGCCGCCGCCGGGCACGAGCGGTCCTTGCAGTTCACGTGGGCCGCCTCCGCCGAGACCCACCTCGACAGCTACCTGCGGGCCCTCCAGCGCTGAGCGGACCGGTCAGGACAGCAGCTCCCGGTAGGCCGCCAGAGTCGTCTCGGCCGCGCGCCGCCACGTCATCGACCCGGCCCGGGAACGGGCCTGCTGTCCGAGCGACGCCCGTCGCGCGTCGTCGGCGAGCAGCTCGTCCACCGCCCGGGCGATCGCACCGCTGTCCGTCGGCTCGACCAGGGCGCCGACGGCGAACTCGGCCATCGCCGTGCCGGCCGAGGTGACGACCGGCGTGCCCTGGGCCATCGCCTCGAGGACGGGCAGGCCGAAGCCCTCGCGCAAGGACGGGAACAGGAACAGCTCCGCGCCGGCGTAGAGGGCGTCGCGGTCCGCGTCCGGGACGAAGCCGGTGACGCGTACCCGTGGGGTGGCCGCCAGCCTCGACCCGAGGTCCTCGCCCCAGCCCTCCGGCCCGACGACCACGAGGTCGGCGTCCGCCTCGAGCTGGCTGAAGGCAGACAGCAGCCCGCTGAGGTTCTTGCGCGGCTCCCGGGTACCGGTCCACAGCACGTACGGGCCGTCCAGCTGGTAGGCCGCTCGCACGCGCGCCACGTCGGCGTCGGTGGCAGCCGCGACGTCGACGCCGTGCGGCACCACGCGCAGGCGCTCGGGCGAGAAGCCGGCGGCCAGGCACTCGACGCGGACCGCCTCGGAGGGCACCAGCACGAGGTCGGCGTCCCTGCGGGCGATCTCGAGGCCGCGCGCGAAGAAGCCGAGCCCACGGCGCGTGAAGTGGCTGGGATCGGCGAGGAACGCGAGGTCGTGCACGGTGAGCACGAGCGGGGCGGTCCGCGGCGGGACCGCCATGGTGGTGCCGTGGATGACGTCGACGGCACCCGTGGCGTGCTGGACCGGCGGCCGGCGCAGGCGTTGCCAGGCCTCGTAGAGCGCGAGCCGGGGGAGGGGGAGGTGGACGAGCGGCACGCCCGGTGCGTACGCCGGCGACGGTGGGCTCCGGTGCCGAGCAGCGACGCCGACCACGTCGACCGAGAGCTCGCAGAGGGCGCGGGCAGTGGCGATCGCCGAGGTCGCCGTCCCGCCGGGGACGGTGTGCCAGCACTGCTCGAGCGTCATGGCGACCCTCATCGCGACAGCGCCTGTCGAGCAGTCACGTTCGCTAGGCTGCCACAGCGTCCTGGGGTGACCCCGGGGGACCCCACTGGTGGAGGAGCGACCCCGTGAGCGACGACGAGGACCTCCGGGTCGTCGTCGTCACCTTCTGGCCCGGCCCGTCGCTGGCCGGCTTCCTGAGTTCGCTGGCTCAGGCCACGTCCACCCCGTGCACGGTCGTGCTGGCTGACAACGGCAGCGGCGACGGGGCCCCCGAGGCGGCAGCCGGTCCGGGCGTGCGGCTGCTCCCGACCGGAGGCAACCTCGGCTACGGCCAGGCGGCCAACCTGGGAGCGCGCGGCGCCACGGGGGAGTGGCTGCTCGTCGCCAACCCGGACGTGACGTGGGAGCCGGGGGCTCTCGACGAGCTGCTCGAGGCAGGTGCCCGCTGGCCCGGGGCGGGCTGCCTCGGGCCGGCCATCCGCACGCCGGACGGGCAGCTCTACCCGTCGGCGCGTGCGTTCCCGTCGCTGGGCCGGGGAACCGGCCACGCCCTGTTCGGCTGGTGGTGGCCCGGCAACCCGTGGACGCGGTCCTACCGCGCCGAGGCCGGTACCCCGAGGGAGGGCCTCACGGGCTGGCTGTCGGGATCAGTCATGCTCCTGCGCCGCGAGGCCTTCGAGCAGGTGGGCGGCTTCGACCCGTCGTACTTCATGTACTGCGAGGACATGGACCTGTGCCGGCGACTGGCCGAGGCGGGCTGGAGCAACGTCTACGTGCCGTCGGCCGTGGTGACGCACGAGGGCGGTCAGGCCACGTCCAGGGCGGCGGGTCGCATGCTCAAGGAGCACCACAGGTCGCTGTACCGCTACCTGTCGCGCCAGTACGCGGGCGCCGGCTGGGCGCCGGTGCGCGGCGCACTGGCTGTCGGGCTGGTGCTGCGCTACCTGCTCGCGACCCGGATCCGGTCGGTCGGCGAAGGTGCGGCACCGACCCGGTCCGCCGACGTGCTCGACCACGACGTCCGGGGCTGAGGGCTCGGATGCGCCATGCCCTGATCCTGGCCGGCGGTTCCGGTACGCGCCTGTGGCCGTACTCCACCGCTGCCCTTCCCAAGCAGCTGGTCCCCCTGCTGCAGGGCCGCTCACTGCTCGACATCGCCGTCGCGCGAGCCACGTCGGTCGTGCCGGCCGACCAGGTGTGGCTCGGCGCGGGCGAGCAGCTGCGCGGAGCGGTCAGCACCGTGCCGGGGCTGCAGGCCGACCGGCTCATCGTCGAGCCCTCGGGCCGGGACACGCTCGCCGCCGTGGCACTGGGGTGTGCGGTGATCGCTGCGGCAGACCCTGACGCCGTCGTCGCCGTCCTCACCGCCGACCACCTGATCGAGCCGCTGTCGTCGTTCGCGGAGACCCTCGACGCCGCCTTCGTCCTCGCCGAGGCAGGACCGCAGACGCTGGTGACCTTCGGTGTGGTCCCTGACGCACCGGCGACCGGCTTCGGCTACCTCGAGCTCGGGGAGGCGCTGGGCGGGGGCGGCCGTGTCGTGTCGACCTTCCGCGAGAAGCCCTCGCAGGAGGTCGCTTCGGAGTTCCTGGCCGCGGGTCCGGAGCGCTACCTCTGGAACTCCGGCATGTTCGTCTGGCAGGCCGCGACCCTGCTCCGCGCCGTCGACGCGTTCGCGCCCGTCTCGGCGGCACCCCTGCGCGAGATGGGCGCGGCCTACGGCACTGCGGCCTGGGACGCGCTGGCGCGGGAGGCGTGGCCGAAGCTGGCTCGGACGAGCATCGACTACGGGGTGATGGAGCCGGCCTCGACCTCACCGGACTTCACGGTCGCTGCGCTCCCCCTGCACGCCCGGTGGCTGGACGTCGGGTCCTGGCCGGCCTACGGCCGCGCGCTCGAGGCCGACGCCGACGGCAACCAGGTGGGTGCGGCGCGGGCCGTCCTCGTCTCCAGCCATGACAACGTGGTGGCCTCGTCGGACCCGGACCATCTGGTGACGCTCGTCGGCTGCGAGGGCCTGGTCGTCGTGCACACCCCGGCCGCCACCCTGGTCATGCCGGCGGCGCAGGCCCAGCGGGTCAAGGAGCTGCACGCGAGGGTGCTGGAGCAGGCACCGGAGCTGGCCTGAGGCTGGGGCGCGGCGCCTCAGCGGTAGGTCATCAGGTGCCGGGCCGACCCGGCGAAGTGGGCATGGTCGTTGAACGACAGCAGGCTCGTGCCGCTGGGTCCGACGATGACGGTGGTGATCGCGCCGTTGACGGCGACCTTGTTGAGCGCGACGACGCCCTCGGCGCCGAGCCCGAGCAGACCGGCGCCGACGGCAGCGATGACGCCGCCCGAGGTGAACACGACGGCAGCCTGACCGCGGTCCAGCTCGGCCGCGGTCGAGGCCAGCGCTCGGGCTGCCCCTCCGGCGAAGGCCGGCCACCCACCGTCGTCCCCGTCAGCCACCCAGCCGGCGAGGGCCTGGTCGAGCAGGGGCTGCACGCCCTGCGAGGACCCGTCTGTCGGCCCGGAGGCGGGAGCGGTGTAGCGCTTGAGCAGCTCGAGGTGGTCGTACTCGTCCCACCGGCCGTCGACGTGCGGCTGCACCCCGGGCAGGGCGAGGGCTGCTGTGTCCCGCTGCCGCCGCAGCGTGCCGCAGGAGGGCCGGGCGTTCGACAGCCCGCGGCGGGCCAGCTCGGCCCCGACGGCGCTCGCCTGCGTACGGCCGAGGTCGGACAGCACGTCGTAGTCGTCAGCGCCGAAGGAGGCCTGTCCGTGGCGGACCAGGTGGACGACGGGCACGTCAGGACCTCGCGATCAGGGACGAGCAGCGGGACTCGAGGTAGGCGACGAAGTGGCCGTAGTGCTGGAAGGCCGGGTTCGTCGTCTGACCACGGACGTAGCGCAGGTAGATCTGCTGCACGATGCCCGCCAGCCGGAACAGGCCGAACACCTCGTAGAAGGTCCAGCTGTGGAGCGCCAGCCCCGTCGCGGACGTGTAGTGCTCGACGACCTCGGCGCGCGTGGGCATCCCGGGCAGGTCGGTCGGCTGCCGCTTCGACAGCAGCATGACCTCGTCGTCGTCGGCCTGCACCCAGTAGGCCAGGGCGCTCGCGAGGTCCATCAGCGGATCGCCCAGGGTCGCCATCTCCCAGTCGAGCACCCCGATCACCTGCAGGTCCTCGCCGAGCACGAGGTTGTCGAGGCGGAAGTCGTTGTGGATCAGGCACATCGCGACATCGGCAGGCTGGTGCCGGTCCAGCCACGCCATGACCGCCGTGAAGTCGGGGACGTCGTCCGTACGCGCCTGCCGGTAGCGCCCGGACCAGCCCGCGACCTGCCGTCCGACGTAGCCGGGGCCCCGCCCGAGGTCGCTGAGCCCCGCAGCCGCCGCGTCGACCTGGTGCAGCGCCACGAGGCTGTCCACGGCGTGCCGCCCGAGCGCGGCCGCCTGCTCCTTCGTCAGCGACGTGCCGCGCGGGAGGCGTCCCCGCAGGATCGTGCCGCGCAGGCGCTCCATGACGTAGAAGTCCGAGCCGAGGACCGCGGCGTCGTCGCAGAAGGCGACCATGCGAGGGACGTACGGGTAGTGCGGCCGGAGGCTGTCCTGCACCCGGTGCTCGCGGCGCATGTCGTGGGCCGATGCGGCCTTGGCCCCGGCGGGCGGACGGCGGAGCACGAGCTCCTGGTCTGCGTACTCCAGCAGGTAGGTGAGGTTCGACGCGCCTCCACCGAACTGCCTCACCAGGGGAGGGCCGCCGAGACCGGCCACCCGCTGGGACAACCACGCGTGCACCGCGGCCACGTCGAACGCGTCCTCGGCGCGGAGCTCCCGCGGTTCGTCCCCGGCTCGGGTGAGGCCTGCTCCAGGCGCGTCGGTCACGACGGCAGTCTCCCCGACGGACGTGCGCGGACGTGCGGTGCCCCGCCAGGGCCGCCAGACTGGCGGCATGTCACCGTCCACAGCCGCGCTCGTCGGCGGCTACGCCCTCGCCGTTCCCGTCACCCTGTTCACGCCCGGCTTCCTGCGGCTGTGGCGCCGACGGGAACCGCTGCTCTACGCCGCGGCCCAGGGCGGTGCCGGCCTGATCGTCGCCGGCTGGGTCGCGAAGGGCAACACGCCGTCGGCGCTGGTCAACGGAGCGTGGCTCGTGGGGTTCGGGATCGCCTACGCGGCCGAGGGTCGCAAGCGGGCTGCGCTCAGCCCCACGGGGGGCTGAGCCCGTCCGCCCGTGCGGGCTCGCCGCCTGGTCAGCCGAGGGCGACCAGAAGCTCCGGCTCGGTCGCCGCGCGCACGTCGTCGACGCTGACGCCCGGGGCTGTCTCGCGGAGGACGAGGCCCTCGGGCTCCACGTCGATCACCGCGAGGTCGGTGACGATCCGCTGGATGCACGCGAGGCCGGTCAAGGGGAGCGAGCACTGGCGCACGATCTTGTGGCCGCCGCCGCGAGCGGTGTGCTCCATCATCGCGATGACCCGCTTGGCGCCGTGGACCAGGTCCATCGCCCCGCCCATGCCCTTGATCATCTTGCCGGGGATCATCCAGCTGGCGATGTCGCCGCGCTCGGAGACCTGCATGGCGCCCAGGACGGCGACGTCGACGTGGCCGCCGCGGATCATGCCGAACGACGCGGCGGAGTCGAAGTACGACGAGCCCGGCAGGACCGTGACGGTCTCCTTGCCGGCGTTGATCAGATCGGGATCGACGGCGTCCTCGGCCGGGTAGGGCCCGACACCGAGCACGCCGTTCTCGGAGTGCAGCACCACGTGCACGCCGCTGGCGATGTGGTTGGGGATGAGCGTGGGCAGCCCGATCCCGAGGTTGACGTACTGCCCGTCGGTCAGCTCCGAGGCGACCCGGGCCGCCAGCTCGTCACGCGTCCGCACGGGCCACCGTCCTGCGCTCGATCCGCTTCTCCACACCGGGCACGTGCACCACGCGCTGCACGAAGATCCCGGGCGTGTGCACCCGCGCCGGGTCGAGCTCGCCCGGCTCGACGAGCTCCTCCACCTCGGCGATCGTGATCCGTCCGGCCGCGGCGCACAGCGGGTTGAAGTTCGCGGCGGTCTTCTCGTAGACCAGGTTGCCGTGCCGGTCGCCGAACCGGGCGTGCACGAGAGCGAAGTCGGTACGGATGGCCCGCTCCAGCACGTACGCCTGCCCGTCGAACTCCCGGACCTCCTTGGGCTCGGAGGCCAGCGCGACCCCGCCTGAGCCGTCGAAGCGCAGCGGCAGTCCGCCGTCGGCGACCTGCGTGCCGACACCCGCCGGGGTGAAGAACGCGGGGATGCCCGCCCCGCCGGCGCGCAGGCGCTCGGCGAGCGTGCCCTGGGGGGTCAGCTCCACCTCGAGCTCGCCGCCCAGGAACTGCCGCTCGAACTCCTTGTTCTCGCCCACGTAGGAGCCCGTCGTGCGGCGGATCCGCTTGGCTGCCAGGAGCATGCCCAGGCCCCACTCGTCGACGCCGCAGGTGTTGCTCACCGTCTCGAGCTCGTCCACACCGGTCGCGAGCAGCGCCTCGATCAGGGCCGCCGGGATGCCGCACAGCCCGAAGCCGCCCACCGCCAGGGACGAGCCGGACGCGACGTCAGCCACGGCCTCGGCCGCGCTGCCCACCACCTTGTCCACGGATCCTCCAGTGCTCGTCTGCGGGTCGTGAAGGCCCGCCGCTCGAACCTAGCGGCAGACTGTTCGCCGTGACGGTAGGCGCTTCCTCCACCCCGGGTGCGGAGACGGTGTGGCGGCCGCAGCTCCCCGTGGACGTGCGGCGGACGCTGGCGCCGCTGCGACGCGGCGCGGCAGACCCGACCCACCGGGTCGCGACCGACGGAGCCGTCTGGCGCGCGGCCGCGATGCCGAGCGGCGCTGTGACCTACCGGATCTCCCAGGCGTCCCTGCACGAGGTGCACGCCCGGGCGTGGGGGCCCGGTGCGGCCGAGGTCGTCGCCGGGCTGCCGGACCTGCTCGGGGCCCGCGACGCCGCTGACGGCTTCGTCCCTGGCCACCCCCTGCTCGCCGACTCGGCTGCACGGCACCCCGGGCTCCGCGTCCCCCGGACCGGCCGCGTGGTCGAGGCGCTGGTGCCGGCTGTGCTGGAGCAGAAGGTCACGGGCAAGGAGGCGCGCGCGTCGTTCCGCACCTTGGTCGACCGCTTCGGCGAGGCGGCCCCGGGTCCCGCCCCCGAGGGGATGCGCGTCCCCCCGTCCGCCGACACCTGGCGACGGATCCCCTCCTGGGAGTGGCATCGGGCAGGAGTCGGCCCTCAGCGCTCGCGCACGATCTGCCTGGCCATGCAGTACGCCGCGAAGCTGGAGCAGACCGTCGGGATGGAGCCGTCCCAGGCGGCGGCCCGCTTCACCGCGATCCCGGGGATCGGCCCGTGGACCGTGGCCGAGGTCGCGCAGCGCGCCCTCGGCGACAGCGACGCGCTGAGCGTCGGCGACTACCACCTGTCCCAGTACGTCGGCTGGGCCCTGACCGGGTCGCCGCTGGACGACGCCGGCATGGTCGAGCTGCTCGAGCCGTGGCGGCCGCACCGCTACCGGGTGGTGCGCCTGCTCGAGTGCAGCGGCTACGCCAAGCCCCGGTTCGGTCCACGGATCACGATCCAGGACCACCGCCGGCACTAGCTGCTCAGCGCAGCAGGGTGAACGCCGCCGGCTCGCGGGGTGCTCGCTCGGCCGGGCCGGCAGCCGCGTGGCCGATCGCGACGGCGCCCATGGGCTCCCACGCCAGGTCGAGCTCCAGCACCTCACGGACCACGTCGGGGCAGAACAGCGTGCTGCTGACCCAGGCGCTGCCCAGGCCCTCCGCGGCGAGCTGGACGAGCAGGTTCTCGATGCCGGCGCCCATCGCGAGCAGGAACAGCCGTTCCTCGGCTGCGGCCCGGCGCTCGTCCGGGTAGTCGTGGGCGCCCTCACGCACCAGGCACGGGACGACCAGACAGGGAACCCCCCGCAGGACCTCGCCCCGGCGCAACCGCCGCTCGACGGACTGCTCGGAGAACCCGTCGGCCCGCAGGTCCCTCGCCCACTGCGCCGCCATCGCGTCCAGGAGCTGCTCCGCGCGTTCCTCCACGAGGACGAAGCGCCACGGGGTCGTGTGGTGCGGTGCCGGAGCGGTCACGGCGGCAGCGACGGCCCGCAGCACGACGTCCCGTCCCACGGCCCGGGTGGAGTCGAACGCGCGGACCGTACGGCGCAGCGCGACCGCCTCGCGGTGGGCCTCCGCGGTCCCGACGCGGAACCAGTCCTGCGCGGGGGGGCGGACGAGAGCCGATGCGTCACGACCGTCGTCCGGCAGGGCGAGCCCGCGCACCACAGCCACCGGCACCCCGTCCGACTTGCCCTTGACCAGTTCGGCGGCGCTCGCCAGCTCGTCTGCCACGGCGATCTCGGTGACCTCGAGGACGGATCCGAAAGTGTCGGCTGTACCGCGGGCGTCACGGACGGGCGCGAGGCCGGCGGCCCCGATCGCCTGGTCGACCTGACCCACCCGCCAGGGCCGGCCCATGGTGTCGGACACGACGACGGCCACCTGGTGACCTGTCAGCTCGAGGAACCGGTCCCTCAGCGTTCGCGCACTGGCATCGGGATCCGTGGGGAGCAAGGCGATCTCATCGGGTCGTACGTTGCTGGCATCTACCCCGGCGGCGGCCAGCACGAGGCCGTTGCGGTTCTGGGCGATGACCGTCGTGCCGCGCCGGGCGACGACCCTCACCGTCTCGTCGGCCACGGCCTGCAGGCGCAGTGCCTCGCGGTCGGCCCCCTCGGGCACGGCGACGAGCCGGCCCTCCGCCTTGCTCACCACCTTGCTGGTGACGACGACGACGTCGCCGGCCTCGAGCTCGACGGCGTCCACGATGAGGGCGGCCAGGTCGTCCCCGGGGCGCACGTCCGGGAGGCCCGGCACCCCGAGCACGCAGTAGTCAGGCACCTGCCAGCTCCAGCGCCGCACGCGCCATCGCCGTCGTGGCCTCGAGGTCGTGCATGAGCAGCGGGACCGCCAGCACCTCGACGCCGGGAACCGAAGCACCCGCGTCGGCCGTGTCGACCAGCCAGGCGTCCAGAAGGCCTCCGCCGGAGCGGGCACCGTAGTGCCGGCCGACCGCCTCAGCCGTCGTCTCCACGCCGATCGCGGACAGGCACGCGTCGGCCATGCCGCGCACCGGGGCGTCGCCGACGATCGGGGACAGGCCGACGACGGGCCGCTCGGCGAGGGCGTCACGGATCCCCTTGACCTGCAGGATCGTCCCGATGCTGACGACGGGGTTGCTCGGCGGCAGGAGCACCACGTCGGCGGCGGCGATGGCGTCGAGCACCCCAGGGGCCGGAGTCGCCGTCTCGGCGCCCACCGCCACGATCGCGTGAGCGGGCAGGGCCGCCCGGTGCTTGATCCACCACTCCTGGAAGTGGATGGCCTTGCGCGCGCCGTCGACGTCCACCACCACGTGCGTCTCGACCCGGTCGTCGCTCATCGGGAGCAGGGTCGCGCCCGGCTGCCACCGGTCGCACAGGGCCGCCGTGACCTGGCTGAGCGGGTAGCCGGCGTCCATCATCTGGCGTCGCACCAGGTGGGTGGCCAGGTCGCGGTCGCCGAGCCCGAACCAGGCGGCCGGCGCGCCGTAGGCCTCGAGCTCGGTCTTGGCCCCCCACGTCTCGCCGACCCGGCCCCACCCGCGCTCCTCGTCGATGGCGCCGCCGAGGGTGTACATCACCGTGTCGAGGTCGGGGCAGACTCTCAAGCCGTACAGCGTGATGTCGTCGCCCGTGTTGACGATCACGGTCAGCTCGGCGTCGGGCACGGCTGCCCGCACCCCTCGGAGGAAGCGGGCCCCACCCACCCCTCCTGCGAGCGCGGTGATCCTCACGGGCGCACCTCGTAGGTGCCGCCGGAGCGCCCGGCCCGGTCGGCCAGGAGGCCGGCCACGGTCGCGACGGCGATCTCGGCGGGGGAGCGGGACCCGATGTCGAGACCGATCGGCCGGTGCACGCGGGCGACGTCGCCGGGGGCCACGCCGCGCTCCTGCAGAGCGGCGACGTGAGGTGCCGTGTGGCGCGGGCTGCCCATGACGCCCACCCACCGTGCCGGTCGCTCGAGCACAGCGGCCAGCACGTCCCCGAGCTCGGGCCGGTCGTGGTCGGTGACGACGACATCGGTGGTGTCGTCGATGCCGGCCTCCTCAGCGGTCCGGAAGCAGGGCACGCCCTCGAGCTGCTCGACCGGGTCGAGCACGACGCAGTCGTAGCCGACGTGGGCCGCGAGGTGCACCAGCTGCCGCGCGACGGGGGAGGCGAACACGGCGACCAGGCGCCGGTCGCCGGTGGGCGACGGCACGTCGCCGTGGGCCATCGCGCACGCGATGTCGGTGGAGTCGGAGGGCATGCGGCCAGTCTGCCTGGCGGTCGCGGCCGTGCGCGCACGTACTGTCGAGCCATGGAGCCGGGTATGCGTCGCGCGTTGGCCCGTGCGCGGGACGGCAAGACGCTGGACGTCGACGAGGCCGCGGTCCTGATGGCGGCCCGGGGCGAGGACCTCGAGGCCCTGATGACGGTGGCCGGTCGGGTCCGCGACGCGGGGCTCGTCGATGCCGGCCGTCCAGGCACGGTGACCTACTCCCGCAAGGTGTTCATCCCGCTCACCCGCCTGTGCCGCGACCGGTGCCACTACTGCACGTTCGCGACGGTCCCCGGCCGGCTGCCCGCTCCCTTCCTGAGCCTCGACGAGGTCCTCGGGATCGCCCGGGCCGGCGCGGCTCTGGGGTGCAAGGAGGCGCTGTTCACCCTGGGGGACCGGCCGGAGGACCGCTGGGACGCCGCCCGCGACTGGCTCGACGAGGCCGGCTACGACAGCACCCTGGCGTACGTCCGAGCGTGCGCGGTCGCCGTGCTCGAGCAGACGGGACTGCTGCCCCACCTGAACCCGGGCGTGATGTCGTGGGCCGAGCTGCAGCGCCTCAAGCCGGTCGCCCCCTCGATGGGGATGATGCTCGAGACCACGGCCGACGTCCCCGCCCACGCGGGCAGTCCCGACAAGGTGCCTGCGGTCCGCCTGCAGGTGCTCGAAGACGCCGGCCGTCACGCGATCCCCTTCACCACAGGGCTGCTCGTCGGGATCGGTGAGACGACCCGGGACCGGGCAGAGACCGTCTTCGCCATCCGGGCGGCGCACCGGCGTCACGGGCACGTGCAGGAGGTCATCGTCCAGAACTTCCGCGCCAAGGACGACACGGCCATGCGCTCGACGCCCGACGCCGGCATGGAGGAGTACCTCGCCGCCGTCGCGGTCACCCGGGTGGTGATGGGGCCGCGCATGCGGGTCCAGGCGCCGCCCAACCTCGTCGACCTCGCCGAGGCAGGGCTGTTGCTGCGCGCGGGGGTCGACGACTGGGGCGGCGTCAGCCCGCTCACTCCCGACCACGTGAACCCCGAGCGCCCGTGGCCGCAGGTCGAGGCCCTCGCCGCCGCCAGTGCCGCTGCCGGGTTCGAGCTGCGGGAGCGGCTCACCGCCCATCCGCCCTACCTGGTCGAGCCGTGGCTCGACCCGCGCCTGGCCGGTCACGTCGCGGCCCTGGCCGGGCCGGACGGGCTCGCCGCCGACGTACGCCCTGCGGGTCTGCCGTGGCAGGAGCCTGACGGGGGCCTCGTCCAGTCGGGGCGGACCGACCTGCACGCCACCGTCGACACGGTCGGCCGCAGCGCGGACCGCCGTACCGACTTCGACGACGTCTACGGCGACTGGGAGGCCGTGCGCGACGCCGTGCCGGTGCAGCGCGCGACGACGCCTCCCGAACGCCTCGACGCCGAGGTGGCCGAGGCGCTGCGCGTCGCCCGCGACCGGCCCGCTGCGCTGACCGGTGGGCAGGCGCTGGCGCTCATCATGGCCGACGGGGCCGACCTCGAGGCGGTCTGCGACCTGGCTGACGAGGTGCGTCGGGACACGGTCGGCGACGAGGTGACCTTCGTCGTCAACCGGAACATCAACTTCACCAACGTCTGCTACACCGGCTGCCGGTTCTGCGCGTTCGCCCAGCGGCGCACGGACGCCGACGCCTACACCCTCTCGTTGGAGGAGGTCGCCGGGCGGGCCCGGGAGGCGTGGGACGTCGGCGCCTCCGAGGTCTGCATGCAGGGGGGCATCGACCCTCAGCTGCCGGGGACGGCCTACCTGGACCTGGCCCGAGCGGTGAAGGGCGCGGCCCCCGGTCTGCACCTGCACGCCTACAGCCCGATGGAGGTGGTGAACGGCGCCGCCCGCATGTCCGTGTCGATCGCGGAGTTCCTGCTCGCCGCGAAGGAGGCCGGCGTGGACAGCCTGCCCGGGACGGCGGCCGAGATCCTCGACGACGACGTGAGGTGGGTGCTCACCAAGGGCAAGCTGCCGACGGCCCAGTGGATCGAGGTCGTGCAGACAGCTCACCGGCTCGGCATCCCGACGAGCAGCACGATGATGTACGGCCACGTCGACCAGCCGCACCACTGGGTCGCCCACCTGCAGCTGCTCGCGCGGCTCCAGGGCGAGAGCGGCGGGTTCACCGAGTTCGTCCCGCTGCCGTTCGTCCACACGTCTGCTCCGCTCTACCTCGCCGGCATCGCGCGCCCCGGGCCGACCGTCCGGGACAACCGCGCCGTGCACGCCGTCGCCCGGCTGGTCCTGCACGGCCGGATCGACCACATCCAGTGCTCGTGGGTGAAGCTCGGACCGGCCGCGTGCGCCCAGGTGCTCGCAGGTGGGGTCGACGACCTGGGCGGCACGCTGATGGAGGAGACCATCAGCCGCATGGCCGGGTCGCAGCACGGTTCGCGCCGTTCGGTCGAGGAGCTGGAGGCGATGGTGCGCGAGGCGGGCCGCACGCCCCGGCAGCGCACGACGACCTACGGCGCCGTCTCGCCGGAGCGGCACCTGGCTGCTCGGGCCGAGCACTCCCCGACAGTCGGCGAGCCGCTCCCGCTGGCCTAAGCGATGGGAGGCGCCTGCGCCACTACGCTTCGCGCACATCGAGCCTGGGAGTGGCTGTGAGCACCGCCGAGAACCCCGACGCTCTGACACGACGCATCGAGCGTCTGGCAGCCGCGTCCGCCGACGAGCCGGGCGAGGGTGCCGCCGTCGCGGCCCTCGTCGGCGTGCTCCGGACGGAGATCGTGGGGGTGCGCGCCGGCCTCAGCTCGCTGAAGAGCGACACGGGGGGCGTGCGGGAGGACCTCGAAGGGCTCGGCGCCCGCCTGGGCGGCTCGCTCGACGCCGGGCACGAGCAGACCGGTGAGCTCGCCCAGCGGGTGCAGGACCTCGCGGCCCGTCTCGAGCTGGTCGCCGGCCGGGTGGAGGAGCTGTCCGACGTCCTGCCCCCGCTGTCCGACGAGGTCCGCGAGGGCTTCCGGCAGGTGCCGGTCGACACCGGGAAGCGGCTCGACGCCCTCACCTCCCAGTTGTCCGCCTCGGTCGGTCGACGCCTCGACGGCGTCAGCGAGGACGTCTCGCGGGTCGTCGCGGCGGCAGTGGAGAGCCAGCGTGAGGCAGCAGGGGCCCAGGCGTCGGCGCTGGACGAGGCACGGACGACGCTCGAGTCGCGGATCGCCGTGCTCGAGGACACCTTGGACGCGGTCTCCGAGCGGCTCGAGGCTCTGGCTCGCGAGAGCGCGGGCACCACGGCGGCGACGCTCAGCGCTCTGACAGGCTCCGTCGCAGCCCTCGACGAGCGTCTCCTGTCGCAGAGCGAGCAGGCCGAGGCGCTGGCGCGCGAACGGCAGGAGTCCCTCGACAGCGGGTGGGAACGGCTCCGCGGGAGCCTGCTCGACCGGCTCCGCTCCGACCTGGCCGAGCGGGACGAGGCGCTGCGGGCCGAGCTGGTCGCCTCGCTCGAGGCGGGCCGCGCCGAGGCGCGCGAGGACCGCCAGGCAGTACGCGAGCTGGCCGAGACCGTCCGCGGCGCCCTGGAAGGCTTCGCGTCCGTCGTCGACCGCTCGCTGTCCGAGCTCAGCCGGTCGCTCACCACGGCGCTGGCCGAGAGCCGTGAGGAGACGCGCAGCGAGCTGGACCAGGTGACCGAGCGCTTCGGCAGCGCGGCACAAGCCTTGCGGGACGACCTGGCCTCGCGCGACGAGGCGGCTGCGGCGCGGGTCGAGGCGCTGCAGGCCGACGTGGTGTCGCGCGACGAAGCGGCTGCGGCACGGGTCGAGGCGCTGCGGGGGCGCCTGGAGGAGACGAGCGACCAGGCGCAGGCGGCCCAGGTGGCCGCCCTCGCCGACCTCAGAAGCGAGATCACGACAGGGTGGGAAGCCGCCTCGCAGCGGCTCGATGCCCTGCGGCCCGAGCTGGTCGCATCGCTCCAGGGGCTCCGGGCGCAGCTGGACCAGCTCGACGGGTCGCTGCGAGCCGAGCAGGCGCGGACCGTCGAGCAGACCTCGAAGGCGCTCCAGGCGGCGCTCGCGTCCCTGCGCGAAGACCTCGACACCTCGTCCGAGGCGCAGCGCGAGCAGCTCTCCGAGCGGGTCGCCGAGGCCCAGCAGGCGCTGCTCACGCGTGTCACCGGCCTGTCCGACGAGCTGGCCCGTGCGAGTGGGGCGGCCGCCGCGGAGGCAGCCGAGCGCGCCGGTGAGCTGCAGCAGCGGCTCGACGGGGCCGGGGCCGGTCTCGGCGAGCTGCGCGAAGAGCTCGCCGGCCGTCTGGACGCGCTGGCCACCTCGCTCGGCGGGCGGGTCCTGACGCTGGAGGGCGCCTTCGCGACCCGGGTCGCCGAGCTGGGGGCGACGGTGACGACGGGGCTGGCCGAGGTCGGCGCCGAGATGGGCGAGAGCACCGCTCGCTCGCGTGAGTCGCTGATCCGCCTGGAGGCGCTGGAGACCCTGGCCGAGCGGCAGCGGCAGGAAGCCGAGCAGGCGCTCGAGGCACTGCGGGCAGGCGTCGTTGCGAGCGGCGAGCAGCTCCGCGCCGAGCTGCTCGGGGCGACTGATCAGCGCCTGGCCACCAGCGAGCAGCGGATCGCCACATTGGGCGAGCGGATCGACCTCCTCGGTATGACCGTGAACGACACGTCGAGCCAGTTCGCGACGCGGTTGGACGCCTTGGGCACCGTGGTGGCCGAAGGCGAACAGCGGGCGGTCCAGGTGACGCAGGGGTTCGAAGCCATGCAGGCCCGTGCTGGCGAGCTCGGCCAGACCATCGCCGGCTTCCGCGCCGAGTGGCCGACGCGCACGTTCGAGGTGGTCCAGGGGGCGAAGGCCGTCGCCGAAGGGGTCGTGCGGGACGTCCGTGTCGAGATGCAGGCGCAGATGGACCGGGTCCGGGCAGAGCTGGCTCGGGCGGTGGAGGGCGTCGCCGGCGCCGGCCGTGAGTTGGACGCGGGCACGGAACGGCTCTCGAGTGCCGGTCACGCGCTCGTGGACTACCTGGACCAGCGTGACCGCCTGCTCGAGGAGGAGCGCGACCGCGTGCTCCACGACGTGCTCGACGCGTTCGCCAGCGGTCTGTCCTCGAGGGAGCGGACCGCCCTCTCGGGTCGTGTGGGCGACGCGCTCGCCCGCCGTCGGGACGCCCGGGACGCTCAGCGCTACCGCGAGGTGTCCGGCCCCAGCCCCCAGGGTGCGGCGGGAGTGCTTCCCGACGCGGTCCGTGGACTCGCCCGCGATGCCAGTGCATACCCCCGGAACCTGAACGGTCAACCGCCGGGGCCTGCGCAGGTCGGTGCCGGGCAGGTCGGCGACGGGCAGGTCGGCGCTGGGCACGACGGCGGCCCGCACCCGGGGCCCTCCGAGCCGGCGGGCCCGCCCGTCTCG
>JAOPWP010000157.1 GCA_025965615.1 Frankiales bacterium
CTCCATGTCGACTACCCCGGCGTCGAGCGCGAGCGAGAGATCGTCCTCGCGAGGGTCCCGGGCATCTCCGAGGCCCTCGCGACCCAGCTCGTGCAGCTCATCCGGTCGCTGCGCACGCTCGACCTGCGCAAGCGACCGTCGGTGTCCGAGACGCTGGACTGGGCCCGCACGCTCCTCGTGCTCGGGGCCGAGGAGCTCGACGACGGCCTGGTCAGCGAGACGCTGCCCGTGCTGCTCAAGCACCAGAGCGACATCGAGCTCGCCGTGAAGGAGCTGGGTGTCGCCGCGCCCTGACCGGCGCGCGCGGGCCGGATCAGCCGTACGAGGGCTCGGCGAGGAACGTGAGCACCACGTCGAGGCAGCGCATCTGGGTCGGTGTCGAGAAGTGGTCCACACCGGGGAGCGGCACCAGCCGGGCGTCGGGCAGCGAGGCGATCAGCCGGTCGGCGGGGGCGGCCGGATCACGCTCACCGAGCACGACCAGCACGGAGCAGGTGATCGCCGCGAGCGCCTGGAGGTCCATGCCCCGCGGGTGCACCCGCAGGGCCGCGGCCACCGCCGACCTGTCGTTCCCGGTGGTCGTCGCGAGGCGGCGCAGGACCCGTACGAAGGGCTCCTCGGGCTCCTGGTCGGACTCGATCGCCGTGGCGATCTGCTCACGCACGTCCGCCTCGTGCTCGCCCGGGTCGCCGACGCCCAACACCGCGATGCGGCGGAAGCGCTCAGGCTCCGCCGCCGCCGCCGCCAGGACCGCATGACCCCCGGCGGAGAAGCCGACGGCGTCGACCTGCTCCAGGTCTGCCACCGCGGCGAGCAGGGACGCGGCCGCTGGCGCTCCTGCCAGCTCCCGGGCCGAGCCGTGACCAGGCAGGTCGAACGGGATCACGTCCCGCCCTGCGTCCTCCAGCAGGTCCACCCAGCCGCTCTGGCGCCATCCGTGCTCGAACGACGACGCCAAGCCGTGCACGAGCAGGACGGGCGGCAGCGTCGACACGGCGCGACCCTACGACAGGGCCGGGGGGTACCCGGGTGATCCGGGCGGTGGAGGGGCTCGTCGCAGAGCTCCGTCGCATCGGGGTCCCGATCTCGGTGTCGGAGAGCATCGACGCGGTCGACGGCCTGCAGCACGTCGACCTCGCGGACCGTGGGGCCGTGAAGGCCGCGCTCGGCTGCGCGCTCGTGAAGAGCTCCGATCACGACGGCGCGTTCGACGCGGTCTTCGACATCTACTTCAGCCTGACCTCGGCCCCCGACGCCGTCGGGGCCGAGGAGGGCGAGGGGAGCCCGGAGGGCGGGCGGGCCGGCGCGGGCGCCGGCGCAGGTGGTTCCTTGGACGACGTCGACGACGCGATGCTCAAGGAGCTGGTGCTGCGTGCGCTCCGCCGCGACGACGAGCCCCTGCGCCGGCAGCTGTCCCGCCTGCTCGTCACGCGGCACGCGGGGTTCACGCCAGGTCGCGCCGTCGCTGGGACCTACTACCTCTACCGGACCATGAAGGCCGTCGACCCGGACGCCCTGCGACTCGCCCTGCTCGCCGAGGAGCGGGCCTCGGCCGGGCCTCTAGGCGACGTCGCCCAGCGGCTGCTCTCGGAGGACGTCGACCGCCGCATCCGGGGGCTGGAGCACGACGTCGAGGCCGAGATCCGACGGCGCCTGGTGGCCGACCGCGGAGCCGACGCCGTCGCGCGCACCTTGCGGACCCCGCTCCCAGAGGACATCGACTTCCTCACGGCGTCGGCCGCGCAGGTGTCCGCCATCCGGCAGGTGGTGCGGCCCATGGCTCGCAAGCTCGCCTCCCGCCTGGCCCAGAAGCGCCGGCGGCACCGGCGCGGCGGCCTGGACTTCCGCCGCACGGTGCGCCGGTCCCTGTCGACGGGGGGCACTCCCGTGCTGATGGTCTTCCGTCGGCCGAGGCCCTCGAAGCCGCAGCTGGTCGTCCTGGCCGACATCTCCGGCTCGGTGGCCACGTTCGCCGCCTTCACCCTGCAACTGACGTTCGCCCTGCGCTCGGAGTTCAGCAAGGTCCGGGTCTTCGTCTTCGTCGACGGTCTCGACGAGGTGACGCGGATCCTCGAGGAATCCGAGGACGTGGCCGCGGCGACGAGCCGCATCAACAGCGAAGGCCACGGCGTGTGGCTCGATGGCAGGTCCGACTACGGCAACGCCTTCGAGACGTTCTGGCAGGAGCACGGTCGCCAGCTGTCCCACCGGACGACGGTCCTCGTCCTCGGTGACGCTCGCAGCAACTACCACGCCCCTCGACGGGAGGCGCTGCGTCACGTGCAGGAGCGGGTGCGCGAGGTCTTCTGGCTCAACCCGGAGCCCGAGGCTGCCTGGAACAGCGGTGATTCGGTCATCGGGCAGTACGCGCCGTACTGCGACGCCGTCATCGAGTGCCGGACGGTGCGCCAGCTCAGGGAGTTCGTGGAGCAGCTCGAGTGATCCGCAGGTTGACGCCCCGCTGCCGTCGGGTGACAATCGTTCTGAAACTATCGAATCGAAAGAGGGACCCATGGACAGGTTCGAGCTGCGTTACCAGGACTACTCCTTGAGCGAGGACCAGCAGACGGTCCGGGACGCCTTCCGCGACTTCTTCACCTCTGAGAGCCCCAGCAGCCGCGTCCGCGCTGCGGAACCGACCGGGTTCGACGAGCGGTTGTGGCGCCAGCTGAGCGAGATGGGGGCTGCGTCGATGTCTCTCCCGGAGGCGGTGGGGGGCGACGACGCGACCCTGCTCGACCTGCTCCTCGTCGCCGAGGAGCTGGGGCGGGCCCTCGCGCCGGTACCGTGCATCGAGCAGGCCGTGTCGGCCCGGGCGCTGCACGCGATCGGCGCCCCCAGCGACCTGCTCGCGGCCGCCGCTGACGGCTCGAGCGTGTGTGCCCTCGCGCCGGAGCCCGTCGGCCGCGGAGCCCGCCAGCTGGTCCCGGGCGGCGCGGTCGCTCAGAACGTGCTGGCCCTCGACGGTGACGCCCTCGTCCTCGTGCACAGCGACGAGCCCCCGGCCCACGTCCCCAACCAGGGCCGTACGCCCCTCGCCTGGTGGGACCTCGCCGGCGGCCAGCGGCGCGAGTTGGCGCGCGGCGCCCACGCCGTCGAGGTCTACGAGCGAGCGCAAGCTGAGTGGAAGCTCCTGATGGCTAGCGCACTGGTCGGACTCACCGAGCAGGCGCTCCACATCGCCGTCGAGTTCGCGAAGACGCGTGAGACGATGGGGGTCGTCATCGGATCGCTGCAGGGAGTGGCCTTCCCCCTTGCCGACATCGCCATCGGCATCGCCGGTGCACGCAACCTCACGCGGCGCGCTGCCTGGTACCTCGAGAACGAGCCCGGGGTGCGCCCCGACCTCGTGCCGGCGGCCTACGCGTACGCCGCCCAGGTCGCCACGCACGGCGCCACGACCGCACAGCACACCCAGGGCGGCCTCGGCTTCACGACCGAGGCTGACGCCAGCCTGTACTTCCTGCGGGCCAAGGGGTGGAGCGTCCTGTTCGGCGACCCGGTCAAGGACATCGCGGCCGCCGGTCGCCTGCTCGCCGACGAGCTCCCCTCCCAGACGGCGCCCGTGCTCGCGGCGGCCACCGGATGACCTGCACCCTCCCCCTGACCACCGCCACCACCGAGAACGAGGAGTAGACGTGGACTTCAGCCGAGTCGAGCTCGACGAGGACCAGCAGCGGTTCCTCGAGGAGGTGCGGGCCTTCACGGCCGAGCACGTCACCGAGGAGGTGCACGAGCACGAGCGCCAGACCGGCAGCGGCTTCAACCTCGGCGTGCACCTGGAACTGGGCAAGCGGGGCTGGGTCATGCCCGAGTGGCCGGTCGAGAAGGGCGGTGCCGGGCTGGACCCCGTGAGGGCCAAGCTGCTCGACCTCGAGTTGCACCGCGCCCGGCTCCCCGACGTGACGATGGGGACGACGCGGCTGACCATCGGCACCGTCGAGAAGTTCGGCGACCCGATCATGGTCGCCGAGGTGGTCAAGCAGGTCGCCGAGGGCACCGCCCGCATCTGCCTCGGCTATTCCGAGACCGAGAGCGGCTCCGACATCGCCGGCGCGAAGACCCGGGCCGTGCAGGACGGCGACGAGTGGGTGATCAACGGCCAGAAGATCTGGACGACAGGCGCTCAGCAGTGCCAGTACGCGTTCCTCATCACGCGCACCGACTTCGACCTGCCCAAGCACAAGGGCCTGACGATGTTCCTGCTCCCCCTCGAGGTCCCTGGGGTGGAGATCCAGCCGATCCATACCTACGGCGGCGAGCGGACCAACGTCGTCTACTTCAGCGACGTCCGCATCTCGGACCGCTACCGCCTCGGGGGAGTCAACGACGGCTGGAGCGTGCTGCGCGGACCGCTCGACGACGAGCACAGCATCGGTGGTCCCGAGGCGGAGCGCAGCTTCCAGGACATCTCGATCGGGAGCATGTTCGTCCACCAGCTCGAACGCGCCCTGGACGCGGCGTACGCCTGGGCGAAGACCCCTGCACCCGACGGCAGCCGACCGATCGACGACCCGCTGGTGCAGTACCGCCTGGGGGCCGTGGCACTGCGGCTCGAGGCGTCGATCAGCACGCCCGGCCCGCTCGGGCGCGTCAAGGGCTCGGAGTCCCTCGTCCTCGGCGGGGCAGAGCTGGTCGACCTCGTCGGCCCGCTCGCTCTCATCTCGGAGGGGCACCCCGACGCGCACGCCGGCGGCGAGATCGACTACTCACACCGCTTCGCGCAGGGCACCGCGACCTACGGCGGCACCGTGGAGGTGTTCCGCAACATCATCGCGCAGCACGTCCTCGGTCTCCCCCGCGCGAACTACCCGGGACACAAGGTGCTCAGCCAGAAGCGGCGCGAGTCCTCGGCCGCGGTCGCCTCGCCGGTCCCGCAGCCCGCGTGACCCTGATCCCCGCGGCGGCGGCCCTGCAGCTGGTGTCGTCGCCGCGCGGGGTCCTGGTCGGCCCGAGCGTCCCGAACTCGGAGCGCGACGTCGTCTTCGGCGGCCAGCTGCTCGGGCAGGCCATCCTCGCCGGGAGGACGATCGACCCGACCAAGGACGTGCGCAGCGTGCACGCCGTGTTCGCGCGCGCCGGCACGGTCACGGCGGACGTCGAGATCGAGGTCAGCCCCCTCCACGTCGGGCGCACGATGGCGAGCGGCTACGTGACGCTGTCGCAGCAGGAGGGGAAGCGCACGCTCTGCGGCGCCGTCGTGCACCTCGACGTGGCCGAGCCGGACCTGCTGCGGGCGGCAGCCGCGGCCCCTGACGTGCCTGGCCCGCAGGACGTGCCGCAGGCCGACTCCGGCACGGTCGGAGCCGAGATCCGGATCGTCGGGGGCGTCGACGTGGACAGCCTCGCGGCTAACGGCCCTGCTGAGCTCGACGTGTGGGTCCGTTGGGACGATCCCGGCGACGACCTGGCGGTGCACCAGGCGCTCGCCTCCTGGTTCACCGACCCGTGGCTCATCCCGGCCGCCATGCGCCCGCAGGACGGAGTGGGCCTCGCAATGGCACACGACGAGCTGTCGACCGGCGTCCTGACGCACACGCTGACCTTCCATGCTCCTCTGCGCGTCGACGAGTGGCTGCTGGTGCACCAGTACGGCGTGCACGCCGGCGGGGGACGGGGCTTCGGGGAGGGTCGTGTCTTCACCGAGGACGGCCGGCTCGTCGCGTCGTTCAGCCAGACCAACATGGTCCGGGCCATGGCTGGCGGTGCTGGAGGCGACCGCGCGAGCGCGATGTGAACGTGCCGACCGACACCCACCCCGCACGGGCGAGCGACCGTACCCGGTTCGTCGACGCCTCCTGGTACGGGTGGGTCGTCGTCGGCGCAGCGTTCCTGTTCCTCGCACTGACGACGGGCTTCGGCTTCTACTCCCTGTCGACCTACGCCGGCTGGCTCGGTGACGAGCGGGGCCTGACCATCTCAGCCACCTCGCTCGCCTCGACCGGGTTCATGCTCTCCTCGGGCGTCGGGGGCATGGGTGTGGCCTGGCTGCTCGCGCGCCGGGACATCCGCCTCGTCCTCTGCGGCGGCACTCTCGTCATGATGCTGACCCTGCCGCTCGTGCCCATGGTAGACAGCGCCTGGCAGCTCTGCGCCGTCTACTTCGTGTGGGGGCTCGGTACGGCGGCCGTGTCGATGATCCCGGCCTCCACCCTGGTCATGCAGTGGTTCGACGGCTCACCCGCGAAGGCCATGGCGATCGCGACCACCGGCATGTCCGTCGGA
>JAOPWP010000180.1 GCA_025965615.1 Frankiales bacterium
GCGCTCGGCGCTGACGCGGTGAAGGTCGGCACGTGGGCGCGGTCGAAGGGTATGGAGTTCGCGCACGTGTTCCTGCCTCAGGTCGACCGGACGACCCAGCTCCTCACAGGGGCCGGGAAGTCGGCCGAGCAGGAGAAGGCGGAGCTGCTGCGCCGCACGCTCTACGTCGCGATGACCCGAGCCCGGGACACGCTCTGGGTCGGGAAGGTCGGACCGGAAGCTTGAGTCCCGGGGCGGACCGTCCTCGCGCGCCACGCGTGCGCTCGGGCGTACCGCAGATGTACATTCCCCCCGCAGCGGGCAACTCGGACACGGCCGCACGGCCTGCCTGAGCTCCCGCCGGTCCCGGGAGGCGCACATGTCCACCACGATCGACACCGACCACGACGAGAACCCGACCGACCCACCGAAGGCAGGCACCTCTCCGGTCCAGGTCGGCCTGTGGGTCGCCGTCGCGGCCGTCGGCGCCCTCTGCTGGACCGTCCTTGCCCTCTCGCGCGGCGAGACCGTGTCGGCGCTGTGGATCTTGTTCGCGGCGCTGTGCTCCTACGCCATCGCCTACCGCTTCTACGCGCGCTTCATCACCTACCGGGTGCTGCAGGTCGACAACCGGCGGGCGACGCCGGCGGAGCGTCTGCACAACGGCGTCGACTTCGACGTCACCGACCGGCGGGTGCTGTTCGGCCACCACTTCGCCGCGATTGCCGGCGCCGGACCGCTCGTCGGACCGGTGCTCGCCGCCCAGATGGGCTACCTGCCCGGGACGATCTGGATCGTCGTCGGCGTCATCTTCGCCGGAGCCGTGCAGGACCTGACGGTCATGTTCTTCTCGATGCGGCGCAACGGGAAGTCGCTCGGTCAGATGGTGCGCGAGGAGATCGGCGTCATCGGTGGGATCGCCGCGCTGATCGCGGTGTTCGCCATCATGATCATCATCCTCGCGGTGCTCGCACTGATCGTCGTCAACGCGCTCGCCGAGTCGCCGTGGGGCGTCTTCTCCATCGGCATGACCATCCCCATCGCGCTGTTCATGGGTGTCTACCTGCGTCGGCTGCGACCCGGGCGAGTGCTCGAGGCCACCGGCATCGGCGTCGCGCTGCTGCTGCTCGCCATCATCGGCGGCGGGATCATCGACGACACGGCCCTCGGCGAGACGCTGACGCTGAGCAAGGAGTGGCTGGTCCTCGCGCTCGTCATCTACGGCTTCGTCGCCTCGGTGCTGCCGGTCTGGCTGCTGCTCACGCCGCGCGACTACCTGTCGACGTTCATGAAGGTCGGCGTGATCGTGCTGCTCGCGATCGGCCTGGTCATCGCCCGCCCGGTCCTGCAGAACGAGGCGGTCACCGACTTCGCGACCGAGGGCAACGGCCCGGTCTTCGCCGGCAAGCTCTTCCCGTTCGTGTTCATCACCATCGCGTGCGGGGCCCTGTCGGGCTTCCACGCGCTGATCTCCTCCGGCACGACGCCCAAGATGGTCGCCAAGGAGCCGCAGGTCCGCCTGATCGGCTACGGCGGAATGCTCATGGAGTCCTTCGTCGCCATCAGCGCCCTCATCGCGGCCAGCATCATCGACTCCGGCCTCTACTACGCGATGAACAGCCCGGCCGGCGCGACCGGAGGCACGGCGGCGTCAGCGGCAGCCTTCGTCAGCGGGCTCGGCTTCGTGACCTCCCCGGACGCCCTGTCCGCGGCGGCGGCTGCGGTCCAGGAGCCGAGCCTGATCTCCCGTACGGGCGGTGCGCCGGCACTCGCCGTCGGCATCTCGCAGGTGTTCTCCGACGCCTTCGGAGGGAACCTGCAGGCGTTCTGGTACCACTTCGCGATCATGTTCGAGGCGCTGTTCATCCTCACCGCCGTCGACGCCGGTACCCGCGTCGGGCGCTTCATGCTGCAGGACACGATCGGCAACTTCTGGCCGAAGTTCGGGGACCTCAGCTGGCGCCCCGGCAACATCATGGCGAGCGCAGTGGTCGTCGGCCTGTGGGGCTACATGCTCTACGTCGGCGTCACCGACCCGCTCGGCGGGATCAACCAGCTCTTCCCGCTGTTCGGGATCGCCAACCAGCTGCTCGCGGCGATCGCCCTGACCCTGGTGACCGTGCTGCTCATCAAGCACGGCAAGAAGAGGTACGCCTGGGTGACCGGCGTCCCGCTCGTCTGGGACCTGATCGTCACCATGACGGCGAGCTACCAGAAGGTCTTCTCCGACATCCCGACGATCGGCTACTTCGCGCAGCGAGCGCGCTACGCCGATGCGCGCGAGGCGGGGAACCTGCTCGCGCCGGCCAAGACCCCCGACCAGATGGACCAGATCATCACCAACTCGACGGTGAACGGCGTCCTGCAGAGCCTGTTCGCAGTGCTGGTCATCGTCGTGGTCATCAACGCCCTGTTCGTCATCGCCAAGGCTCTGAAGGTCGGCAGCCTGCCGACGACCGAGGAGCCGTTCGTGCAGAGCAACCTCGTCGAACCGGCCGGCATGTTCCCGACCGTGGCAGAGCGGCTCGCGATGGCCGAGCACCAGAAGCTGGTCGGCGCTGGACCGGGGAAGCGCGATGTCGACGGCTGACCTCGGCGCCGCTGTCGTCCGCGCCGGTCGGGGACTGCGCTGGTACCTGCGCGAGTGGAGCGGCGAGGCGCGGTGGGACCGCTACCTCGAGGAGTGCGAGGCCCACGGCCACGCGCCGATGAGCCGCCGGGCGTACGAGAAGCAGCGCTCCGACGCGGCCGAGCGGAGCCCGATCAGCCGCTGCTGCTGAACCCGACGCGTGCCACGTCGCGTCCGGAGTCGCCAGTCCAGCCGTCGAGCCCCAGGATGGCCTCATGCGCATCGTGGTGGCTGGGGCGTCGGGCTTCGTCGGACGGCGGCTCTGCCCTGCCCTGGAAGAGGCGGGCCACGAGGTCAGGGCGATGACCCGCCACCCGGAGGCGTACGCCGGCGCCGGGCAGCCGGTGAAGGCCGACGTCCACGACGCGGCCGGGCTCGACCATGCGCTTGCAGGTGCTGACGCGGCCTACTACCTGGTGCACTCGCTCGACAGCCCCGACTTCCGGAAAGGCGACGCCGACGGGGCGAGGACCTTCGCCGAGGCGGCCGGCAAGGCGGGTGTGCAGCGCATCGTCTACCTCGGCGGGCTCGGCGATGACGCCGACGATCTCTCCAGCCACCTGCTCAGCCGCCGTGAGGTGGAGCAGCTGCTGGCCACCGGGGGAGTGCCCGTCACGACACTGCGGGCCGGGATCATCGTCGGGCACGGCGGGATCTCGTGGGAGATGACCCGGCAGCTCGTCGAGCACCTGCCGGCGATGGTGACCCCGAGGTGGGTGCGCACGCGGACCCAGCCGATCGCGGTTGACGACGTGATCCGCTACCTGGTGGGTGTTCTCACCGCACCTGTCGAGGGATCGCGGGCGTTCGACATCGGTGGGCCCGACGTCATGGAGTACCTCGAGATGATGCGGACGGTCGCCCGGATCGAGGGCCGGACGATGGTCGTCGTGCCGGTCCCGCTGCTCACCCCGAGCCTGAGCAGCCGGTGGCTCAGCCTGGTCACCAGCGTGGACGTGCAGACCGGTCGCAACCTCATCGACAGCATGAGCAACGAGGTCGTCGTGCGCGACGACAGCATCCGCGAGCTGGTGCCGTTCGAGCCGATGGACTACGTCTCGAGCGTGCTCGCTGCGCTCGGCGAGCGGGCCCGCGGGTGAGGAGACCGAGTCGTACGCAGGTCGAGTCCCTGCTGCCGCACTGGCTGGTCGAGAAGGTCCCGCGCGACCACCGCGAACCCGACGAGGCCTTCCGCCGCCGCCGCAAGGTCGTCGCCGGGGTCACCGTCGCCGGCGCCGGGTTGCTGAGGGTGAGCCTGCAGACGAAGCCGGCCTCGTGGGAGTTCTACGCCGCCACCGCGGGTGTCGCGGCGACCTGGGTCGCAGGCGGGTTCGCCTCCGGACCCCTGCACCTCGGTTGGGTCCAGGCGCGCGATGAGACTCTCCGCCGCCCGGTGCTCACCCCGTTGCTCACCGGCGCGGCCGCGTTCGGCGCCTTCTACGGCTGCGCGCTGGTCGCGAAGCGCGTGCCCGTCCTCGACGCGGCGATCTCCTCGGTGCTGGCCTACGCCCACCAGGGCAGCACCTCCCTCGTCCTCCTGACGACCCTCGCGAACGGGGCGGCGGAGGAGGTCTTCTTCCGAGGCGCTCTCTACGCGGCCATCGGCGAGCAGCACCCGGTGGCGCTGTCGACGGCGGCGTACGGGCTCGCGACCCTCGCAACGCGCAACCCGGCGCTGGTGCTCGCAGCCACGGCGATGGGCACCCTGTTCGCCGCCCAGCGGCGGGCCTCCGGGGGCATCCAGGCGCCGATGATCACGCACCTGACCTGGTCGGTGCTGATGCTGCGGTACCTGCCGCCGCTGTTCCGGGACCAGGAGTTCCCACGAAAACAGGACGTAGCGGCGCTGGAACTGTGCCGTACGCCTGGTCTACGTTCGCCACCTGACGGGGGAGGTCATTCATGACCAGCGACTCTGGTGTCCGTAGCTCGAGACGTTCCGCTACAGCGCGCATCGTGGTGGCGGTGACCGTCAGCGTGATCGCGGCCGGTTGTGCGGGCTCGCGCCAGGACAGCGCTGAGCCGGAGGCACAGCCTCTGCAGAACGCGCCGTCGGTGACCCCATCGGTCGTCCCGTCTCCCGGGTGGTCGGACGCGTACGACAGGGTGAGGGACGGTGTGGTGCGCATCGCGACCATCGGGTGCGAGGGCCCGTCGAGCGGCAGCGGCTTCCTCGTCGGCGAGGACCTGGTCATGACGGCCTCGCACGTCGTGGAGCAGAGCACCTCCCTGTCTGTCAGGGCTGAGGCACAGGTGCGCGGTGCCGTGGTGCTGGGCCTCGACTCCGTGGCCGACGTGGCCCTCCTCCGCCTCGACAAGCCGCTGCGAGGCCATGTCTTCCAGTGGGTGGACCAACCACCGCGGGTGGGTGACGATATCGCGGCGATCGGCTACCCGCGCGGCCGGCCGCTCGCGATGACCAAGGGGTCCATCACGGCGCTGGGGCGTCGGATCGAGGTGGACGGGACGGACCGCAAGGAACTCGTGCAGACGGACGCGGCCATCAATCCGGGCAACAGCGGCGGGCCCTTGATCACGCTCAGCGGCAAGGCAGCCGGCATCGTGTCGGCAGGGAGCGACGCACCGGGTGATGCGTATGCGGTCAACGCTGCGATGGCCCGGGAGACCTCCCGGCCATGGAGCACGAGCACAACCTGGGTCTCGCCCACCGAGTGCGCGACGGACGAGGAACGTGAGTACCCCGGCGGCCTGGAGCCGCTGGAGGTCCAGATCACGTCGACCAACGCGGAGGCTCCGACTCTGGCGGCGACCTTCCGGCTGCACGCGGACGCGATCAACAGCGGGCGTTACACGGCAGCCTTCAACCTGCTGACGCCGGCGGTCCGAGGTGGCATCGGGACCATCGGCGACTACGCCGAGAAGCTCCGGTCGTCGTACTGGATCCGGATCGAGCTCGTCGACGTCCAGGTCGTGAACGCGACGACCGACCAGGTGCGGGTGCGGTTCCAGACCGTGCAGGACGAGGAGTTCGGCCCGGACGGTCAGACCTGCAGCAACTGGGACGTGAACTACAAGATGGTGCTGGACAGCGGGTTCTGGCAGATCGACAAGGCCAAGAACGTCACCCCACCGACCGTCTGCGAAGAGGGTGGGGAGTGAGGCTTCGGGCCAGCCAGTGCTGCCTGCAGCAAGCGCATCTCCTAGGCTGAGTGGCATGCCTGAGCTGAAGCGCGTCGCCGCCAACGGGATCGAGATCGCCTACGAGACGTTCGGGGACCCGAGCGGGGTCCCGCTCGTGCTGGTGATGGGTCTCGGCACCCAGATGCTCGCCTGGCCCGACGAGTTCTGCGAGGACCTCGTCGCCCAGGGGCACTTCGTCGTGCGGTTCGACAACCGTGACGTCGGGGGGAGCACCCACTTCGACGACGTACCGCCGCCGAACATCGCCCGGGTGGCACTGCGGCGCGAGAAGCCGCCCTACCGGATCAAGGACATGGCCGAGGACGTCATCGGGCTGCTCGACGCGCTCGGGCTCGACCGGGTCCACCTGGTGGGAGCGTCTCTGGGCGGCTACATCGCGCAGAGCGTGGCCCTCTGGCACCCCGAGCGGCTTCGGAGCCTGACGCTGATCATGACCTCGACGGGGTCCCGTCGGGTCGGGCAGGCCAAGCCGCACCTGATCGGTCGCCTGCTGAACCGTCAGGCCGTGCACAGCCGCGAGCAGGCCGGTGACGCGGCCGTCGAGACCTTCCGGGTCATCGGGTCGGTGGGCTACGCCCGTGACGAGCAGCGGCTCCGCGAGATCGCCGGACGCAGCTACGACCGGGCGTACGACCCGGCCGGCTACCGGCGCCAGCTCGGCGCCATCGTGGCGCAGTCCGACCGTACGGACCGTCTGCGCCGCCTCGCCCTGCCCACGCTGGTGATGCACGGGCTGCACGACCCGTTGGTCGCGGCCAGTGGTGGCCTGGCCCTCGCCCGGGTCATCCGCGGCGCCCGCTTCGTCGGCTTCTCCGGGATGGGGCATGACCTGCCGCAGGACCTGTGGCCCGAGTTCGTGGCCCACATCAGCGCTCTCGTGCGTCGAGCGGACCTCAGTGCCGAGCGGGTCTGACTCTCAGCGGAGCCTGACCTCATCGCCGAGGGCGGGCAGGAGCTCGCGCTCGACGAAGTCGAAGAAGCCCTCCTGGTCGGCGCCGATCTGGTGCAGGTACAGCTCGTCGTACCCGGCGTCTGCGTACGCCCGGATCTGCTCGAGGTAGGCAGCGGGGTCGGGGCCGTGCGGTTTGTCGGCGACCGACTCTCGGGTCACCAGCTGGCTCGCCTGCATGAAGTGCTGCGGCGTGGGGAGCACCTGCGCCAGCTCGCCGGGCAGGCCGGAGTTGGGCCAGAGGCGGTAGATCGTGTCGAGCGCCTCGCTGGCGTCCTCAGCCCAGCAGACCTTCACGCTCGCCTGCGACGTGCCCGTGCCGCCGCTGTTCCGGTAGAGCTGCAGCATCTCGGCGTCGGGCGAGGTGTTGACGTAGCCGCCGGTCGCGGTGCGCGCTGCGAGACGGGTCGCCTTCGGTCCGAAGCCGGACACCCAGATGCCAGGCGGCTGCTCCGGAAGCGTGTAGAGGCGGGCGTTCTCGACGGTGTAGTGCTCACCGCGGTGCGACACCACCTCACCGGTCCACAGCTCGCGCATCACCTCGATCGACTCCTCGAGCATGGCGAGGCGCACGTCCGCGGAAGGCCACGCGTCGCCGAAGACGTGCTCGTTGAGAGCCTCGCCGCTGCCGATCCCGAGCCCGAATCTCCCGCCCAGCATGGAGGCTGAGGTCGCTGCGGCCTGAGCGATGATCGCGGGGTGGATGCGGACCGTCGGGCAGGTGACGGCTGTGTAGACCTCCAGCTGGGAGGTGGTAGCCGCGATGCCGCCGATCACCGACCACACGAAGGGGGACTGCCCCTGCTCGTCGTTCCACGGGTGGAAGTGGTCGCTGATCCACAGCTTGCGGAAGCCGGCTTGCTCCGC
The DNA here is from genome assembly GCA_025965615.1 of Frankiales bacterium. Lineage (GTDB taxonomy): Bacteria > Actinomycetota > Actinomycetes > Mycobacteriales > SCTD01 > SCTD01. The sequence continues at coordinate 7,587 of JAOPWP010000180.1, forward strand.
ACGTGCCGCGAAGTCGACGAGCAGGCGGGGCGCGTGCTCCTCGGAGGACAGGGCGTAGCCGAGCGTCAACATGGTCCGGGGCCTGCCCCGTGGCGACCCGGTGACTCCTCGAGCAGCCGCTCTGCCACCCGGTGCCCGGCCATGCCGTGCCTGTGACCGGGTCCTCGTCTGCTTCATCGGGCTCGTAGCCCATGACCAGGTCCACCGGGTGCGCCCGCAGGACGTCGCGGAGGACCTGGACGGTCAGCCCGCACTGCAGGCGCCGCCTCACGATCCCCGCCGGCAGACGGACAGTCACGCTGTGCCTCGAGAGTCCGCCAGGGATGAGGGTGCGCTCCGGCGTCGCCCGCGGCAGGGCGGCGGCCTCGAGCGCTTCCGGGTGGGCTCCCACTCCCAGAGCGTGCCGATCGAGAGCCTCCTGTCCCGGAACCCGAGGAGTGCAGCCCACTCGCTCTGGGACCCGGAGCTGTCCAGGCCGCTCGAGAGGGCCGTGTCTTCCACCCCGCTCGAATACCTCGCAGGGGTGCGTCACGGAGAAGGCCTCGCCCCAGTCGACGTTCAGGAGCCTCCTCACGTCAGGCCACGTCCTGCACTCCCCGATGTCGCTCGTCACGTCCTTGTCCATGTCCGTGGTCCTACCGCTCGGCGGTGACGGACCTGGCTCTTCGTCCACAGGCGTGGCAGGCCCGGGGCACGGTCCTGTCAAGGCGCGATCAGCAACCTTGGAGAATGAACGTTGCTCACAGGCAGGGGATCTCGTGCTCGACGTGTCGGATGCGGCGGTTGGTCCGAACGCACGAGCGAACGGGTGGAAGATCCCGGCCGGACCGCGCCGGTCGGGGTGGTGTCGCTGGACGGGTTGTGCCCGGTCGACCTGCTCGGCGACGCGGTCCACCGGCTCACCGCCCAGGACCTGCTCGAGCTGCCCGGGCCGGTCGCGCTCGCCCGCGCCGCCGAGCTCCAACCACCGCACCCTCCGACGCAGAGACGCACGACTCGTCGACGAGCTCGGTTGGGTCGACGGTGGCTCGAGCACAGGGCATGAGTGGCAGCAGTCGTGGAGCCGTCACCCGGACGAAACCGCAGGCTCGCGGAAGCGACCGGAGTGCGTGCCCGAGATGTCGGACCTCGCCTCTACCGTCGACTCGACGAGGGATGGAGCGGACATGGAACTGGGGTCGGCGCGGGAGCTGAAGATCGAGCTGTTGGAAGGCCTTTCGCGAACGACGCGTGCCGCCTCCGCGGGCGGGGCCGAACAGAGCACGGTGGCGGTGGGAGTCGTCCCACGACGGCGGGACTTCGGTGTGGCGGTGCGGGTGTCGTCTGCGGGCTCGCTGCGGCTGCCGGGCATGAGAGATGTCTTGGCCCGCTGGGACGACGATACGGACGTCCGCGTCATCGGCCCCGTCCATGCGCTGACGCAGGCCAACCGACCGCCGGGCGCGCCTGGTTCCCCGAGGCAGCTGCGGCCGGGGGCCTCGGTGGCCCACGTGGCCGTCACAGCGGGCACGCTGGGAGGGTTCGTGCGCGATGCGGACGGCCGGGTGCTCATCCTGAGCAACAACCACGTCCTCGCCGACACCGACCGCGCCTCTGTGGGAGATGCGGTGCTGAGCCCGGGGCCGGCAGACGGCGGTCGACTCGACGTCGACCGGGTGGCCACGCTGAGCTTCTTCCGGCGCTTCTCCACCGCCGGCAACCTGCTCGACCTGGCCCTCGCGGTCGTCGACGACCCGGAGCGGGTGGGAGGCAACAGCGTGCCCGAGGGCGAGCTGTCCAGCGCCGTCGCGCAGGTGCTCGACGGCATCGCTGTCGGCAAGGTGGGACGCACCACCGGCCACACGACGGGGACGGTGACGGCCGTCGAGCTCGACGGGGTGACCGTGGACTACGGACGAGGGGACGCCTTCACCTTCGACGACTGCCTGGAGGTCGAGGGGGACACCGGCCCGTTCAGCGCTGGTGGCGACAGCGGCAGCCTCGTCTACGAGCGCTCTGGAGCAGCGGTGCTCGGCCTGCTCTTCGCCGGCTCGACCACGGGCGGCGCCGGCGGTACGGGTCTGACCTTCTGCAACCCGGCCGCCCTCGCGCTGGAGGCCGCGGGCGTCACGCTGCTGTGACCCCGACCTGCCCCCTTGCCGTGCTCGCGCCTGGCTGCTCTCATGGGGGCATGAGCGACCGTGACGCTGCACGCGCAGCCAAGACCCAGGTGGGACGGCTCGTCGCCGGGTTTCCCACGGTCAACGGCGTCGGGCTCAGGCGTGATGGTGACGCGGGCTGGGTCGTGAAGGTGAACCTGACGGGCGAGGACGCCGGGCTCCGCAAGTCGCTGCCGGCAACGGTCGACGGGGTCCGGGTCGACGTCGCCGTCGTCGGGCCGGTGCGCGCGACTGCCGACTAGGGCTTCCAGCCCGGGCGCCGCGCCGCACCCTGGCACCACCGGCCTCGGCGCCGACTGCCAAGATGGCGCTGGTGAGACTGCCCCAGAGCCTGCGCGGCCTACCCCGCGAGACGTTCGTCCTCGCGCTCGTCGCCTTCTGCGTCGCCCTCGGTTTCGGGATCGTCGTGCCAGCTGTCCCCCTGTTCGCGCTCGAATTCGGGGTGGGCACCACCGCTGCGGGCGCCGTGGTCTCCGCGTTCGCCCTCATGCGCCTGGTCTCCGGCCTCGCCGGCGGGCGTCTCGTGGACCGGGTGGGGGAGCGGGCCGCCTTGCTGGCCGGGCTCGGCGTCGTCGCCGTGTCGTCCCTGATGGCCGGGCTCGCCGTCAGCTTCCCGCAGCTGCTGGTCCTGCGTGGAGTGGGAGGGATCGGCTCGGCGGTCTTCACGATCGCGGCGACCAGCCTGCTGCTGCGGGTCGCGGCGGCGGCTCAGCGGGGCCAGACCCAGAGCGTCTACCGCGGTGGGTTCCTGCTCGGCGGGATCATCGGCCCGGTCTTCGGGGGAGCCGTCCTCGGCATCTCCCTGCGCGCCCCGTTCTTCCTCTACGCCGCGACGCTCGTCCTGGCCGCTGTGGTCGCGGCCACGATGCTCCCGAAGCCGCCGCCGGCCGACGTCGAGCTTCCGGCCATCGCTCCGGGGGTCGCTGAGGACGACGGGCTGCCAACTGCACCGGAGGGCGATCGGGCCACCCCGCCGGAGGGCCTCGGTGGCGGTCCGGCAGGCGGAGGAGTGGCCGTACGCACGGATCTGCGCACTGCCCTGGCCAGCCCCGCCTACCGGGCCGCGCTCGCCGGGAACTTCGCGGTCGGCTTCAGCGTGCTCGGCGTGCGCAGCACCGTCGTCCCTCTCCTGGTCGTGCAGCAGCTCGACCTGCCGGCCGGGTGGATCGGAGGGGCCTTCGCGCTCGCGGCCCTCGTGCAGGCAGTGCTGCTCCTTCCCGCGGGCAGGGCGGTCGACCAGGTCGGCCGGCGGCCGACCCTGGTGGGCGGTGGGCTGCTCACCGCCGCGTCGCTGGCAGCTCTCGCCTTCGCAGAGGGCCCGGTCACCCTCCTGCTCGCCATGGCTGTCTTCGGCGCGGGCGCCGCGCTGCTCGGCGTCGCCCCCGCGGCCATCGTCGGCGACGTCGTCGAGGGCAAGGGCGGCCGGGCGGTCGCGGTGTGGCAGATGGCCAGCGACCTCGGCTCCGTGCTCGGACCGGTCACGGCTGGGCTGCTCATCGACCGGGTGTCGTTCCTCGTCGCCCTGCTGTTCAGCGCCACTGTCGTCGCAGTCTGCGCGCTGCTCGGGCTGAGGATGCCGAAGGATCCGCCGCCCAGCAGGTGAGGCGGGGCTCAGGCTGCCGGCAGTGCCCGTACGGGCAGCAGCTCCACGCGCGTGCTGCGCAGCTCCTCGTGGAGCTCGCGCCAGATCTGGTAGTCGCGGGGGAGCAGCCGACCCCCGTCCCGCGCGATCGCGAGCAGGACCCGAGATGCGCTCGCGTCGAGCATCTGCGCGAGGCGGCGGCGGCTCTCGTCGTCCCATCCGGTGGTCAGCTGCCCGAACTCGAGGCACACCTCGTCGTCCAGCAGGAGGACGGCATCGCCCTCGTCCATCGGTGTGTCTGCATAGATGCGGAGCGCCGCCGAGGCGCGGGGGGACATGTGGGTGACGGGGTTCATGGCAGGAGCCTGCACCTGGCAGCGACCGCCAATCCGGTTGTCCACAGGGCCATCCCGCAGACGTCCAGGACTGTCGGTGCCCGCCGCCACGGTGGCGACTCGACCACGTGGAGGAGCCCCGGATGTGCTGGTACTGCGACAACCCCGAGGGGGACTACTACGGCGACGTGGTGCGCCCGGCGATCGCCCGGCGCGGCTGGATGGTCCAGTACGTCGAGCCGCACGGGCCGCGCGCGCCCTTCGCCTACACGGCCGGACTGACCGCCCGCTCGCGACCCGAGCTGGTCGTGACCGGCCTGCCGGACCAGAGCTCGGCCGAGCTCCTCGACGCTGCCGCGCGGACGCTGTCCGAGCCCGTTGACGCCGGGCAGCGGCTGGTCCTCGGCGGGCGGGACTTCGAGGTGGTCCACGTCCGAGAGCCGGCAGCGCACCTGTTCGTGGCCGCCAGCCTCTACGGACCTCGTCTCACGGCACTGCAGCTCGTCTACCCGGACGAACGCGGGACCTGGCCCTGGTCTCGCGGCTTCCGGGGCGGGCGCGGAGGGCAGCCGGTGCTCGGCCCGCGCGGGTCGTCGTGAATCGACCTCTGCGGTCCGATCGCTGGTCGGTTCGACGCTCCTGCGCAGGGATGGCTTCGTCATCGCCCGGAACCCCGACTCCGGCTCCGCTCTGCCCGAGGTGCGCGGCCGACCACGCCGGACACGACGAGGCGCTACGGTCCCAGCGACCTGAGGAGACCGCACATGGACCAGCTCGCCACTCCCGACGCGGAGCGGGTGACCTACCTCGTCCTCGACGGGGAGAACCTCGACGCGACCCTCGGGGCCAGCGTGCTCGGCCGGCGGCCGGCGCCCGACGAGCGGCCCCGGTGGGAGCGGGTGCTCGCCCACTGCGAGCGGACCTGGGGCCAGCCGGTCAAGGCGCTGTTCTTCCTCAACGCGAGCTCCGGCACCATGCCGATGTCGTTCGTGCAGGCCCTGATGGCGATGGGCCTGCGTCCCGTGCCCCTGTCCGGCCCGCCCGGGATGAAGGTCGTCGACGTCGGCATCCAGCGCATGCTCGAGGCGATCGCCACCCGCTCAGCGGACGTCGTGCTGGGCAGCCACGACGGGGACTTCCTGCCCCAGATCACCTCCCTGCTCGGCGGCGGCCGGCGCGTCGCGCTGCTGGGCTTCAGCGAGTTCATGAACAGCGCCTACACCGGGCTCGCCGACTCGGGCCTGCAGGTCTTCGACCTCGAGCACGACGCGAAGGCGTTCAACCAGCTGCTGCCGCGGGTCCGGATCCTCGACATCGAGACCTTCGACCCGACGGCGTTCCTCTAGCGACCGGGTGGTTCGGCTCGTCAGCGCAGCCGGTCGGCGAGCCCCGTGGCCCGCGCCGCCGGCTGGGCCACGGCGGCAAGGACCGCCTCGACCGATCCGACCAGGCGTACTCGCGTCATCGCACGGGAGACCGCCGTGTAGAGCGTCTGCCGGGTGCCCAGCGGCGATCCAGCGGGGGGCAGCACCACGGTGACCACCTCGAACTGGCTCCCCTGGCTGCGGTGCACCGTCATGGCGTGCAGCCGCGTGACCGCCCCGAGGCGGGCGAGCGGCACGAGGATCGGGGCGCCGCCCCGCCCGAAAGCAGCGGTCAGGCCTCCCGCTCCGTCGGAGACCACGATGCCCGTGTCCCCGTTGTAGAGCCCGACCTCGTAGTCGTTGGTCGTGACCAGCAGCGGCTCGCCCAGGTGGTGACCGTCCTCGCGGGCCGCCACGGGCTGGGTCTCGGCGAGCCAGCGCGCGACCAGCGCGCTCCAGTGCGCCACACCGCGAGCCCCGCGGCGGTGGGCGCAGAGCAGCCGGTGCTGCTCGAGGCCGGCGAGTGCGGCTCCCGCGTCCGCGCGCGAGGCGGCGTCGTGCATGGTCCGGGCCGCCTGCTCGACGTCAGCCCGCACTGCAGCGAGAGGGGCCGCCTCGACGAAGGCGTCGTCACCCACCTCGATGAGCTCGACGTCGGGCAGCTGCATCCGGAGCACCGCCACGGCGTCCGCCCCGCGTCCTTCCTGCACGGCCGCGGCCAGCATCGCGATGCCGCTCTGCTCGGGGAACCGCCGGTTCACCCGCAGCGTCGCGACCCCGTCACGGACCCGGCCGCCGCGCGAGTCGGGTCCCACGGGAGCCGCGAGCGTCGGCAGGACGGTGCGCAGCGCCGCTGCCCGCGCCGGGGTGCGACCTGTCGTCGCCCCGCTGGCAGCAGGGACGCCGGTGGCGGGGGTGCCGGCCCCCGGGGATCCAGTGCTGCCCGCCACGAGGTCACCCAGGACGGCACCCGCCTCGACGGAGGCCAGCTGGTCGGGGTCGCCGACCAGGACCAGTCGGGTCGTGGGGCGCAGCGCCTCCAGCAGCCGCGCCATCAGCGTCAGCGAGAGCATCGAGCTCTCGTCGATCACGACGACCTCGTACGGCAGGCGGTTCCCGCGGTCGTGGCGGAACCTCGTACGTGCCTCCGGGCGCCAGCCGAGCAGCCGGTGCAGGGTGGTCGCAGACAGCTCGGGGAGCCGCGCCTGGTCGGGCAACGGGAGCTCTGCCGCCGAGGAACGGACCGCCTCCTCGAGGCGTGCCGCCGCCTTCCCCGTCGGTGCGGCGAGCGCGATGCGGCACGTGGGGTGCTGCTCCCGCAGCAGGGCGAGCAGGCGCGAGACCGTCGTCGTCTTCCCCGTGCCCGGGCCTCCGGCGAGGACGCTCACCCGGGCGAGGGCGCAGACCGCCGCCGCTTCCCGTTGGTCGGCGTCATCCGGTTCGGGGAAGAGCCGGACGAGCCCTTCCCGGAGCAGCGCGAGGTCGAGGTCGCCGGGCGCCTCGGCGCTGCGTGCGAGCAGCTCGTCGGCGACCAGCTCCTCCTGCTCCCAGTACCGGGACAGCCACAGTCGCGACCCGGCCATGTGCAGGGGCCCGTCGAGCAGGGGGCTCCTCCGGCAGCGGTCGACCCAGTCGTCCGGCCAGTCCAGGTCGACAGGGGCGGCCTGCACCGGTTCATCGACATCGACATCGACATCGACGTCGACGCTCGTGCTGGCGGCGGCGGTGTCCAGGTCGAGCACGACCGAACCGAGGCGGGTGGAGCGGACGGTGAGGGCGAGCGCGAGCAGGACTGCCTGATCCGCCTCCCCGGCCAGGGCACCGACGCGCTGCGCCACGTGGACGTCGGCAGCCGACAGCACACCGGCCCCGTTGAAGTCGGCGAGCAGGCCCGTGGCCCGCAGGGCGAGCGACGGTGAGGTCACCGCAGGCCGGCCAGCAGGTCGGAGGTCGCCGTGACCAGCCCCGAGGGTGGCCGCCAGGCGAACACACCGGCGCCCCCGGGGCCTCCGGTCATGCCGCGCAGGAACAGGTAGAGCGCCCCGCCCAGGTGCACCTGCGGGTCGTAGCCGGACTGGCGCCAGCGCAGGAACCGGTGGAGGGCGACGTCGTAGAGCAGCGCCTGCAGGGGGTAATGCGCGTCGACCATGGCGACCTCCATCGCCTCGGGCCGGTAGTCCCAGCTGGTCAGCGGGCGACCGCGCGCCCCAAGGCGGTTGGTCTTGTAGTCCACGACGAGGTAGCGCAGCGTGGCGCCGCTGCCGACGCGCAGGACCGCGTCGATGCTGCCCGTGAGGTAGCCCCGCAGAGGGGCCGGCTCGAGGGCGGCGAGGGCGTCCGGGTAGCCGGACAGCAGGCCGGTCGGGACGTGCTCCCGCCAGAGCGGGACGAGGTCGGCCAGCAGGACCTCGACGGGCAGCGCGTCATCGCCGCCCGCGAGCGGCAGCTCGAAGTCCAGCTCCGGGAGCCGGTCGGTGCGGTGGAGGTCACGAAGGGGCCGGTCGTCCGCGAGCGGCCCGAGAGGAGTGCGGAGGGCTGCCAGCAGCCCCTCGCTGAGCAGGGGCGCGTCGAGGTCGGGGGACCACCGGGCGGCCCGCTCCTGGACCAGCTCGGCCACGGCCGCGTCGTCCTGCGGGTCCTCGAGCTGCTCCAGCACCTCGTGGACGAGGGTCCCGAACGAGGGCCCACCAGGCAGGGCGTCCCACGACGACACCGTGGCGTCCGGAGGAGGGGACGCGGCGACGAGGTCGTCGGGCTGCTGGCCGTCGTCCTCGTCCTGCTTCTCCGCCACCTCCGGCTCGCTGCCCAGCGCCGGCGGAGCGGCGTGTGCTGCGGAGGTCAGAGCTGTGTACGACGTGCGCCGCCAGCTCGTGTCGAGCCCTCGCGACAGGACAGCTCGCGACATCGAGGGCACGGGGCGAGGCGGGGCCGAGAAGCGGGCCGCCGACGGGGGAGGCACCAGCTCGAGGCGCAGGCCGTCGTCACTGACGGCGGCGCGGGCGCGGAAGACCGCCAGGGCGTCGTCGTCCGACGGAACCGGGACGCTGCGCGGCGGGACCCCGTCGGGATCGTCGTGCAGCAACAGCCGGTGCAGCGGCGACGTGGGTGTGTTGCTGCTGCCGGCCCACCAGAGCAGCAGCTGGCCCTGGGCGCGGGTGAACGCGACGTAAGCCAGTCGCAGCTCGTCGTCGACCTCGTCCTGCTTGTGGGCCTGGACGTGCTCGCGCCAGCCCGGGCTGCCGACCCCGCCGACGTCGCGGACCCGGCAGTCGGCGTCGTCGTGGAACACCACCGTGTCCGGGGCATCGGGCGTCCAGCAGTCCCACGCGAACGGGACGAGCACGACGGGGAACTCCAGCCACTTGCTCGTGTGGATGGTGATGACCTGGACGGCGTCGTCGTCGGACTCCAGGCGGCGGCTGCGTTCCTGAGCGCCCTCGCCGCCGGCGTCGGTGCGCCGCTGGCGCAGCCAGCCCAGCAGAGCCGTGAGCCCGAGCTGGCCGTCGAGGGCGGCCTCGTGGAGGGCCTCGGTCAGGTGGCGGAGGTCGGTGAGCAGGCGGTCCCCGCCGATCGTGGCGAGCAGCCGCGGCTGCACCGCCTGTTCGAGGCAGACCGCCTCGAACAGCGCGGAGACGCCACGCTGTTCGAGAACCCGGGCCCAGCCGCGCAGCCGCAGGGAGAGCTGATCGCTGTCGTCGTCGAGGAGCTGCCCGGCGGTTTGACCGATCAGGGCACCGAGCGCGAAGCGGCGCACGCGGGTGCTGCGATGGGGCTGCTCGAGCGCCTCCAGGAGCAGCTGCCACTCGGCCGCCGCAGGGGTGGCGAACACGTCGGAGCGGCCGGTGAGCACGACGGGCACACCGGCCGTGAGCAGCTGAGCCTGGACGAGCTCAGCCTGCTTGTTGGTGCGGACCAGGACGGCCAGGTGCTCGGGCGCGAGCGGCACCCGGAGGCCGCCGCCCCGGGGGACGACCTGCGTGCCGGCGTCGAGCAGCGCCACGACCTGCGCCGCCACGTCGGCCGCCACAGCCGCGCGCGCGGGGGCGATC
>JAOPWP010000187.1 GCA_025965615.1 Frankiales bacterium
GCGCCCGGGCGCAGGGCCCGGATCGTGACGCCGTCGGGCCCGGGGTGCATGCCCAGCACGGAGTGCGGGTCCCCGTGGGCGCCCCCGGCTACCAGCTCCAGCACCTCCGCGGAGATCGGGGCTGTGAGGGCCGACGGCGCCGGGCTCGGGGTCGGGACCGGCGGGGGCGCGACGGCCGCTGCCGGCGCCTTCTTGCGCGGCGCCGACTTCCGGGGCGGACGCTCCGCGGTCATCGGGACCCCCCCGAGCTCGCCGGGCCCTGGGACGAGGCGAGCCGCTCGATGCTGCCGACGGGGATCGGCAACCACGACGGGCGGTTGCGTGCCTCGTAGACCACCTCGTAGACCGCCTTGTCGAGCTCGAACGCCCTCAGCAGGACCGACTCGTCGCGGGGGTCCCCGCCGGCGGCCTCCGCGTAGCCGTCGCAGAACGCCTGGCGGTTGCGCTCCGCCCACTCGGCCGCGCGGTAGGCCAGCTGCGCGTCTCCGGACCGGTCCGCCAGCAGGTGCCGGGCGGCGTAGTCGTAGGACCGCAGCATCCCCGCGACGTCGCGCAGCGGGCTCATCAGCGCGGTCCGCTCGGCGAGCGGCCGGGCCGGCTCGCCCTCGAAGTCGAGCAGCACCCACCCGTCCTGGGTCCGCAGGACCTGCCCGAGGTGGTAGTCACCGTGCACGCGCTGGATCGGCACGGACTCGGTCAGCTGGCCGACCGCGTCGTAGCTGCTCCGCAGGGCCTCGGTGTAGGGCTCGAGGTCCGGCACGACCTCGAGCGCCTTGTCGAGGCGGTCGTGCAGCTGGCGGGTCGCCGAGGCGATCTGGTCGGGCCCGGCCATCCCGCTGGGCAGCGCCTCGCGCAGGGTCTGGTGGACCGAAGCGGTGGCAGCGCCGAGCCGCTCGGACTCGGCGGCGAAGTCGCCTCCGACCTCGTCGGCGTGCAGGTCCGCCTCGGCGAACAGGTCGCGCACGCTGGCTGTCGCCATCGCCCACCCCTCGGTGGCGTGCTTCTGGAACGTCTGCAGGAGGGCGAGTGTCGTCGCCTGCCCGTCGAGCTCGGCCTCGACCCAGCCGAGCGGCTGCGCCACGTGCGGGTTGCCCGCGTCGGCGAGGGCACGGCTCAGCTCGAGGTCGGGGTTGAGCCCCGGCTGCAGGCGCCGGAACACCTTGAGGATGTGCTCGTCGCCGTAGACGATCGAGGTGTTGCTCTGCTCGGCTCCCATCACGCGGCTCGCCGCGGTCGCCTCGAGCTCGCAGAGCCGGTGGAACTCCAGGCCGGGCGAGGAGCCCTCGTCGGCGATGCGGGCCAGCAGCGCGGCTGCGGCGGCCTGGTCGTGGACGGCGTCGTAGAGCACGTGCCCGTCGGCCTCACCGATCACGGCGTGGACCAGGCGCTGCGGCACCTCCCCCTCGAGCCGGCCCAGGAGCAGCTGGTAGCGCTCGGACCCGTTCGCGGTCTGCACCTGCAGCAGCACGTGCGAGGTGCCGGGCACGCCGGTCAGCGGCGTCTCCCGTTCGACCTGCACGGCGTCGACGGCCGTGCCCTTGCCGGCGTACCAGCGCTGATGCGGCAGCCAGACGGCGAGCAGCTCTCCTACGGCGGTCATGCTTCCTCCCCAGGGGCGAGCCCGAACCACATGAAGCCGTGGCCGGGCAGCGAGAGCAGGTACGGCAGGTCACCGATGCGCGGGAAGTGCACCAGGCCGGTGAGCTCGGTGGGGACGCACCCCTCGAACCTGCGCAGGTCGAGCTCCACGGGCTGCGGGAAGCGCGACAGGTTGTTGACGCAGAGCACCTTGTCGTCGCCGAACTCCCGGACGAACGCCAGCACCGAGGGGTTGCTCGAGCCGAGCTCCTCGTAGCTGCCCATGCCGAAGACCGGGTGCTGACGGCGTACGGCGAGCAGGTTGCGGGTCCAGTTCAGCAGCGAGCTGGAGGAGCGCATCTGGGCCTCGACGTTGACCGCCTGGTAGCCGTAGACCGGGTCGAGGATCGTCGGCAGGTAGAGGCGCTGGGGGTCAGCGGTCGAGAAGCCGGCGTTGCGGTCGGCGCTCCACTGCATCGGCGTGCGCACGCCGTCACGGTCGCCGAGGTAGATGTTGTCGCCCATGCCGATCTCGTCGCCGTAGTAGAGGACCGGCGAGCCGGGGAGCGAGAGCAGCAGGCCCGTGAACAGCTCGATCTGGTCGCGGCTGTTCTCCAGCAGGGGCGCGAGCCGCCGGGCGATGCCGACGTTGGACTTCATCCGCGGGTCCTTGGCGTACTCCGCGTACATGTAGTCGCGCTCGTCGTCGGTGACCATCTCGAGGGTGAGCTCGTCGTGGTTGCGCAGGAAGATGCCCCACTGGCAGTTCTTCGGGATGGCCGGGGTCTGCGCCAGGATCTCGGTGATCGGGTAGCGCGACTCCCGGCGGACCGCCATGAACAGCCGCGGCATGAGCGGGAAGTGGAACGCCATCTGGCACTCGTCGCCGGTCTCGGGGTCGCCGAAGTAGTCGACCACGTCCTGCGGCCACTGGTTGGCCTCGCACAGCATCACCCGGTCGGGGTAGAGCTCGACGACCTCCTTGCGGACCCGCTTGAGGAAGTCGTGGGTCTGCGGGAGGTTCTCGCCGTTGGTGCCCTCCCGGACGAACAGGTAGGGCACGGCGTCGAGCCGGAAGCCGTCGATGCCCATGTCGAGCCAGAACTTCAGGGTGTCGATCATGGCCGACTGGACAGCAGGGTTCTCGTAGTTCAGGTCGGGCTGGTGGCTGAAGTACCGGTGCCAGAAGAACTGCTCGCGCACCGGGTCCCAGGTCCAGTTGGACTTCTCCGTGTCGACGAAGATGATCCGCGCATCGGAGTAGAGGTCGTCGGTGTCGGACCAGACGTAGTAGTCGCCGTAGGGGCCGGTCGGGTCACTGCGGGAGGCCTGGAACCACGGGTGCTGGTCGCTCGAGTGGTTCATCACGAGGTCGGCGATGATCCGCATCCCGCGCTTGTGCGCCTCGTCGACCAGCTGGACGAAGTCGCCGAGGTCGCCGAACTCCGGCAGCACCTTCATGTAGTCGCTGATGTCGTAGCCGCCGTCGCGCAGCGGGCTCTCGTAGATCGGCAGCAGCCAGACGCAGTCGATGCCGAGCCACTGCAGGTAGTCCAGCTTCTGGGTCAGGCCCCGGATGTCTCCGGTGCCGTCGCCGGTGGCGTCGTTGAAGCCGCGCACCAGCACCTCGTAGAAGACCGCCCG
>JAOPWP010000189.1 GCA_025965615.1 Frankiales bacterium
CGGGCCGTCTCGACCTCGGCGCTGCGGGCGGCCGCCTGCTCGAGCGTCGGAGCAGTGCCACCGAGCCGGGCGGGGATCCACCAGGTGTCCTCCGGGGAACGCGGCGCCCCCGCGTAGGAGCTCTGCGCCTGCTCGAGCAGGACGGCCATGCGGCTCTTGAGCTCCGCGGTGACCGCTACCGGGTCGTCGTCGGCGCCAACCTGGAACGGCTCTCCGACGACGATGCGGATGGGCGTGCCGCGGGTGAGGTCGCGCCTGCGGCCCTTCGTCATGACCCGCTGGCTGCCCCAGATCACGCACGGCAGCAGCGGGACGCCGGCTGACTGGGCCAGGCGGGCCGCACCGGTCTTGAAGTCCTTGAGCTCGAAGGACGTCGAGATCGTCGCCTCGGGAAACACGCCGATGATCTCGCCCGCGGACAGCGCCTTGACCGCCTCGGTGAGCGAGTTGGCGCCGCCGCCGTAGCGGTCGACCGGGATGTGCTTCATGCCCCGCATCAGCGGCCCGCTGACCTTGTGGTCGAAGACCTCCTTCTTGGCCATGAAGCGCACCAGCCGCCCGGCCGGCCGTGCGGCGAGCCCGGCGAAGGTGAAGTCGAGGTAGCCCACGTGGTTGATCGCCATGACCGCCCCGCCGCTCCTCGGCACGTGCTCGGACCCCGTGACGTCGAACCGCAGGCCCAGGCCGCGGAAGACCAGCCGCGCGAGGGCGATGATGGGCGTGTACGTCGGCTCGACCATGCGCGGAACCTACCCGCGGCCGCCCGGCCGGTCAGGCGGGGCCCGAAGAGCGGGAGGGGCCGGCCACCCCCGGTGGCCAGCCCCCGGTCAGCCGGTGGTGCCGTCGAGCGCGGCCGGCCGGGCGAGCGACCGGAGCAGGGCGCTCGCCATGGCGTCCTCCGCCTCGGCGCGGGCGCGACTGCGCGCGGCGTTGTCCGACATGCCTGCCCAGGCGTTCTGCCGCGCCGAGCGCTGACCGCCGTGCGGCTGCGCCATCAGGAACAGGGAGCGGGCCACGTCGGGCACCCGGTTCAGCGGAGCCGGCACCCGGGGGTGCGGGACCGAGGGGGCGGTCAGCAGTGCGGTGGGAATCATCACGGGCTCCTCCAGGGGCTCCCGGCAAAGGGTCGACCCCCTGTGTGACGCGGATGTGTCCGGACCGAGAACAGTCCGTACGGAGATCCGCACGCGATCGGCCCTGTCGCTCACGCCGTCGAGACGGCCGCGTCCCCCTGCTCGCGCCGGTCCCGCGCCATCGCGTAGAGCCGCCCGGCCCGGTAGGAGGAACGGACGAGCGGTCCGCTGAGCACCCCGGCGAAGCCGATGTCGTCGGCCTCCTCGGCCAGCTCGACGAACTCGTGGGGCTGCACCCAGCGCTCGACCGGGTGGTGCCGCGGCGACGGGCGCAGGTACTGCGTGATGGTGATCAGCTCGCACCCGGCGTCGTGGAGGTCCTGCAGCGCGGTGCTGATCTCGCTGCGGTCCTCGCCCAGGCCGAGGATCAGGTTGCTCTTGGTCACCAGGCCTGCCGCCCGAGCCTGGGTCAGCACGTCCAAGGACCGCTCGTAGCGGAAGCCCGGCCGGATCCGCTTGAAGATGCGGGGAACGGTCTCGACGTTGTGCGCCAGCACCTCGGGGCGGCTCGCGAACACCTCGTCGAGCAGCGCGGGCGTGCCGTTGAAGTCGGGGATGAGCAGCTCCACCCCGATCCCGGGCATCGCGGCGTGGATCTGACGGACGGTCTCCGCGTACAGCCACGCGCCGCCGTCGGGCAGGTCGTCGCGCGCCACGCCGGTCACCGTCGCGTAGCGCAGCCCCATCGTCTGGACCGACTCGGCGACCCGGCGTGGCTCGTCGGTGTCGTAGTCGGCCGGCTTGCCGGTGTCGATGTTGCAGAAGTCGCAGCGTCGGGTGCACTGGTCGCCGCCGATGAGGAAGGTCGCCTCGCGGTCCTCCCAGCACTCGAAGATGTTGGGGCAGCCGGCGGACTCGCAGACCGTGTGGAGGCCCTCGGTGCGAACCAGCGACTTGAGGGCGGTGTACTCCGGGCCCATCACCGCCCGGGTCTTGATCCAGGGCGGCTTCTTCTCGATGGGCGTCTGGGCGTTCCGCACCTCGAGGCGCAGCATCTTGCGCCCGTCGGGGCTCACCGTGGTCACACCTGAGGCTAACCGCGCCGGGGCGTCCCGGCTTCCCTGGACGCGCCTGTCCCGGCTGGGGTGCTCTAGCAGTCCACGCGCCTGCGCCGGTGCTGGGCGTAGGCCTCGGCCAGCTGCGCGGCTCTGCGCTCACGGGTGGCCTCGGCCCCTGCCGCCTCCGCTGCTGCTGCGGCCCGCTGCTGCCGCCGGTGGCGCTCCCACGCGGCGTGCTCGCTCGCGATCGCATCCGCCCTGGGGGTCACCCCTGCTGCATCGACGGCGCCCGAACCCCGTGCGTACACCCACCTGGGCGACGTCCGTCGTCGTCATACCGTTCTGTCATGGACTTCAGGATCTTCACCGAGCCTCAGCAGGGCGCCACCTACGAGCAGCTGCTCGCGGTGGCCCGGACCGCCGAGGACGCCGGCTACGACGCGTTCTTCCGCTCCGACCACTACCTGAGCATGGGTGGGGACGGGCTCCCCGGACCGACCGACGCCTGGATCACCCTGGCCGGGCTCGCTCGCGAGACGAGCAGGATCCGCCTCGGGACCCTTGTGACGGCTGGCACCTTCCGCCTTCCGGGCGTCCTCGCCATCACGGTCGCCCAGGTCGACCGGATGAGCGGCGGTCGGGTGGAGCTCGGCCTCGGCACCGGGTGGTACGAGCAGGAGCACACGGCGTACGGCATCCCGTTCCCGCCGCTGGGGGAGCGGTTCGACCGCTTCGAGGAGCAGCTGCAGGTGGTCCTCGGCCTGTGGGAGGCGACGGGCCCGTTCAGCTTCCAGGGCGAGCACTACCGCCTGGTCGACGCGCCCGCACTCGCCAAGCCCGCGCAACAGCCGCGCGTACCGGTCATCGTGGGTGGTGGAGGAGCGAAGCGGACCCCCAGGCTCGCCGCGACCTACGCCGACGAGTTCAACCTGCCCTTCGGGTCCGTCGAGCAGACGGCAGCCCAGTTCGGGCGGGTACGCGAGGCCTGCGCCGTCGCAGGGCGTTCCCTCGTCCTGTCGGCCGCGCAGATCGTGTGCTGCGGTCGCGACGAGGCGGAGATCCGGCGCCGGGCGGCGGCCATCGGGCGGGACCCGGCCGAGCTGAGGGAGAACGGACTGGCCGGCTCTCCTGCCGAGATCGTCGACAAGGTCGGTCGGTTCGCTGAGGCCGGCGCCACCCGGACCTACCTGCAGGTCATGGATCTGTCAGACCTCGACCACCTGGAGCTCGTCGCGGCCGAGGTCGCTCCGCAGCTCACCGGCTGACAGCGGGAAGGTCCGCGGACAGCGACGGCAGGCGCGCCTCGAGCAGTGGGAGCACCTCGTCCACGGGCACGTGCCGGCCGAGCTCGCGCGACAGCGACGTGACCGTGGCGTCGACGAGGCCGCACGGCACGATGCGGTCGTAGGCGCGCAGGTCGGGATCGGCGTTGAGGGCGAAGCCGTGCATCGTCACGCCGCGCGCGACGCGGATCCCGATGGCGGCGACCTTCCGTGCGCCGTCCGGGGTCCACACACCGCTGCGCCCGGCGACGCGATCGGTGGGCAGGCCCAGCTCGGCGCAGACGTCGATCAGCAGCTGCTCGAGCCGGCGGACGTAGTCGACGACGTCCACCGGGTCCGCCAGCCGGACGATCGGGTAGCCGGTCACCTGCCCGGGTCCGTGCCAGGTGATCTTGCCCCCGCGGTCGACGTCGACCACAGGGGTGCCGTCGAAGGGCCGCTCGTGCGGCTCGGTGCGCTTGCCGGCGGTGTAGACGGGCTCGTGCTCGAGCAGCAGCGTCACGTCCTCCCCGCCGCCGGCGACGTCGGCGTGCACCTGCCTCTGCAGGCGCCAGGCATCGACGTACGGCACGAGCCCCAGCCGGCGCACCTCCATCTCGCCAGAGTACGGCGGGCGGGTCGCCTCAGCCGCTCACGTCAGCAGGCGGGTCTCGACGGGCGTCTCGCCGTCGCGGTCGACCCGGTAGGCCGACGCGCCCTCCCGGTCGGTCACGGCCTCGTGCAGGACCCCGTCGACGTAGTGGAGCCCGACCCCGTCGTCAGTGGCGTAGCCAGGGTCGAGGACGCCCTCCCGGACGAGCCGCTGGTAGAGCGGCCGCCGCCGTGCCTCGCTGTCGTAGTGCGGACAGCTGGACCCCGGAACCAGCCCCAGACCGTCCGTCCAGGGGCGCAGCTCGGGTCCGAAGGAGTCGGTCGTGCCGCCGGTGTGCCAGCACAGCGACCCGGCGCTGCCGCCGGTCAGCACGACACCCGCTTCCCAGGCCTCCCTCAGGAGCACGTCGATCCCGTGCAGGCGCCACATCACCATGAGGCCGGCGACGCTCCCTCCGCCGACCCAGATGATGTCCTGCGCCAGGAGGTGACCTCGCACGTCGTCGAGGTTCGGCATGGGGAACAGCGCGAGGTGGCTGGGACGCCAGCCTGCGGCAGCGACGGCGGCGTACCAGCCCGCGCGGCGCGACGGGTCGTCGCCGGTCGCGGTGTGCAGCGCGCAGATCCGCGGCTCGTCGGCTCCGCTCAGCTGGCGGCACAGCTCCATCAGCGGACCGGGCCGCGCGCCGTACCGCTCGTCGGCGACGAAGCCGCCGCTGCTCGTCGCGACGATGTGCCGAGCTGTCATCGGATCTCCTGGAGGACGGCGGTGGCGGCGCGGCGCCCCGACACGAGCGCGCCCTGGATCGAGGCCGAGTCGCGGTGGTCGCCGCAGACGTACAGGCCCGGCTCGAGCCGGACGGCCTTGCGGAACCGGCCCATCGGAGGTGCCTGGCTGGGCAGGGCGCCGGACACGGTGTACGACGCCACCGCCTCCCAGCGGGTGGTGTCCACGCCGTACAGCCGGGAGAGGTGGGCCCGCACGGCGCCCTCGGACGCGTCCCCGGACACCACCGAGCTCGACACCAGGTGACGCCCAGGGGCGTAGGTGGGGGCGGCGTTGGTGAGCACGACGGTGTTCGCGACGGGACCGCTGCGCTCACCGTCGAGGACGATGGCGGCGTCGGTCACGGGGGCCTCGGGGGCCAGGTGGTAGTGCGTCGTCACGCTCCGGCTGGGTGGCACATCCAATCCGGGCAGCAGCCGGCCCGCGCCCTCCGCGGCGGCGGCAACGACGACGACCCGTGGGCTCAGGACCTCTCCGGCGACCCGGATCGTGCCGGCGGTCACCGCGTCGACCGGGGTGGACAGGCGCACGTCGAGCCCGACGGCGAGCTGGGCCGGCAGCGCGCCCATGCCCGTGGCCGGGACGCACTGGGTGCCTCGGACGAACGAGCGCCAGACCAGGTCGAACAGCCGGCTGCTCGTGGCGAGCTCGTCCTCGAGGAACACCCCGGACAGGAAGGGCCGGAAGAACCGGTCGATCACCGTGTCGGAGAACCCTCGTCGGCGCAGCGCGTCGTCGGTGGTCGTCTCGGTCCGGGACAGCAGGGCGTCGGGGGAGTGCAGCGCAGCCTCCACCGACAGCCGGGCGATCAGCGCCTTGTCCTTGAGCGAGCCGATGGGTGACAGGGCGGTGGCGGGCGCCCAGGTCGGGACGCGGCGCGGGTCGCCGACCCGGTGCAGCCTCGTGCCGACGCGGACCATCGCGCCGGCGGCGAAGGGGCGCAGGTCGAGCGACGGCTGGTCCAGGACGCGCTGCGCCTCCGGGTAGCCGGTGTTGTGCACCTGGAAGCCTCGGTCGAGCAGCATGCCGTCGACGGTGTCGGTGCGGACCCGGCCACCGACGACGGGCTCAGCCTCGAGGACGGCGACCGCCACTCCTGCGGCGGCGAGGTGCCGGGCGCAGGTCAGCCCGGACAGCCCGGCTCCGACCACGACGACCTCAGGCACCCGGGGGAGCGTAGTGGGCCGTCGAACTGCCCTGTGGACAGCTCGCACGAGGCTCCCTGGACTGGTCTCATCGGGGTCGTGAGCGACACCTGGTCCCTTCCCGGCTACGACGTGGTCGACCTGATCGGTGCCGGGGCGACGGGCGAGGTGTGGCGGGGCCGTGACCTCGACACAGGTGACACGGTCGCCCTCAAGCGGTTGCGTCCCGGGGCCGACCCGGCGCGGCTGACCGCTCTCCGGCGCGAGGCGACCCTGCTGCGCACCTTGGACACGCCCTACGTCGTACGCCTACGCGACGTCATCGACGACGTCCTGGTCCTGGACCACGCACCGGGTGGCTCGCTGTCGGCGCTGCTGGCCCGACGGGGACCGCTCGACCCCGGGGAGGTCGTGACGATCGCCGCTCCGCTCGCCTCCGGCCTGGCCTCGGCACACGCCGTGGGCCTGGTGCACGGGGACGTCTCGGCGTCGAACGTGCTGTTCACGGCTGACGGGATGCCCCTGCTGACCGACCTGGGCGTGGCCCGGCTCGCCGACGACCCGGGCGGGGAGGTCCACGGCACTGCGGACTACGTCGCCCCGGACGTCGCCGCGGGAGGGATCCCAGGTGCCGCCTCCGACGTGTGGGCGCTGGCCGCCCTGTGCCACCAGATGCTCGCCGGCACCGCACCCCACGACGGTGAGACCGCCCCGGCCGTCCTCTTCGCCGCCGTGCAGGGCGCCCGGGCACCCCTGGGCCTGCTCGCACCGACGGCTCCGCGTGCTCTGGTGGCGGCCGTCGAGGCGGGGCTGGCGAGGGACCCCCGGAAGCGGCCGGACGCTGCCGCCTTCGCGTCGCTGCTGCGCCGGGCCCACGCTGCCTCCCCGGTCCGCCTCGGGGCGGGGCCGCTCGCGCCACCGCCGGTGCGGGAGACCCACGTCGTGCGCCCAGCTCCGGCCGGACCTCAGGGGCCGCGGCACGGCCGGAGGCGCCGAGCCCTCGCCTGGGTACCTCCGCCTCGAGCCCTGGCCGTGGGCGCGCTCGGGCTCCTCGTGGCGCTGGCGGGGCTGGTCGGCTGGTGGTCCGGACGCGCAGGCACCCCGGCCGCCGCGGCCGTGCCCGCTCTGTCGACCGGGCCGGCCTCCGACGCAGCTCCGGACTGGCCTGGCATCCTGACCGAGCTCGACGCCGCCCGGACTGCTGCCTACCGGGCCGGCGACCCGGCAGCCCTGGGAGCGGTCTGGGCTCCAGGATCCCCGGGGTTGCGTGCTGACACCGCGAGCCTGCAGGCACTGGCTGACCGTGGGCAGGTGGTGCACGGACTGCGCCACACCCTCCGCTCGGTCACCGCCGTCCCGGGAGAGCCCACTCGGCTGCTGGTGGTCGACGTGCTGTCCGCGCACGAGGTCCGGGACCGAGCGGGCACCGTGGTCCGCATGGTCCCAGCTCGATCGTCCGCGTCGTGGGAGCTGTCGATGCGTGACACGGACAGCGGTTGGCGGATCGAGTCCGTGACGGCACGCTGACAGCGTCCGCCCGTCGGGATCAGCGCCCCGGCAGCATGGCGCGCAGCGCCGGTCCCAGCTCCCGGTCCTCGAAGGCGAAACCCGACCCCTCCAGCACGGAGGGGCTCAGCCGCTGACCGGTCAGCAGTCCCTCGTCAGCGAACTGCCCCAGTCCTGCTCGCAGGGCCAGGGCGGGGACGCCGATCGGCAGGGTGGGGCGGTGCAGCACGGCGCCGAGGGTCCGGGTGAACTCCCGATTCGTCACCGGCGCCGGGGACACCAGGTTGACCGGGCCGCTCACCGCTGCGGTGAGGCAGTGCGCGAGAGCGGACAGCTCGTCGCGCAGGCTGATCCAGCTGGTCCACTGCCTGCCGCTGCCCAGGGGAGCGCCCGCGCCGAGCCGGAAGATCGGGAGCTGCTTGCCCAGCGCCCCGCCGGACGGGTCGAGGACGATGCCCGTGCGCAGGTACGCGACGCGGACGCCCGCTGCCTCCGCTGGTCCCGCGGCCTTCTCCCACTGGTCGCAGACGTCGGCGAGGAAGCCCTGCCCACGCGGCCCCGTCTCGTCCGTCAGCCGGTCACCGGTGTCGCCGTACCAACCGATGGCACTGGCGGACAGCAGCACCTGCGGCCCTTGGGCGTCGGCCATGGCCGTCGCCACGGCGGTCGTGCCGTCGACCCGGCTCTGCAGGACCGTCGACTTGTACGACGCCGTCCAGCGCTTGTCGCCGACGCCGGCCCCGGCGAGGTGGATCACGGCGTCGAGGTCCTCGACGCTCGAGGGGTCCATCCGGCGGCTGGCCGGGTCCCAGAGGCGCTGGTCGGGCCCCGTGACCTGCCCGCGGACGAACCGGACCACGCCGTGGCCACCTGCCCGCAGCGAGCTGCAGAGGGGCGTGCCGATGAGTCCTGATGCTCCCGTGACGCCGATCTTCATGGGCCGATCCTGCCCGAGATCGCCGGCCCGCGCCCAGCGGCGACCTGCGGACGCGCGGGTGCCGGGGCCCCGAAGGGCCCCGGCACACGGCGTCGAGGCTCCGGTACTGCTGCCCGGATCAGAAGCCCTTGCTCAGCAGGAGGCTCGGCTCCTTGATCGGGACCTCCCAGACGGCTCCGGCACCGTCCGGGTCGATCGTCTGGCCGGTGAGCAGGAAGGTCGCGATCTGGCGCTGCCCCTGCAGGGCTGCTGGCAACAGGGCCGACGTCGGTGCGAGGGAGGTCAGGAAGGCGTGCGGGTTCGTCCGGGCCGCAGGCGTCAGGTCGTTGCGGTAGAGCGACGTCCGGCCGAACAGGTCACCGGCGTCGATGAGCGTGTACGACGTCGGGTTCGGCACCGTCTGGTCCCCACGAGCGACCTGGAAGAGCACCTTGTGGTCCTCGATCAGCGGAGCGAAGGTCTCCGGACTCCCCTTGCGGGTCAGCCATGTCGTGTCCGCCAGGTAGTCCTGGATCGCCAGCGAGCCTGCAGCCGGCCTGGTGACCGGCGCCTCGCCGCGCAGCGGCAGGGACTCGGTGAAGCCGGCGGCGCCGCCGTTCAGCAGGCCCGCGAAGCTGAGGCCCTGCGTGATCAGCGGGCGGAAGACGGTGGCGATCCTCGCGACCTCGGTGATCGGTCCGCCGGGGACGTTGAGGGCCGCCCGGGCCAGGTCCGGCTCGGCTCCGGCGAACATGGCTCCGTAGATGCCGCCGAAGCTCTGGCCGAAGTAGGTCACCCCGCTGGGTCGCAGGTCGACCCCGTCGGTGGGCGAGCCGGCGGCTCGCATCAGGGTCATGAGGTCCGCGGCGGTCTGGCGCAGCGCGTCGCTGCTGCCGACCGCTTGCGCGGCCGAGCCGGGCGCCGAGGAGGAGCCGTCCGTGCTGCCGATGCCGGCAGCACCGTCCACGTCCACTCCACGGCCGTACGCCGGCACGACGACCGGCGCGGCGGTGCCGGTCGTGACCTCCCAGGCGCTGCGGGGTCCGTACCCGTGTCCGGCGACGTGCGTCGCGATGGTCGCGATGCCGCTCTGGGAGTTCGTGGCTGCGGCGGCAAGGACGCTCTGCGCCGTACTGCCGAACCCGTGGCCGAAGATGGCCAGTGGCCACCCGCCCGCCGGTGCAGGCCCGGGCGGAAGGACCAGCAGGAACGGCAGCGTCGTGACACCGAGCGGAGCCGGACCTGGGCCCTTCGTCGCTCTCTGCTCGATCGTGCGGTCCGGCCGGAGCCAGTTCGGCGCCGAGAACGAGCCGAAGACGAGCGTGCCGGCCTGGACGCCGCTTCCGGCTTCGACGGGGCGCAGGGTCTCCTGGCCGAGGTCCTGGAGGTAGCGGACGGTCGTCCCGGCCGCGGGGGCGGTGTGCACGACCGTGAGACCGCCGGCATCCCGCCCGGCGATCTGGCGGCGCAGGTCGAGCAGCCCGTCGGTCGCGGACATGGTCGTGAACTTCGTCTGCTCGTGGTCGAGTCCCTTGCCGCGGACGCGCAAGCGGTAGGTGGTGCCAGGCTTCAGCTGCT
>JAOPWP010000191.1 GCA_025965615.1 Frankiales bacterium
TGTAGCGGCCCGCGTTGTGCTCCGTGACCGCCTTCTCGATGTAGGTCTCGGCGAGCTCGAGCTCGGTGGCCATCTCGGCGAGGACGAAGCGGTTGTGCTGGAAGGAGCCGATGGGCTTGCCGAAGGCGGTGCGGCCCTTGCAGTACTCGAGCGTCAGGTCGAACACCCGGCGCGCGCTCGCGACCGCGCCGACCGCGATCGACAGCCGCTCCTGCGGGAGCTTCTCCATGAGGTGGACGAAGCCGCCGCCCTCGCGCCCGACGAGGTTGGCCCCGGGCACCCGCACCTCGTCGAAGAACAGCTCTGCCGTGTCCTGCGCCTTGAGCCCGACCTTGGCCAGGTTGCGTCCCCGCTCAAACCCCTTCATCCCCCGCTCGACCGCCAGCAGCGAGAAGCCGCGCGCACCGGCGTCAGGGTCCGTACGAGCGACGACCAGGACGAGGTCGGCGTTGATCCCGTTGGTGATGAACGTCTTCGATCCGGACAGCACCCAGTCGTCACCGTCGCGGCGCGCAGTGGTCTTGAGCCCCTGCAGGTCGGAACCGGCACCCGGCTCGCTCATGGCGATGGCAGTGATCATCTCGCCGCTGACGAAGGACGGCAGCCAGCGGGCCTTCTGCTCGTCGGTCGTGAGGTCGAGCAGGTACGGCGCCATGACGTCGTTGTGGAGGGTGAAGCCGACGCCGCTGGCCCCGCTTCGGGTCAGCTCCTCACCGATCACGCAGTTGTAGCGGAAGTCCTTGATGCCTCCCCCGCCGTACTGCTCAGGGACGTCGGTGCCGAGCAGTCCCTGCTTGCCGGCCTCGACCCACACGGATCGGTCGACGATCCCCGCGGCCTCCCACTCGGCGTGGAAGGGCTCGACGTGCTTGGCGAGGAAGCTGCGCACAGCCCCGCGGAAGGCATCGTGCTCGGGCTCGTACAGGGTGTGCTGCATGCAGGCAGGCTAACCGTCGTTCACATGACCGGCAACGAAGCACCTGTCGGCGGATCCGCGCTCGCGCCGCCGGGTCCGCTTCTCCTGGTACATCGCGAGGTCAGCCGCCTGCTGGGCACCGAGCAGGCCGGTGCCAGGGACGGCGGACGCCACCCCGAGCGACGCGGCGACGTCGGCCTGCTCGAGCGCTCTGCGGATCGCGCCGGCCCGCTCGAGCGCAGCCACAGCCGTGCAGTCGCGCAGCAGGACGCCGAACTCGTCCCCCCCGAGCCGGGCGACCGGGTCCTCGGAGCGCACCGCCCTCGAGATGGCGCCGGCGGCCCGGCGGATCAGCTCGTCGCCGGCGGCGTGGCCCTGCTCGTCGTTCGTGGCCTTGAGCCCGTCGAGGTCGATCACGACCACCGAGGTCGGGTCGGCGAGCTGCTGGAAGAAGGCTGCCTCCTCCTCGAGGAGCCGACCCCACGCGCCGCGCGAGTAGACACCGCTGAGCGGGTCGAAGTCAGCGCTGAGCCGCGCCTGCAGCGCCATCCGGGTGAGGGAGTTCGCCTGCCGGTCGGCGATCAGCGCGGTCGTGAGCAACTGCGACAGCAGGACGAGCAGGGGCCCGGCGCGCTCCAGGTCAGCGGGCTGCACCTCGGGATCCAAGCCGCAGATGGCCCCGAACAGCGAGCCGTCCACGTCGGCGATGCCCGCTCCCGCGTAGGCACCGATGTCGATCCCCGAGTTCGCGGCGGCTCGCGCGTACAGCGGCACGGCATGGGCGTCCGGCGCGACGGCCGGAGCGGTCCCCGCCGTCATGTGCACGCAGAAGGAAGCCTCCCAGTCGTGCGACGCGGCGGCCCGCATCCCGTAGGCGTCGTCCTGGACCGCCAGGTAGGTCTGCCGCCCGTTCTCCACCCGCGTCACGGCCCAGAACCCCATCGGCACGTGCTCGGTCAGGTAGGCGAGCACCTGCCGGCTGGCAGCCGTGAACTTCGGCTCGGCCAAGCGCGCAGTGGGGGTTCCGTTCACCCTCGCAGTGTTCCACGCTTGATTGTAGCGGCAACTACTCAGACGGGTGAACGAGTGCTAACCACCGAGCTCGGAGACGGACAGCTCACCCGCGGCGTACTGCCGGCGCAGCACCTTCTTGTCGAACTTGCCGACGCTGGTCTTCGGCACCGACTCGATGAAGGACCAGCGCTCCGGGAGCCACCACTTGGCGACCTTGCCGGCGAGGAAGTCGGCGAGCTCTTCCGCGGTGACGCTCTGGCCCGGGCGGACGACCACGCAGGCCAGGGGGCGCTCGTCCCAGCGCTCGTCGGGCACCGCCACGACGGAGGCCTCGAAGACCGCAGGGTGGCCCATCAGCGCGTTCTCCAGCTCCACCGAGCTGATCCACTCACCCCCTGACTTGATGACGTCCTTGCTGCGATCGGTGATCTGCATCATCCCGTTGGGGAGCACGGTGGCGACGTCTCCGGTGCGCAGCCACCCCCCGTCGAACTTCCCCGGGTCGTCGTCCAGGTGGTAGGCCCCCGTGATCCACGGGCCACGCACCTGCAGCTCCCCGACGGCCTCGCCGTCCCACGGCAGGACGGCGCCCCCGTCGTCGACGATCCGCATCTCCACCCCGGCGATGACGCGCCCCGTACGTGCTCGCCACTCCCACTCCTGCGACGCGTCCGCGCCCGCCGGCACGTGCGCGATCGCCGCCAGGGGCGAGGTCTCGGTCATACCCCACGCCTGGACGATGTGCATGCCGTGGTCCTCCTCGAAGCGCTGCATGAGTCGCAGCGGCACAGCCGATCCACCGCAGGCGACCAGGCGCAACGAGGTGAGGTCGGTCTTGTGCTCGTCGACGTAGGAGAGCAGGTCGTTCCAGATCGTCGGAACGGCTCCCGCGACGGTCGGTCGGAGCTCCGAGATCATGCGGGCGAGCGGCTCGGCCTGCAGGAACCGCCCGGGCATGACGAAGTCGGCTCCCGCCATCCAGCCCGAGTAGGCGAGCCCCCAGGCGTTGGCGTGGAACATCGGCACGACCGGCAGGATCGAGTCGCGCTCGGAGAGCCCGAAGCTGTTCCCCGAGCAGCTCGACAGGGAGTGCAGCCACGTCGACCGGTGGCTGTAGACGACACCCTTCGGGTTGCCCGTCGTGCCGCTCGTGTAGCACATGGCCATCGGTGCGCGCTCGTCGATCTCGGGCCAGTCGAAGGCCTCGGGAGCGGCCGCCAGCAGGTCCTCGTAGCGGTGGACGGGGACGTCGCCCAGCCCGCTCGTGTCGGCGTTCCCGACCAGGACGTAGTGCTCGACGGTCGTGAGCTCGCCTGCGACGGCAGCGAGCAGCGGCAGCACCGTCGCGTCCACGATCACCACCTTGTCGGCGCCGTGGTTGACGACGTACGCCAGCTGCTCGGGGAACAGCCGCAGGTTGAGCGTGTGCAGGACGGCCCCCATGGACGGCACGGCGAGATAGGCCTCGAGGTGCTCCTGGGTGTTCCACAGGAAGGTGCCGACCCTGTCGCCCTGCTCGACGCCGAGCCCGGCGAGCGCCCCCGCCAGGCGGCCCGCCCGCTCGGCGACCTCGGCGTAGGTCGCCTCCCGCACCGAGTCCCCCTCGAAGGTGCGGACGACGCTGTCGGCCCAGACCGTCGCGCCGTGCCGGAGCATGCTGCCGATCGTCAGCTGCGCGTCCTGCATCGTGCTGCGCATCGTGTCGCTCAAGGGTCGTCCTCTCGGCTGGGAGTCGTGCTGCCGTTGTCGAACCTGCCTCACCCCTGGCATCCCGACAAGCGGCAGCCGGTAGGCGGGCCTGACTCCGGCCCACGTACGGTGGCCTTTGACGACGCAGGCAAGGACAAAGGGGGCTCGTGAGCGGCTGGCAGAGGTGCGACACGTGCCGCAAGGTGCGCACCGGTACGGACTTCGACGCCGGGGCCACGACGTGCCGCGAGTGCCTCGCCGGTCCGGCGCCGGCGGTGCGCAAGCGCGTTGCGCCCGTCGTGAGCTCGCGGACGAAGCCCCGGGCCGAAGCCGCCCCCACGGCGGCAGCTGGTCCCAGGCGGCCTCTGGTGGGCGCCGTCGGCAGCGGCGACCTGGAGGTGCGTGAGCGCCGCGCCCGGCGGGCTGCTCACGAGGCGCTCGAGCTGTCCCACCCCGAGGAGTTCCGGCTCCTGCTGCGCGACGCCCGAGCAGCAGAGGGACTGCGCCCGATGGACACCGCTCCCCCGCCCCCCGTGGACGCCGGTGGCACCCCGCCGGCACCTCCGGGTGCGGCTGGCTGACTGCTATCGTTCTCGCCTGCACGGCACGCGCCGCTAGCTCAATTGGCAGAGCAGCGGACTCTTAATCCGCGGGTTCGGGGTTCAAGTCCCTGGCGGCGCACCCC
>JAOPWP010000210.1 GCA_025965615.1 Frankiales bacterium
CTGGTGGAGCGCCTGACGGTCGATCTTCGCGACGGTGCCCGGGGCCACGACCACCGAGACGCCCGTGGCGCCGGGCCGGCTGGCCGCTGCGAGCATGGCGACCTCTGCTGCCACCGCGTCGACCTCGGCCGACGCGGACGGGTCGGCGTCGGTCGCCTGAGCGGCGAGGAGCATGTTCTCGAGCAGCCGGCTGAGCCGTTCCTGCTGGTCCAGCACGGCGTGCAGGAGCCGGTCGCGGCCGTTCTTGTCCAGCCGGTCACCGCGCTTGAGCAGGGTGAGCGCCGAGCCCCGGATGCCGGTCAGCGGGGTGCGGAACTCGTGCGAGACGGTCGCGATGAGGTCCGCCCGCATCCGGTCGGTGGCGGCGAGCTGCTCCTCGATGGTGGTGCGACCTGCTGAGAGCTCGGCGTGGACCCGCTGCTCCTCGGCGACGCGACCGTGCTGGCTGGCGCGCCACAGCAGCACCAGCACCGCGCACTCGGCCAGGACCAGCAGCGCGTACAGCAGGGCCCAGGCAGCCCCCCCGGCCGCTGACTGCTCCGGTGCCCCTGCCGGGCTGATCAGCGCACGGTGGGCCAGGGCGATCACGACAGCGAGCGCGTAGACCGACCAGTCGCGGTAGAGCGCGAGGAGCACGACCGCCACCCCGTAGTAGACGGTGGCGTCTGCAGCCCCGTCGGCCAGGACGACGACCAGCACCGAGCTCAGGAGCAGGCCTCCGCCCGCGAGCAGCGCCTGGAGCTGGCGGGGGAGCGGCCCGAGGCAGGCCCCTCCGAGCAAGGCCAGGACCACGTAGACGGCGGGCAGGAGGTGCGGCCGGTCGACCGCCAGCACGGCGACGGCGAGGGCCGGCACGTGAGCGGCGAGCACCAGGCAGACCACGCGGTGCCGCCAGGCCCACTCGGCGCGGCTCACGTCACGCCCGCGAGGCAGCCACTGGCCGGCCCGGCCCGGGACCTGCCGCCACTGGACCTGCCCCCATTGGACCTGCCCCCACTGGACCTGCCGCCAGAGGGACAGCAGCCACTGCGGCAGACTGCGCGCGGTACTGGGCTGCATGCCCTACAGGGTGCCCTCGTTCGGCCGGGAGCACCATGACCCGAATGGCCCCACCCGCCATGGTTCGAACGGGCTAGTCGGACGGGCTCGTTGCCCTGCTCACAACTCGTTGGGCGGGGGCCGAGCCACCGTGTAACCTGCCGGACATCTGCAGCAGGGCCAAGGACGTCCCGGGTGAGCAGGCGCAGTTCGGTCGACACCCCGGCGAGAGGTCCCTCATGATCAGCGCTCCCTCCAGCAACCCCTCCTCCGGCATGCCCGCCGCCGGGCCCCCGGCGGCTCAAGGCCTCTACGACCCGGCGTTCGAGCACGACGCCTGTGGTGTCGCCTTCGTCGCCGACATCGCCGGTCGGGTGACCCACGAGACCGTCGAGCAGGGGCTCACCGCTCTTCGCAACCTCGACCACCGCGGCGCCTCCGGCAGCGAGCCCGACACCGGTGACGGCGCCGGCATCCTCACCCAGGTGCCGGACGCGTTCCTGCGCCCCGTGCTGGCCGAGCTGGGCGTCGACCTGCCGCCCGTCGGCTCCTACGCCGTCGGCAACGCCTTCCTGCCCCAGGACGAGCACGACGCCGAGGCCGCCCGGGCCGCCATCGACGTCCTGGCCGCAGAGGAGGGCCTGCGCACGCTGACCTGGCGCGAGCTCCCTGTCGACCCTGACGGCGCGGCGATCGGCCGTACCGCCCGCTCGGTCATGCCCCGCTTCGCCCAGCTCGTCCTGGTCGCCGCAGAGGGCCAGGAGCTCACGCCGTACGCCCTGGAGCGCAGGGCCTTCGTCACCCGCAAGCGGGCCGAGCACGAGGCCGGGACGTACTTCGCGTCGCTGTCCTGCCGGACGCTGGTCTACAAGGGCATGCTCACCACGAGCCAGCTGCAGCCGTTCTTCCCCGACCTGCAGGACGAGCGGTTCGCCAGCGCCCTCGCGCTCGTGCACAGCCGCTTCTCGACGAACACCTTCCCCAGCTGGCCCCTGGCGCACCCCTACCGCTACATCGCGCACAACGGCGAGATCAACACCGTGCGCGGCAACCGCAACTGGATGCGAGCCCGCGAGGCGCTCCTGCGCGGCCCGGCCGAGCTCCCGGACGACCTTGCCCGGCTGTTCCCCGTGTGCACCCCGGGTGCCAGCGACAGCGCGAGCTTCGACGAGGTCCTCGAGCTGCTCCACATGGGTGGGCGCTCGCTGCCCCACGCGGTGCTGATGATGGTGCCGGAGGCGTGGGAGAACGCGGTCGACATGGACCCGGCCAAGCGCGCCTTCTACGCCTACCACGCCTCCCTCATGGAGCCCTGGGACGGACCGGCCTGCGTCACGTTCACCGACGGCACCCAGATCGGCGCCGTGCTCGACCGCAACGGGCTCCGGCCGAGCCGCTGGTGGCAGACCGCCGACGGCCGGGTGATCCTCGCCAGCGAGGTCGGCGTCCTCGACGTCGCCCCCGACCAGGTGGTCCGCAAGGGGCGCCTGCAGCCGGGCCGGATGTTCCTGGTCGACACCGCCCAGGGGCGCATCGTCGAGGACGACGAGATCAAGGCCGAGCTCGCGGCGGCGGCGCCGTACGCGGAGTGGCTCCACGCCGGGCAGCTCCAGCTCGACACGCTGCCCGCGCGCAAGCACGTCGTCTACTCCCACTCCTCGGTGCTGCGCCGCCAGCAGGTCTTCGGCTACACCGAGGAGGAGCTGCGCATCCTGCTCACCCCGATGGCGAAGGCCGGCACCGAGGCCATCGGGTCCATGGGCACCGACACCCCGGTGGCCGTCCTGTCCGAGCGACCCCGGCTGCTGTTCGACTACTTCACCCAGCTGTTCGCGCAGGTGACCAACCCGCCGCTCGACGCGATCCGCGAGGAGCTGGTGACCAGCCTGTCCGGGAGCATCGGGCCGGAGCAGAACCTGCTGGACCCCACGGCTGCGTCCTGCCGGCAGATCGTCCTGCCGTTCCCCGTGATCGACAACGACGACCTCGCCAAGATCGTCCACGTGAACGAGGACGGCGACCTGCCGGGGTTCTCGACCGTCACCGTCCACGGGCTCTACCCGGTCAACGGCGGGGGAGAGGCCCTGCGCGACGCCCTCGACCGGGTGCGTCGCGAGGTGTCCACCGCGATCGCGGCCGGCGCGCGGATCATCGTGCTGTCCGACCGGGACTCCACCGAGCACATGGCGCCGATCCCGTCACTGCTGCTCACCAGCGCGGTCCACCACCACCTCATCCGCGAGAAGACCCGCACCCGCGTCGGACTCGTCGTCGAGGCTGGCGACGCCCGCGAGGTGCACCACATCGCGCTGCTGATCGGCTATGGCGCGGCCGCCGTCAACCCCTACCTCGCCTTCGAGACGATCGAGGACCTGATCCGGGCCGGCACCCTGGCCGACCTCGAGCCCGACGTCGCGGTGCAGAAGTACGTGAAGGCCGCCGGCAAGGGCGTCCTCAAGGTCATGAGCAAGATGGGCATCTCCACGATCGCGTCCTACACGGGGGCCCAGGTCTTCGAGGCCCTCGGCCTGTCGCAGGAGCTGGTCGACGAGTACTTCACCGGCACGACGAGCCGCCTCGGCGGCATCGGGCTCGACGTCATCGCCGAGGAGGTCGCCTCGCGCCACCAGCGGGCCTACCCCGAGAACGCGACCGAGCGGGCCCACCGCACGCTCGACATCGGCGGCGAGTACCAGTGGCGTCGCGAGGGCGAGGTCCACCTGTTCAACCCGCAGACGGTCTTCGCCCTGCAGCACTCGACCCGCAGCCGGAAGTACGACCTGTTCCGCGAGTACACCTCCGCCGTCGACGCGCTCTCGGCCAAGGCCGGCACCCTGCGCGGGCTGTTCGTGCTGAAGGAGGGCGTGCGCCCGCCGGTCCCGCTCGACGAGGTCGAGCCGGTCTCGGAGATCGTGAAGCGCTTCAACACCGGCGCCATGTCGCTGGGCTCGATCAGCCCCGAGGCCCACGAGACCCTCGCGATCGCGATGAACCAGCTCGGCGGCCGCAGCAACACCGGCGAGGGCGGCGAGGACCCGGAGCGGCTCTACGACCCGACCCGCCGCAGCGCCATCAAGCAGGTCGCGTCGGGCCGGTTCGGCGTCACCAGCGAGTACCTCGTCAACGCGGACGACATCCAGATCAAGATGGCCCAGGGCGCCAAGCCTGGCGAGGGCGGGCAGCTGCCCGGGCCGAAGGTCAACCCGTACATCGCGAAGACCCGGCACTCGACGCCGGGCGTGGGCCTGATCTCGCCTCCTCCGCACCACGACATCTACTCGATCGAAGACCTGGCGCAGCTGATCCACGACCTGAAGAACGCCAACTCCCGCGCTCGCATCCACGTCAAGCTGGTGGCCGAGGTCGGGGTGGGCCCGGTCGCGGCGGGTGTGTCCAAGGCGCACGCCGACGTGGTGCTCATCTCCGGTCACGACGGCGGCACGGGTGCCTCACCGCTCACCTCGCTGAAGCACGCGGGATCGCCCTGGGAGCTGGGCCTCGCCGAGACGCAGCAGACGCTGCTGCTCAACGGTCTGCGCGACCGCATCGTCGTCCAGGTCGACGGCCAGCTCAAGACGGGTCGGGACGTCATCATCGGCGCCCTGCTCGGCGCCGAGGAGTACGGCTTCGCGACGGCCCCGCTCGTCGTGAGCGGCTGCATCATGATGCGCGTCTGCCATCTCGACACCTGCCCCGTCGGCGTCGCGACGCAGAACGCCGACCTGCGCAAGAACTACTCCGGCAAGGCCGAGTACCTCGTCACCTTCTTCGAGTACATCGCCGAGGAGGTGCGGGAGATCCTTGCCTCCCTGGGCTTCCGCAGCATCCAGGAGGCGATCGGCCACGTCGAGGTCCTCGACACCCAGCGGGCCGTCGAGCACTGGAAGGCGGCCGGGCTGGACCTCTCGCCCGTCCTGCACCTGCCCGAGCTGCCGGCCGGTGCCGCTGTGACCCAGACGCTGCCGCAGGACCACGGACTGGACCGGGCCCTCGACAACGAGCTCATCGCCCTCGCCGAGCCCGCCCTCACGACAGGCTCGGAGGTGCGCATCGACCTGCCGATCCGCAACGTCAACCGGACCGTCGGCACGATGCTGGGCTCGGAGGTGACGCGACGCTACGGCGGCAAGGGGCTGCCGGAGGGCACGATCGACATCACGCTGACCGGCTCGGCCGGGCAGTCGCTCGGCGCCTTCCTGCCGCGGGGCATCACGCTCAGGCTCGTCGGTGACGCGAACGACTACGTCGGCAAGGGCCTCTCGGGCGGACGGGTGGTCGTGCGCCCGCACGAGTCGGCCACCTTCGTCGCGTCCGAGAACGTCATCGCCGGCAACACGCTGCTGTACGGCGCCACGGGCGGCTCGCTGTTCGTCCGCGGCCGGGTGGGGGAGCGCTTCTGCGTCCGCAACTCCGGCGCGACCGCTGTCGTCGAGGGCGTGGGCGACCACGCCTGCGAGTACATGACCGGTGGGCGGGTCGCCATCCTCGGCGAGACCGGGCGCAACGTCGCGGCGGGCATGAGCGGCGGTGTGGCCTACCTGCTCGACGCCGACGAGCGGAAGGTCAACCGCGAGATGGTCGAGCTCGAGGCGCTGGCACCCGGTGACGTCGAGACGCTGCGCGAGATGCTCGCCGAGCACCGCGACGAGACCGGATCACCCGTCGCGGCAGGGCTCCTCGCCGACGCCCTCACGGGTCCGGACGCCGTCTGGGCCCGCTTCACCAAGGTGATGCCGCGCGACTACAAGAAGGTGCTCGCTGCCATGGAGCAGGCCCGCAAGGACGGTACGGACGTCGACGAGGCCGTCATGGCCGCGAGCCGGAGCTAGGAGCGCGACATGGCTGACCCCACTGGCTTCCTCAAGCACGACCGGGCCCTGCCGACCCGCCGGCCGGTCGACGTGCGCATCCGTGACTGGAAGGAGGTCTACGAGGACTTCCCCAAAGAGGCGCTGCGCGACCAGGCCGGGCGCTGCATGGACTGCGGCATCCCGTTCTGCCACAACGGCTGCCCGCTCGGGAACCTCATCCCCGAGTGGAACGACCTCGTGCGCACCGACGACTGGTCGGCAGCCATCGAGCGGTTGCACGCCACGAACAACTTCCCGGAGTTCACCGGCCGGCTCTGCCCCGCGCCGTGCGAGGCCGCGTGCGTGCTCGGGATCAACGCCGACCCCGTGACGATCAAGCAGGTCGAGGTCGAGATCGGCGACCGGGCCTTTGCCGAGGGCTGGGTCCGACCGCAGCCGCCGGTCACCAGGACGGGTCGTTCGGTGGCCGTCGTGGGGTCCGGCCCGGCTGGCCTCGCCGCCGCGCAGCAGCTCACCCGGGCCGGTCACGACGTCACCGTGCTCGAGCGCGCGGACCGCATCGGCGGGCTGCTCCGGTACGGCATCCCGGAGTTCAAGATGGAGAAGCGGGTGCTGGAGCGCCGGCTCGACCAGCTGGTCGCCGAGGGCACCACCTTCCGCACCGGTGTGGACGTGGGGGTCGACGTCACCGTCGAGCAGCTGCGCGAGCAGTACGACGCCGTCCTGCTCACCGGCGGGGCGACTCTGGGACGCGACCTGCCCGTCGAGGGCAGGGACCTCGCCGGCATCCACCTCGCCATGGAGTACCTCGTCCCGGCGAACCGCGTGCAGGAGGGCGATCTCCAACGCGCTCCGATCCACGCCGAGGGCAAGGACGTCGTCATCATCGGCGGCGGTGACACCGGGGCTGACTGCCTCGGGACCGCGCTGCGCCAGGGCGCCCGGTCGACCACCCAGCTGGAGATCATGCCGCGACCTCCCGAGGAGCGGCCCGACTCGACGCCGTGGCCCACGTGGCCGCTCGTCTACCGCACCAGCAGCGCTCACGAGGAGGGCGGGGAGCGCCTGTTCAGCGTCAACACCCAGCGCTTCCTCGGCGAGGACGGCGCGGTCACCGGGCTCGAGCTCGTCGAGGTCGAGATGCTCGACGGGCGCTTCCAGCCGGTCGAGGGCTCCGAGCGGGTCCTGCCCGCACAGCTCGTCCTGCTCGCCATGGGCTTCACCGGTCCGCAGCGGACCGGCTTGCTGGAGGCGCTCGGGGTCGAGCTCGACGGCCGCGGCAACGTCGCCCGCGGCGCCGACTGGGCGACGAACGTGCCGGACGTCTTCGTGGCCGGCGACATGGGCCGGGGTCAGTCGCTCATCGTGTGGGCGATCGCCGAGGGCCGCGCCGCTGCCGCGGCGGTCGACCGGCACCTGGTCGGTGAGACCTCGCTGCCGTCGCCGGTCGCCCCCACCAGCCGGTAGCCACGCGGACCTCC
>JAOPWP010000224.1 GCA_025965615.1 Frankiales bacterium
ACCTGGCCCACCGCAGCGGCTTCCGCTCGATGATGAGCCACCGCTCGGGCGAGACCGAGGACACCACGATCGCCGACCTCGCCGTCGCCACGAACTGCGGGCAGATCAAGGCCGGTGCACCTGCGCGTTCCGAGCGGGTCGCGAAGTACAACCAGCTCCTGCGCATCGAGGAGGAGCTCGACGAGGCCGCCCGCTACGCCGGTGCGGCCGCCTTCCCCCGCTTCGCCGCCGGTAGCGGCTCGATCTAGTCGTGGCCACACCTCGCCGGCCAGCTGGCGGTCGACCGCCCGGCGGCCGGCCGGCAGGCGGGCGACCCGCGGTGCCCCGCGGGACTCCAGGCGGCCCGGCAGCGGGACGCGCTCCGGCGGGACGCCGCCCAGGTGGTCCCGGTGCCCGGTCCGCCTCGCCCTCCCGCGGCGGGGCTCGTCCTGCCGTCGGGCAGTCACGACCCCTGCGCCGTCCTGAGCCGCGCTCGGCCCGGCCGGCGCCGTGGGGCCTGAGCTCGCTCACCCGTCGGGCCGTCGTCCTGGTCCTGGTCGTCGTCGGCCTGCTCGTGAGCGCGGCACTGCCGATGAAGGAGTACCTCTCGCAGCGGGCGCAGATCAGCGCACTGGAGGGGCAGCGCGACGCGACCCGGGCGAGCGTCGCGGCGCTCGAGGACGAGCAGCGGCGACTGCAGGACCCGGCCTACGTCGCCGCTGAGGCGCGTCGTCGCCTGCACTTCGTCCTCCCGGGCGAGACGGCCTACGTCCTCGTCGATCCCCCGCCGGCGGTGCCGGCGGCGGGTGCGGAGGCGCCCCGCGGGCCGCAGTCCCCGTGGTACTCCCAGGTCTGGGGCAGTGTCCGCGAGGCCGACCGGCCGGCCGGGCAGTGACGCCGCCCCTCGAGCCGCGCGAGGTCACGGCCGTCGGCCTCCAGCTGGGGCGCACTCCCCGGGCCATGACCTCGGTCGCCCACCGCTGCGGCTGCGGCCTGCCGGACGTCGTCGAGACCCGCCCACGCCTCGAGGACGGCACGCCCTTCCCGACGCTCTACTACCTCACCTGCCCCCGCCTCGCCTCAGCGATCGGCACGCTCGAGGCCGACGGGCTGATGAGGGAGCAGACCGCCCGGCTCGCCAGCGATCCCGAGCTCGCAGCCCGCTACCGGGCCGCGGCCGAGGACTACGTCGGGCGCCGCGACCGGCACGAGGTGCTCGAGGGGGTCCCTGCGCAGGGCGGCATGCCCGTGCGCGTGAAGTGCCTGCACGTGCTGGTGGCCCACTCGCTCGCCGTCGGGCCGGGGATCAACCCGTTCGGCGACGAGGCGCTGGAGCTGCTGCCGGACTGGGCAGCGCGGGGCCCGTGCGTCGACCCCGACGACCCGGATGCCGTCCCGGGCAAGAAGCGCCGCTCGTGAGGGTCGCCGGCGTCGACTGCGGCACGAACTCGATCCGGCTGCTGGTGGCCGACGTCGAGGAGCGTGCAGCGGTCCAGGTGCACCGGGAGATGCGGGTGGTC
This sequence comes from Frankiales bacterium, assembly GCA_025965615.1. Classification (GTDB taxonomy): domain Bacteria; phylum Actinomycetota; class Actinomycetes; order Mycobacteriales; family SCTD01; genus SCTD01. The sequence goes on from JAOPWP010000224.1 coordinate 1,500, forward strand.
CGGCTCGGGCAGGGCGTGGACCGCACGGGGCGCCTGGCCCCGGAGGCGATCGAGCGCACCCGGCTGGCCCTGGCGGACTACGCCCGCACCTGTTCCGAGCTCGAGGTGGAGGCGGTGCGCATGGTCGCGACCAGTGCCACCCGTGACGCCGCCAACCGCGAGGACTTCGTGACCATGGTCCAGGCGACGCTGGGCGTCGACCCCGAGGTGGTCAGCGGGAGCCAGGAGGCGGCGCTGTCCTTCGAGGGCGCGACCCGCAGCCTCGACCCGGCCGCGGGACCGTTCCTCGTCATCGACATCGGCGGCGGGTCGACGGAGTTCGTCCTGGGCCTCGCTGCCCCCGAGGCCTCCCTCTCGGTGGACGTCGGCTGCGTACGGCTGACCGAGCGGCACCTGCTCGACGACCCGCCCACGACAGCGCAGGTCCGCGCGGCGGAGGCCGACGTCGAGGCCGCGCTGCTGGCCGTCGAGGCGTCCGTGCCGGTCGCACAGGCGCGTACGCCCGTGGGCCTCGCGGGTTCGGTCACCACCGTGGCGGCCCTCGCCCTCGGCCTCGGCGGCTACGACCCCGAGCGCATCCACCTCGCCGAGCTGCCCGCCGCGCAGGTCGTCGACGCCTGCACCCGGTTGCTGACCATGACGCGGGCCGAGCGGGCGGCCCTGCCCTTCATGCACCCGGGGCGGGTGGACGTCATCGGCGCTGGTGCGCTGGTTCTGCGCACGGTCGTCGACCGGTTCGCCCTCGACGTGCTCACGGTCAGCGAGTCCGACATCCTCGACGGCATCACCTGGTCCATCGCCGGCACGGCCCTGAGGGAGGAGCGATGACGAAGTCCGACTGGGTGTCGGCCGTGCAGCGGGTCGACAAGCCGTGGGGGCACGAGGAGATCTTCGCCCTGGTCGAGGGCAAGTTCTGCGGCAAGGCCATCCACGTCACCAGAGGGCATGCTCTGTCGCTGCAGTACCACGAGCGCAAGGAGGAGACGATCAGCGTGCAGTCGGGTCGCCTCCGGGTCGAGGTGGGCCACGACGAGCAGGCCCTGGAGGAGTTCGAGCTGGTCGCGGGGGAGTCGATCCATCTGCGACCGGGGGTTCGCCACCGGGTCACCGCGGTCGAGGACACCGTCATGCTCGAAGCCTCCACGACCGAGCTCGACGACGTCGTACGACTCGAGGACCGGTACGGGCGCTCCGGCACCAGCGCGCCCTAGCGTGCCGTGATCCCACCCGGCAGCGGCCACCCCCGGGACCTCGCGGACCTCCGCACGCCGGTCGCGACCAGCGCCGCCGACGTCGGGCGGCTGGCCGCCGGAGCCGCAGACCTCGACGAGGTGGATGCCCGCTCGTCGGTGTGCCGTGCCTGCCCCCGGCTCGTCGCCTGGCGGGAGCAGGTCGCCGCCACCCGCCGAGCGTCCTTCGCCGACCAGGCCTACTGGGGGCGCCCGGTGACCGGGTGGGGACCTCGATCGGCGTCGATCGTCGTCGTGGGGCTCGCCCCCGCCGCCCACGGCGGCAACCGGACGGGGCGCATCTTCACCGGGGACCGCAGTGGTGACTGGCTGTTCGCGGCTCTGCACCGGGCCGGTCTGGCCCGTCTTCCCGGGTCGACCTCCGCCGACGACGGCCAGGAGCTCCTCGACCTCCGGCTCACGCTTCCGGTCCGCTGCGCCCCGCCGGACAACCGCCCGACCCCGGCCGAGCGGGACGCCTGCCGGCCGTGGTTGAGCGCCGAGTGGCGTGCGCTGCGCCCCACGGCCCGGGTGATCGTCGTCCTGGGCGGCTACGGGTGGAGCGCGCTGTGGCCTGTGCTGCGGGCGGCGGGAGAGGCCGTGCCGGTCCCCCTGCCGCGCTTCGGCCACGGCGCGGAGGTCGCGCTGCCAGGCGGCCCGACGGTCCTCGGCTGCTACCACGTGAGCCAGCAGAACACCTTCACCGGGCGGCTCACCGAGGCCATGCTCGACGACGTCTTCGCGCGCGCCCAGGAGCTGGCGGCAGGGTCGCCCACCTGAAGATCGGCTGAAGAAGGGCAACATGTCCGGAATGCGTGGCATGCGTGCTTGGCCTCTCACCCCGTGCACCCTTATGGTCACGATCAGTAGGCCGGATGGAGCAACCGGTCATGGGCTGAGCGGAGGTGACCTGATGCGCGGTGTGATCTGGGGATAGTGAGGAAGTGACGAGCAGTCTCGAATCGGCGCGGAGCACCCGCGTCGATCGCCCAGCCTGATTCCAGGGGCTGGGACTGGGTGGTGATGCACCTAGTCCCAGCCCCTGGAAGCGTTCTCCGGCCCGTCGCCGGCCACCTGCTCCGGTCGCTAGAGCCGGGCGGCCTCCCGACGGCGCAGCCAGCTGCCCATCTCGAGCGCCGGCATCGGTCGGGCGTGCAGGTAGCCCTGCACCTCGTCGACCCCGAGGCCGCGCAGGATCCCCTCCTGCCCCTCCTGCTCGACGCCCTCGGCGACGACACGCAGCCCGAGGGTGTGGGCGATGTCGACCACCGCGCGTACGACCGCCCGGTCGGCCGGGTCGTAGCTGAGGCCGTCGACGAAGCCCTTGTCGATCTTGACCTCGTCCACCGGCAAGCCCTTGAGGTAGGTGAGCGAGGAGTAGCCCGTACCGAAGTCGTCGACCGAGAGCTTCACGCCCAGGGCGTGCAGCTCCGACATCCTCACGACCGCGAGCGCTGCGTCGGAGACGACCACCCCCTCGGTCAGCTCGAGGGTCAGCAGGTCCGGGGCGATGCCGACGGCGTTCAGCAGCGAGGCCACCTGGGTCACGAAGCCCGGGTCGAGCACCGTGTCGGCGCTGACGTTGACGGCCACACCCACCCGCGCAGCCCGGCGCTGCCAGCCCTTGCAGGCTGTCAGGCTCTGGCGCAGGACGCTCGCCGTGAGCGGCCCCATCAGGCCCGAGGCCTCGGCGAGCGGGATGAACTCGTCGGGTGCGATCGCGCCGAGAGCGGGGTGGGTCCAGCGAGCCAGGGCCTCGACCCCGCTCACCCGGCCCGTGGTCATGTCGACCTTCGGCTGGAACGCCACCCCGATGGCCCCCCCGGACAGCGCCTCGCGCAGCGCCGTCACCACGGCGAGCTTGCGCTGCCCCTTGACCTCGTAGGCCGGCTCCCACAGGACCGGTCCGCCGTTGGCGTGCCGGGCGCTGTACATCGCGGTCTCCGCGCGTCGGATCAGGGTGGCTGCCTCGGCGCCGTGCTCCGGGGCACGCACGCAACCGACCGACAGCCGGACGTGCGTGCCGACGGCCCCGATCTGCGCGCTGCCCTCCACCTGGGCCCGGAGGCCGAGGCCGAACATCTCGGGCTCCGCGGCCTGCGTCGCCGGTGCGGCGACGGCGAACCGCCCGCCCCCGATCCGGCCGAGCACGGCCTCGGGAAGAGCCCGGTGCAGGCGCGCCGTCACCTCGAGCAGCAGCTCGTCCCCGACCTGGTGCCCGAGCGTGTCGTTGACCTCGCGGAAGGAGTCGACAGCCACGGCGGCGAGGACCACGCCCTCGGGGTTCTCCTCGAGCAGGGCAGCGAGCCGGCGGGTCGTCTCGCTCAGGTTGGGCAGGCCCGTGAGCGGGTCGGTCGTCGCAGCGCGCTCCAGGTCGGCGAGCAGGCGTCCACGTTCGATGGCGGTGGCCAGCTCGGCGCCCACGGTCTCCAGCAGGCGCAGGTCGCTCATGTCGAACCCGCGGACGGTCCCGAGCCGGTCCTGCGCGGTCAGCACCCCGAGCAGGCCGGTCGAGGCGATCAGCGGGGTCGCCATGCGCTGCGACTCGCCCGAGCGTCCCCGCCCGGCCAACGAGGGAGCGCCGCTGGAGGCCACTTCCTGGGCGACGTCGAACAGGTCGCGGGTCTCCACGTGCCTGCTCGCCTCGTCGGTGGCGACGAGGTGCTGCCACTGGCCCTTCGGCGTGCACAGGGCGAGGTCCAGCCGGCGGCTGTGCAGCAGCTCGCGCACCTGCTCCAGCACCACCGGTGCCTGCGGGTCCGCCATGTCGAAGGGCGCCAGGCGCTTCACGAACGCGTGCAGGCTCTCCGTGCGCTGCTCCCGCGCCGCCTGGTGGCGGTAGCCGCGGTAGGCGATGTTCAGCCCCACCACGAGGATGAGGGTGACGAGCAGCGAGCTGGGGTCGGTCCACGCGGCGGACAGGGCGACGGTCGCGGCGGCCGCGAAGACCGTGGTGGTGAAGGCGACGACGGTGAGCGGCTGCAGCACCTCCTTGCGGGTCAGCCGCTGCCCGAGGACGACGAGCACGAGCTGCAGGCTCAGGACCTGGACGGTGTCGCTCAGGAGGAACCCGAGGCTGAGGGCGATCCACAGCACCGGTCCTGGGCCGTCGCCCGAGGCCGCACCGACGGCCACGGCGACGATCCCGACTTCGAGCGCCGCGGCTCCGGCGTTGTAGGCCACCTTCATCGGGCTGAGCCGGCGCCGCAGGACGCTGTCGACCAGGACCGCCCCCAGCCGCATCGCGAGGTGCAGTCCCGGCGCCACGACCAGCGCTCCCAGGGCCAGGGGCAGGTGCGTGAGGGTCATGCTCAGCGATCCCTGGCGGAACTCGAAGTCGAGGGCCGTCCGGGACGCGATGACGTAGAGCGGCAGGAGCAGGAGCGCTGGGAAGAAGAAGGGCGGGTCGTACGGGACGTGGGACGCCAGCGCCAGCGCGACGCCGATCGCGAGCAGGCCGACGGAGATGGCCACGGCGCAGGCGCGCCTGGCCGTCCCGACCTCCGTGGCGCCCCCTGTGGTGCTCATCAGGAGGCCACTCGACACGACGGGGCGATCCCTTGAACCTTCGTGCGCCCCGCCCACTGGGCCAGCGGGGCCAGGGCGAGGCCGACCAGGGCGATCAGCGCGATGGCGACCTCCGGCCCGGTCAGCTCGGCCAGGGCGCCGGCGAGCAGCAGCACGACGCCCTGCACCGCGGCCAGCGCTGTGCCGGCCACGCCGTACGCCCGGCCGCGCAGGTGCCGGGGAACGGCCTGCACGAAGGCGGCGTTGGCGACCAGCTGGAGCGCCGTGCCGGTGCCCGCGAGAGCCCAGCAGGCCACGATCAGCCCGGTCCGGTCGAGGAACGGCGTCGCGAGCAGGGGCAGCGCGCTGATCAGCAGGAGCGGCAGGAACAGCGCCTTCCGGCGCTCACAGGGGACCTTGACGAGCAGGAAGGACCCGACCAGGAAGCCGGCGGGGATGGCCGCGGTCAAGACGCCTGCCGCGAGGGCGCCGTCACCTGAGCCGGCGGCGACCGCCACCGCCAGGCCCTCGGGAGCGATCACGATGGCGGAGTCGAGCAGTGCCCAGGCGAGCAGCCCGCGAAGCAGCGGGGTGCTCACGACGAGCCGGGCCCCCTCCGCTGCCTCGCGCAGCAGCGGGGCCTGCGCGCCCGCGGCCGGCCGGCCACGCTCGCGCACGCCTG
>JAOPWP010000233.1 GCA_025965615.1 Frankiales bacterium
CGAGCTCGGGCCGCGACTGCTCGCGGCCACGGAACATGATGGTGATCTTGACCTTGTCTCCAGCCGTGAGGAAGCGGACGACGTGGACCTTCTTGGTCTCGTAGTCGTGCGGATCGATCTTCGGGCGGAGCTTCATCTCCTTGATGACCGTGAGGACCTGGTTCTTGCGGCTCTCACGCGCCTTCTGCGCCGTCTCGTACTTGAACTTCCCGTAGTCCATGAGCTTGCAGACCGGAGGACGGGCCATGGGAGCGACCTCGACGAGGTCGAGGTCGCTGTCCTGGGCCAGCCGGATGGCCTCGCCGATGGCGACGATGCCGACCTGCTCGCCGTTGGGCCCGACCAGGCGCACCTCGGGCACGCGGATGCGGTCGTTGATGCGGGGTTCAGCGCTGATGGGGCCTCCTCGTAGGGAACGGATCTCGTGCGGTCCGGTGCCCTCACGAAGAAGGGCCCCGCGCTCAGCGCAGGGCCCACCACTGCCCGCCGCCCCGAAGGGCGGCAGACCACGACGCGCGCACCGCCGGAGCGGGGGCGTCGACCGGACCTGGGCGCCTCGCGGCTCCTCAGGTGGGAGGTGGGGACCTCCGCTTGCACGGCAGTTCCGCGTCGTGCCTGGCCCGAGGACCAGGGGCGGACGCGCAAGAGCCGGGTCGCGCTGTCACAGTAGCAGGGTGAACACCGACTCCGTACCCGTCCGCGACCTCGTCTCCGTCCCCGCTGCAGAGGTCATCGCGTCGACCGCCGTGCACCTGATGAGCGCGGCGGCGGTGAAGTGCGGACTCGCCGAGGACGGGGCCGAGCACCTCGACCTCGACGAGGCGCGCAAGCTCATCACCGCACTGGCCGGCCTCGTGACCGCAGCCCGACCCGATCTCGGCGTGCACGCGGGGCCGCTGCGGGACGGGCTGCAGACCCTCCAGCGGGCGTTCCGCGAGGCCTCCCCCATCCCGGACGAGCCCGGCGAGGGCCCGGGCGAGAAGCTCACAGGTCGCGTCTGAACCGGCGTCGCGCCCGCTCCAGCGCCCCGGCGCGGCGTGGGCGCGCGCCCCGGTCGGCAGGGACGCTCAGCGCCACCACGTGACCCGGTCCGGAGGCCGGGACGACGGTGAGGTCGAGGCCACCGTCGGGCAGGGCGCCCGCGAGCCTGGGGAGGACCCGGGCCGCGAGGGCCGCCAGGGCGGCCGGGTCGAACGGCCCCTGCGGCACGACTCCGAGCACCGGGCCGTACGGCCCGTCCAGCAGCCGGGCGGCGAGCAGCGGCTCGCCGTCCAGGGCCGTGCCGAGGGCCTCCAGGAGCGCCGGGTCAACGCGCTCGGGCGACACCAGGGACACGCCCGCGCGACGCGCCGACAGGGGTGTCCCGACGATCGGCACGCGGCCGTCCGCCAGGTCCGCGAGAGCCGGGCCGGTCAGCAGGAACGCTGCACCTGGCGGGTCGACCAGCAGGGCCACGGCCCCGTCCTGGAGCGCTGCCGCGCAGACATCGGTCGCAGGGAGCGGGACCGGTCGGGCACCGGGCCGGAAGGCCACGGGCCCTGCCGCCTCGAGGAACACCGGCAGCGCTCGGTCCCCCGCACTGCCCACCAGGGTGAGCAGCGCCATCTCGGCGGACGACGGCGGGCGCCGGCCCGTCCCCGCGTCGCCGCGCTCGGCCGTGCTCGTGGCCGCGATCGCGACGAAGACCCTCGCCCCGGCCAGGGCCGCGTGCACCTCGGCCGTGGTGGCCGCCGTGGGCGAGCTGGTCCACGCGAGCAGGGCGCCGGCCAGACGAGGGTCCGCGGTGCCGGGATCGCCCTGCGGCAGCTGCCTCACGGCCCGCCTGACCCGCCCGAGGCGTCGGTGGGCCCGGGCCGCCGGCTGTCGGCGAGCAGGCGCCGGAGGGCGAGCACGGCGTCGACGGTGCTCTCCCCGTCGCCCGACTGCACGGCGAGCAGCGAGATCGTGTCGTCGTCATGCAGGTCGAGGGTCGCCCAGGGCGTCCCCTCGGTGAGCAGGACCGCTCGTACGACCTGCCAGGGCACGTGCCTCTCGCCGACCAGGTTGCGCACCCGCACCCCGCTGCCGTCGGCCACCACACGCGCCCGGGTGAAGGACAGCGGCCCGAGCGCGATGAGCACGCCCAGCGCGACGAAGGCGAGCTGGTCGGGGACGCGGAAGCGGTTGGGGCCGGGCGGCCCGTTGCCGAGGGCGACCGCGACGACCGCGAACAGCACGACGATCGCCGCCGCGATGCCCCAGCAGACCCGGGACAGCACGCGCGGACGGACGACGAGAGGGCCCGGGCCGGGGTCGCTCACGGGGGGGCCTCGATGCTCGGAGGGACGGGGGTCTGGCGCAGGAGGCGGAAGGCGACCTGCACGGCGGGCCCGATGCCGAAGGCGAACAGCAGGGTGCCCACCCCCACCGGGCCGCCCAGCAGCACGCCTGCGACGAGGACAGCGCACTCGAGGACAGCACGTGAGGTGCCGACGCGCCACCCGGTCCGCAGGTGGATCGCGACCATCAGGCCGTCGCGCGGACCCGGCCCGAGGTGGGCCCCGAGGTAGAGCGCGGAGCCCGCCGCGACGCACGCGATGCCCAGCACCGTCACGACCAGGCGCACCGGCACCGCCTGGTCGCCCAGGGAGCCGAGCAGCGGCGTCGCGAGCAGGACGTCGATCGTGGCGCCGACGACGATGACGTTGAGCAGCGTGCCGAGGCCCGGCCGCACCCCGGCCAGGAGCCCGACGAGCAGGACCACCACCGAGATCCCGATCGCCGTACGTCCGAAGGGCGTGCCGAGGTGCTCGGACACCCCACCGGTCAGGACGTCCCAGGGCCCGACGCCCAGCTCGGCCACGAGGCCCAGCCACAGGCCGGTCCCGAACAGGACGAGCCCGACGTTGAGCTTCCCGAGCGCTCGGCTCGTGGGCACGCGACCGAGGGCACCCGCTCGCGCGCCGAGCACGCTCACGCCGTCCTCCGACGGGGCGTGGCGGGACGCCCGCTCAGGAGCACCGCAACCAGGGTCAGGGCGACCCCGACGACGGTGAGCAGGTCGATGCCGCTGTCGCCCACGGGAGCGACCACGTCGAGCAGCAGCGCCCCGGCCAGCTGTCCGGAGATGACCGCGAGACCGAGGCGGAGCACCCCGAGCTGGCGCACGACCACCGCGGCAACGGCGACGAAGGCGGCTCCCATGGGCCCACCCAGGTAGAGGTACCAGCGGTCCACCCCCGGCCAGGCCCCGATGTCGAGCCCGCCGAGCGAGGCCGACACGGCCAGAGCGGTGACGAGTGCGAGGAGCCCCACCACGAAGTTGACCAGGGTCGCGACCCCGGCGTCACCGGTGACCTTGCGGACCCGGCCGTTGAGCGCCTGCTGCAGCGCGATGCCGAAGCCGGCCACGACCACCAGCGCCAGCAGGAGGGGGCTGGCCGAGCGGGCACCCTCCCCCGAGACGCTGACGCACACGGCGACCAGGCAGAGGGCGGCGCCGAGCACCCGCTGGCGTGTGAGCGCGTGACTGCCACCGGGGCCGAGCCCCGCCCGGTCGACCAGGAGCGCTCCCGAGGTCTGCCCCGCGACCAGGCCGATCGTGAGCAGCGCGACGCCGATCTCGGGGACGGCGGCCGCCCCGACGGCCACCAGGCTTGCCCCTCCGAGGCCGGCCAGGCGCTGCCACCAGGGGACGTCCCACACGCGGGCCACCGCCTGGCGCGCAGACCTCCGGCTGAGGACCACCACGACGACCGCGACCAGGCCGGTCGTGAACGAGACGATGGCGGTGAGCAGCGCGTCGTCCAGCGACGTCTTGAGCTCGCCGTTGATCCGCTGCTGCAGCGCCACCAGTGCTCCCGACGCCACGGCGGCAGCCAGAGCGGGCGCCGCGTGCACGGGGCGCACGTCCGGTCCGGCGCCCGCGAGGACCGACGCCGGCACTACTCGACGATCTTGGAGATCGGCAGCTCGAGGATGTCGCGGGCCCCTGCGGCCTTGAGGGCCGGGATCAGCGTGTTGACGCCCTGTTTCGGCACGACGGTCTCGAGCGCGCGCATGTCGGAGACGGCCAGGGTCATCACGGTCGGGGAGCTCATCGCCGGCAGGGCGGCCACGACGGCGGCGAGCCGGTCGGTCGGGACGTTGAGCTTCAGCAGTACGTGGCCCCGCGCCCGCAGGGCGCCCTGCAGCAGGACCACGATGTCCTCCATCGCGGCCCGCTTCGCCGGGTCCTCGTAGGCCTCGCGGTTGGCCAGGAGCTCGGTCCGGCTCGTCAGCAGGGTCGCGAGGATGCGCAGACCGGCCTTGCGCAAGGACGAGCCCGTCTCGGTCAGGTCGACGATCGCGTCCACGATGTCGGGGATCTTGGCCTCCGTGGCACCGTGCGAGGTGAAGACCTTGGCGTTCACACCGTGCTCGGCGAGGAAGCGACGGGTCGTCTCGGGCATCTCGGTGGAGATGCGCACGCCGTCCGGGAGGTCCGAGACGTCCTGCCAGGGCGACTCCTTCGGCACCGCGAGCACGACGCTGACGACGGCCTCGCCGGCCCGTCCGCCGCCGATCTCGCCGAGGCTGACGACGTCCGCGCCGGTCTCGGTGACCCAGTCACGACCGCTGATGCCGAGGTCGAAGATGCCCTGCTCGACGTAGGTCGGGATCTCCTGCGGACGCAGGAAACGGATCTTGTCGATCCGCGGGTCGTCGACACGTGCGTGGTAGTCGCGGTCGCCTCCCCGCAGCACCTGCAGGTCGGCGGCGGAGAACAGCTCGAGGACCTGCTTCTCCAGGCTGCCCTTGGGCAGGACGATCGCGAGCACGGAAGTGCCTTCCAGTTCGGAGGTTCGGGAGTACGGGGGTTCGTGCGTCAGCTGGCGGTGCGAAGCCCCCGCAGGGTGACGGCTGTGTCGAGGGCGGCCAGGACGGCGTCCCGGCCCTTGTCCTCACCTGACCCGGGCAGACCGGAGCGATGTCGGGCCTGCTCCTCCGTGTCGCAGGTCAGCACGCCGTTGCCCACGGGGGTGCGGCTGTCGAGCGCGACCCGGGTCAGGCCGTAGGTGACCGCGTCGCACACGTACTCGAAGTGCGGTGTGCCGCCACGCAGCACCAGTCCGAGAGCCGCCACTGCGTCGTGCGTGCCGGACAGCTCCTGCGCCACGACCGGGAGCTCGACGGCGCCGGACACCCGCACCACCGTCGGCGCGGGGACCCCGCACTCCGCGGCGGTGCGGACAGCTGAGGCGAGCAGCGCGTCGACGACCTCGGCGTGCCAGCGCGTCACCACGATGGCGAGCGACAGGCCCCGGGCGTCGACGGCACCGCGGACGGGGGCACCGGCTCCGCTCACGCGCCCGCCCCTGCGAGCGGGCCGGGCTGGTCGGGGTCGACCACGAGGGCGTCAGCAGCTGCCTCCGTGGCCTCGTCCTCGAACGCGGCCAGGCCGGGCAGGTCGTGGCCCATGCGGTCGCGCTTGGTGCGCAGGTAGCGCAGGTTCTCCGGGGTCGCGAGAGTCGGAAGGGCCTGGCGGCCGACGATCTCGAGGCCGTACCCCTCGAGCCCGGCGCGCTTGGCAGGGTTGTTGGACAGCAGGGTCATCGTGCGCACCCCGAGGTCCGCGAGGATCTGGGCTCCGGTGCCGTAGTCGCGCGCGTCAGCCGGCAGCCCGAGCTCGAGGTTGGCGTCGACGGTGTCGGCGCCGTCGTCCTGGAGCTGGTAGGCCTGCAGCTTGTGCATGAGGCCGATCCCCCGCCCCTCGTGGCCCCTCACGTAGAGCACCACCCCTCTGCCCCTCGCGGCCACGGCCGCGAGCGCCGCGTCGAGCTGCGGGCCGCAGTCGCAGCGCCGTGAGCCGAACACGTCGCCGGTGAGGCACTCCGAGTGCACCCGGACGAGGACGTCCTGCCCGTCACCCACCTCGCCCCGCACCAGCGCGATGTGCTCGATCCCGTCGAGCACCGAGTCGTAGCCGACCGCCCGGAACTCGCCGTGTGCGGTGGGGATGCGGGCCTCGGCGACCCGCCGGACCTGGCTCTCGTTGTGCCGGCGGTAGGCCACGAGGTCGGCGATCGAGATCAGGGCCAGACCGTGCTCGGCGGCGAAGCCCTTGAGCTCGTCGAGCCGGGCCATGTCGCCCTCGTCCTTCTGCGAGACCACCTCGCAGAGCACCCCCGCAGGGCGGAGGCCGGCCATGCGGGCGAGGTCGACGGCGGCCTCGGTGTGCCCGGTGCGGCGGAGGACACCCCCCTCACGTGCGCGCAGGGGGACCACGTGCCCCGGCCGGGTGAAGTCCACGGGGGTGGAGTGCGGCGACGCGAGCAGGCGGATGGTGCGGGCCCGGTCCGTCGCCGAGATGCCCGTGCTCACGCCCTCCCGCGCGTCCACGGTCACGGTGTAGGCGGTTCCGCGCTTGTCCTGGTTGGTGTGGAACATCGGCGGCAGGTCGAGCCGGTCGCAGTCGGCGTCCTCCAACGGGACGCAGATGTAGCCGGACGTGTAGCGGACCATGAAGGCGACGAGCTCGGGCGTGGCCAGCTCGGCCGCGAAGATGAGGTCGCCCTCGTTCTCCCGGTCCTCGTCGTCGACCACGACGACGGCCTTGCCCGCGGCGATGTCGGCGAGGGCCCGCTCGACGCTGTCGAGCCCCGTCACCTGGGTGGTGTCGATGGGGCCGGCCAGCGTGGGCCTGCTCGTCATGTCTGCGCCTGGGCTGGTCACGTCTGTCCTTCGGATGGGCCTTCGGGTGGTGGGGCAGCTGCCCCCGTGTCGGGACGCAGGCCTGCCTGCAGGAGCTTCTCGACGTGCTTGGCGAGGATGTCGACCTCGAGGTTCACCGGGTCGCCGGTCGTCTTCGTGCCCAGTGTCGTCAGCGCGAGCGTCGTGGGGATCAGGCTCACCTCGAACCAGTCGGCTCCGACGGCGCTCACCGTCAGGGAGACGCCGTCGACGGTGATGGAGCCCTTCTCGACCACGTAGCGACCGAGCCCGTCCGGCAGGGACACGCGTACGACGGTCCAGTGCTCCCCCGGCGTGACGGCCAGCAGGGCGCCGGTGGCGTCCACGTGGCCCTGGACGACGTGGCCACCGAGCCGGGCACTGACCTGCACGGCCCGCTCGAGGTTCACCGGGCTCCCGGCCCGCAGGACCCCGAGCGACGAGCGCTTCAGCGTCTCGGCCATGACGTCCGCGGTGAAGGCGCCGTCCTCGTTGGTGACCACGGTCAGGCAGACCCCGTTCACGGCGATGGAGTCGCCGTGCGCGGCGTCCGAGGTGACGACCCTCCCGCGCACGGTGAGGCGCGCGGCGTCGCCCAGGTCGTCGACCGCCACCACCTCGCCGAGCTCCTCGACGATGCCGGTGAACACCTAGGTCCTCCTCGGTCGCACGGTCAGGCGCAGGTCGCCCCCGATGAGCACAGCCTCATCGAGCCGCAACCGGTGCGCGGAGTCGATCGTTCCCGCGCCCGCGTCGGCGAGGGCAGCCGGACCGGCGCCCAGCAGGCACGGCGCGACGTAGCCGATGATCCGGTCGACGAGCCCCGCGGCGACGAACGCCCCAGCCAGGACGGGCCCCCCCTCGACCAGGACGCTCACCACGCCGTGGTCCGCCGCCAGCCGGTCGAGCAGGGCCGCGAGGTCGACGTGCCCGTCGGGGCCCGTCGGGAGCTCGAGCACCCGGGGATAGCCGGTGTCGCGCAGGGCGGCCGAGGCCGTGAGGGCCACGACCGCGGGGTCCTCGCCGGCGAGCGCCCGCGCCGTGAGGGGCGTACGACCGGACGAGTCGACGATGACGCGGAGCGGCTGGGGCAC
>JAOPWP010000021.1 GCA_025965615.1 Frankiales bacterium
TGGACCGTGCAGGAGGGGAACCGCTGGGTCGTCCTCGGTCCCAACGGCGCGGGCAAGAGCACCCTGCTCCAGGTCGCCGGGGCATCGCTGTTCCCGAGCAAGGGCACGGTGGACCTGCTCGGTGAGCGGTTCGGCGCGGCCGACCTCGGGGAGCTGCGCACCCGCGTCGGCCTGTCGAGCTCGTCGCTGGCCGACCGGGTGCCGCCCCAGGAGAAGGCGCTCGACGTGGTCGTCACTGCCGCCTACGGCGTGATCGGCCGGTGGTCCGAGCGCTACGACGAGGCCGACGTCGCCCGCGCCCAGCAGCTGCTCGGGAGGATGGGACTGCGGGCGTTCGCGAAGCGCCGCTTCGGCACCCTGTCCGAGGGGGAGCGCAAGCGCGTCCTGCTGGCGAGGGCGCTCATGACCGACCCCGAGCTGCTGCTCCTGGACGAGCCGGCGGCCGGGCTCGACCTCGGCGCCCGCGAGGCTCTGCTGCGGCTGCTCACGCGGCTGGCGGCCGACGCTGACGCACCCCCCACGGTGATGGTGACCCACCACGTCGAGGAGGTTCCCGTCGGGACGACCCACGCCCTCCTGCTCTCCCGGGGGCGGCGGGTGGCCGCGGGTCCGGTCGCGGAGGTCCTGACCGGCGCGCTGCTGAGCCGCGCCTTCGGCCTGCCGCTCGTCGTCGAGGAGCGGGCCGGGCGCTACACCGCGCGGGCGAGCTCGCTGTGAGCCTGAGCCCTCTCAGCTGACGACCAGGCGCAGGTCGGCCACGACCGCGAGGTGGTCGCTCCCGGGGACCGGTTCCTCCGACACGTCGACGACCTCGATGTGCACACCGGCCCGGTCGCGCACGAGCACGTGGTCCAGGTGCAGCACCGGGCGCGAGGCCGGCCAGGTGCGGGCCAGACCGCGACCGCGCGCGTCGTGGGCGTCGCGGAGCCCGACATCGAGCAGGCGCCGGAAGGGCGCGTGGTCGCGGTCGGCGTTGAGGTCGCCTGCCACGACCGCCGGCAGCTCCAGGCCCGCGACCTCCTCGGCGAGGTCTGCGAGCGAACGCCGCCACAGCGACTCCCACCCGAGAACGGGCGGGAGCGGGTGCCCGGTCACGAGCCGCACGTCGACGCCACCGACCGAGATCGTCGCCCGTGGCAGGAGGCGGCCCGCTCCCGGCAGGCTCGTGACGTCGCGCAGCGGGAACCGGCTGAACAGCCCGACCGACTCCGCGCGCTCCCCGAGCGCGACGGCGGAGTGGGAGAGGTCGTCGAGGAGCCCGGAGGCGCGCAGACCGGCCAGGCCGTCGGCGTCGAGCTCCGGTACGACCAGGACGTCCGGCCGCAGCGCACGCAGGGCACGGCCGGCCCGCTCCGGCGAGGGGTTCAGCACGTAGACGTTGGCGGTCACGACGCGCAGCGCCGGCGCCTCGCGGGCGCCCGGCGTCAGGTCCTCGGCCCCGAGCGCGGGAGCGATCACCAGGAGGTGGGCCGTGACGAGCAGCGCCGCCGCCGCGGCCAGCAGCCGCTTGCCCAAGGCAGCGGCCAGGCCGAGCAGGACGTACGCGGGCAGCAGGCTCAGGGGGAGGGCCCCGACGAGCAGGGCCAGGGCGCTGCCTCGTTCGACCCCCAGGACGCGCACACCCACCAGGAGCCCCAGTGCGGCGGCGAGGGCCCACCCGAGGACGACCAGGACCCTGCGGAACGCAGACAGCCGCCCTTCCCCGGGCGGGAGGAAGGGCGGCCGTGCGGCTGGAGTCAGCGGCGCAGGATCAGTTGAGCAGGATCAGTTGAGCAGGGTCGAGGTCTCGTCCACCCAGTCGACGGCCTTGACCCGGAGCTTCTCCTCGTAGGCCTTGGCGTGGTGGCCGCAGAACAGGAGCTCGCCGGAGGCGAGGACGACCCGGACGAGTGCCTGGGCGCCACAACGGTCGCAGCGGTCGGCGGCGGTCAGAGTAGGAGCGGCTGGGGTCACGGTCGCGTTCATGCCTTCACAACACCACACGTTCGTCCGACGTTCCCGGTGAAGGCAGGATGGGTCGCGTGTCGACCCCAGATCGCAACCTCCCCGCAACGTCCGGCGCCGGACCGCTGTCCGGACTCGTGGTCGTCGACTTCAGCCGGGTCCTGGCTGGACCGTTCGCCGCGATGATGCTCGCCGACCTCGGAGCTCGCGTGATCAAGGTCGAGCGGCCTGGCTCCGGCGACGACTCGCGCGGTTACGGCCCGTTCCTCGACGGCCGGTCGCTCTACTTCGCGCGGGTCAACCGGGGCAAGGAGTCGATCGCGCTCGACCTGAAGGAGCCGGCGGACCTCGCCGTGGCGCTGCGTCTCGTCGCCGCGGCGGACGTGCTGGTCGAGAACTACCGGCCGGGGGTGATGCAGAGGCTCGGCCTCGGACCCGACCAGGTCCTCGCCCGCCACCCGGGTCTCGTCTACTGCTCGGTGAGCGGGTTCGGCCACAGCGGCCCCTGGTCGCAGCGGCCGGCCTACGACGCGGTCGTGCAGGGGATGAGCGGCATCATGGCGATCACCGGCGCCGAGGGCGGGTCGCGGGTCAAGCCCGGCATCCCCGTCGCCGACCTGAGCGCTGGCCTGTACGCCTTCGGCGGCATCTCGAGCGCCCTCGTCGGGCGGGCTGCGACCGGCCGCGGCACCCACCTCGACATCGCGATGTACGACGCCACCGTCAGCCTGCTCGAGGGGCCAGCGCTGGGCTTCCTCGCCACGGGAGAGGACCCGGGCCCGATCGGCAACGCGCACTTCACCATCGCCCCGTTCGACACCTTCGCCTGCCGGGACCGGGACATCACGATCTGCGCGGCGAACGACACCCTGTTCGCCGACCTGGTCCGGGCCCTCGGCCTGCCAGGGCTCAGCAGCGACGCGCGCTTCGCGACGAACGCCTCCCGGCACGCCTCGAGGGTCGCGCTCAAGGACGAGCTCGAGGTGGTCCTGCGCACCGCCGACGCAGACCACTGGCTCGACCTGCTGGACCTCGCCGGCGTGCCGTCCGGTCCGATCAGCAGCGTCGCGGACGCCGTCAGCAGCGAGCAGACCCGGGTGCGCCGCATGGTGGTCGACGCCGGGGGGCTGCCCGTGCCCGGCAACCCGGTGAAGGCCTCGGGCTACGACGACCCGGAGGTGCGCGGGGCGGCTCCCGCGCTCGACGAGCACGGGGCCGCACTCCGGGCGGAGTTCGCCTGACCGAGGGGGGCTCGGTCAGCCGCCGAGCACCCTGATCATCGCGCTCACGGACCGGCGTTCGACCTGGCGGTCCAGGGACGTCTGACCGCTGACCAGTCGGTGGAACAGGCCCCAGACGCCGGGCAGGGTGCGTACGACCTCGTGCACGAGTCTGGGGTGACGCGTGTACGCAGCGAGCGCCCTTCGTCCGGCAGCCATCTCCGGGCCCAGCGCTGCAGCCACGGCCGACGGGTAGGAGGACACGTCGTCGGTGGCAGCGGCCCCGGCGAGAGCCCCTGAGCGCAGCGCGAACGAGATCCCCTCGCGGGTCCAGGGTTCGAGCAGCCCTGCGGCGTCACCCGCGACGAGCACGCGACCTCGGACGAGAGGTGACGAGGGGGAGCGGACCCGGGTGAGGTGCCCCCCGTCCTGGACGGCCGTGCGCAGGTCCAGGTCCAGCGCCCGGAGCAGGTGCTCGTAGTAGGCACGGACCGCGGGACCGTGCGCGCGGTCGCCGATCACCCCGACCGTGAGCGTGTCGCCCTTCGGGAACACCCAGCCGTAGGACCCGGGGACGGGGCCCCAGTCGAGCAGTGCCCGACCCGACCAGCCGGCCCCCGCGGGCGTCGGCAGCTCGGCCTCCAGGCCCAGGTCGACCTGCTCGCACACCACCCCCACGTGCTGCGCCGCGCGGCTGCTGGAGCCGTCCGCGCCCACGACCGCTCCGGCGCTGACCTCACCGCTGCGCGTCTGCAGGACCACCCGCCCGTCCCGCTGGGCGTAGTCCGTGACCGTCACGCCGGTCCGCAGCTCGGCGCCGGCGTCGGTCGCTGCGCGTACGAGGGCGGCGTCGAGCTGGGACCGCAGGACCATCGGCAGGAAGGCGCCGTCGCTGCGCCGGGTGAACCCGGCGCGGCTGTTGCAGGTGAACGTCACCCGGTCCACCCGGTCGAGCGCCAAGGGCCCGAGGTCGACGCCGGCCGCGGCGACGGCAGCCTGCGAGGCGCCGATCAGGCCCCCTCCGCAACGCTTGTACCGGGGCAGGTCCTCGCGCTCGAGCAGGACCGTCCGCGCGCCGGCCCGGGCGGCTGCCTGGGCGGCGGCGGCACCTGCCGGGCCCGCCCCGACGACAGCCACGTCGTAGTCGTCCACCCGGCGTGCCCCGCTCTCGTGTCGCGCTCCGGAGCCCCTGTCACGGATCGCGGGGGAGCACCGTCAAGGTGTCATGAAGCTCCTGGTGCTCGGTGCCACGGGGGTGGCCGGATCGTCCGCCCTGCCCCGACTGGTCGCCGACGGACACGACGTGACCGCCCATGCCCGCACCGCCGAGAAGGCCGGCGCGGTCCGGGCTGCGGACTGCCGTCCCGTCCTCGGCGACGCCGACGACCCGAGCTCGCTCCGCACCGGGTCGACCGGGATGGAGGCCCTCGTGGACCTGCGGGTCCGGATGCCGACCCCCGGGCGCTTCACGGAGCTGGGGAGGTGATGTCAGGCCGGGCTCTCGTCCACCCGCTCGGCGAACACGACGAGGTTGTCCACGTAGCTGCGCGCCTGCCGGTCGAACGACCCCCCGCAGGTGATCAGGCGCAGGCCCGCGTGGTCGAGGTCGCCGTAGACGAGGTCCGAGGGGAACTCGTCCTTGGCGAACTTCGCGACCCTCGTCACGCGGAAGACGACGGCCCGGCCGTCCTCGCGGGCCACCGTGATCAGCTCGCCGCCGGCGAGCCGCCGCAGGTCGTAGAAGACGCCAGGGGCGCCCTTCCAGTCGACATGACCAGCCAGGACGGCCGGACCCAGCTCACCGGGCGTGGGAGCGCCGGTGTACCAGCCGGCGGGGAACCCGGCAGGCGGCACCTCGAGCGCGCCGTCGGCCGCCAGGTCGAGCGGCATCAGGCCTGTGTCCACGCCCAGCGCGGGGATGGTGAGCCTGACCGGCGTCGAGGGTCCGAGCGCGGGGCGAGCCTGCGGGGCGGCCGGCTGGGAGGCGGTCGGTGGGTCGACGGCCTGAGCAGCCTGCGGTGTGCTGCTCGGCGCGGGTCGAGCAGGAGGCTGGCCGCCGCCGGTCGAGAGCACGGCGTACGCGGTCGCGGCGAGGACGAGCACCGCGGCCCCGAGCAGGCGGCCCGGGACCGCTCGGCGGGTGCCGTTCCCGGGCGCCCGACCGGGAGGCCGGCTCAGGACCGGGAGCGTCGTCGCCGGACCGCCGCCGGGCCGGCCGCGAGGGCAAGGACCAGCGCCCCGAGCGCCGATGCCGACGCCGCGTCGGACGCGGTCCAGGCTCCGGCGGAGCTCGCGGCACTGCCGTCACCGGTCCCGACCCCGCCACGGGGGACACGGGTCACCTGGCCGGTGGTGGTGCCACCGGGAGTGCGCGACGGGACCGGTGTTCCGGCGGTGGTGGGGGCGGGCGAGGCGGGAGGAGCCACGGAGGGAGTCGTGCTCGGCGAGGCGCTCGGGGTGACGGCGGCGGCACAGCCAGGTCGCGTCACCACGTCGGTGTCGAGCGTCACGGCGCCGTTGCGGGCGAGGACGCGGCCCTCGACGGTCGTCCCCGTCGTCACGGTGATGCTCGTCAGCGCCATCACCGTCCCGCGGAAGGTCGAACCGGTGCCGAGCGTCGCGGACGCTCCGAGCTGCCAGAAGACGTTGCAGGCCTGGGCGCCGCCGATGAGCAGGACGCGGCTGGAGGTCGCGGTCGTGAGGCTCGATCCGGCCTGGAAGACGAACACGGCGTCGGTCTTGCCCTCTGCGTCGAGGACGAGGTCACCGGTCAGCCCGAGGGTGGAGGCGGAGGTGTACACGCCGGGGGTGAGGCGGCGGCCGCCGAGGTTCGAGCCTGCGGTGATCGTCTGCGTCGTGGACTGTCTGGCCGTCGCGTCGTACGCCACGACGAGGTCGTCCTTCGCCTTCTGCGTGACGGCCTGGCCGCCGGGGAGCTGGCTGTAGTCCTTGCCGAGCACGGTCAGTCCGGCCCCCTTCACGGTCGTGGTCGGGAAGGTCCCGAGGTCCCCCCAGAGCGTGGTGGGACCGGTGTTGGTGACGCCGGCTCCGGCCAGGACCGCGAACGAGCCGGCGGTCCCGAGTCCGGGAGCCGTGGCGTCAGCGTGCGCCGGGGCGCCGCTGACGAGGAGCAGGCTCGTGGAGAGCAGGGCGACGAGGGCGGCGGGCAGGGCGGGCCGGACGCAGGGCAGGTGCAGGAGTGTCTTCACCCCTTCTGCCTCGGCACCCTTCGCCCCGCTCTGGAGGACTTGGTCCGGTCTCCCGCGGTCCAGACCGGAACGGGCCCGCGCGGTCGGGCAGGGAGTGGGGCGGGTACGACGTGGACCTCCGGAGAAGGGCGAGGTGGCCGTGCAGCGGGTGGTCCAGCGGCTGGTGGACGCCGTCAGCCCCGTCGTCGTGGGGACGCTGCTGTCGGTGGCGCTTCTCGGTGGCCTGGTCGCCACGAGCCTGGTCCCGACCGACGAGGGCCGGGCCGGCGCGGCTGCCGCCGGTCAGGGGCTGGCCCTCGACGGCCTCCGGGTCGGACCGGCGGAGCCTGAGCCGCACGCCGGCCCGGGCGAGCCCCCGCCGACCCCCCTCGCCCAGGCG
>JAOPWP010000025.1 GCA_025965615.1 Frankiales bacterium
TAGGCGGAGTCGGTGATCTCGACGCCGAGCTGGGAGATGCTCCCGCCGATCGGGCCCATGCAGAAGGGCACGACGTACATGGTGCGACCGCGCATGCAGCCCTCGAACAGCGGGCGGAGGGTCGCCCGCATCTCGTCGGGCGCCATCCAGTTGTTGGTCGGCCCCGCGTCGGCCTCGTCCGCCGAACAGATGAAGGTGCGGTCCTCGACCCGCGCGACATCGGAGGGGTCCGACACGGCGTAGAAGCTGTTGGGCCGCTTGGCCTCGTCGAGCTGGGTGAACGTACCGTTGTCCACGAGCAGCGACGTGAGGCGCTGCCACTCCTGCTCGGACCCGTCGCACCACTCGACCCGGTCGGGACGGGTCAGCAGCGCCGTCTCCCGCACCCACTCGACCAGCTTCGCGTTGTTCGTGGGGGGCGAGTCGAGCCCCGGGATCGTGGACGCGGTGGTCATGGTTGCCTCTCCCTAGGAGGTCCGGACCAGGGCCAGCAGGGCCGGCGCGCCTGTTCCGGAGGATTGTGGGAAGGATACCCAGCGTGTCTTCAGACAGTGCTGTGAGGTCAGGCACCTCGATGCCATCAGGGAGTCATGTGTACGACACCGCCGAAGCCAAGGTCCAGGAGCTGGCGGCGGCGATCAAGCCGCGGCTGCGCGGCGTGCTCCACCAGGCGGGCTTCGCGATCTCGCTGGTGACGGGTACGGCGCTGGTCTGCCTGGCCGACGCCGGTCGGGCCCGCACCGCTGCCCTCGTCTACGCGGTGAGCGTGGCCCTGCTGTTCGGGACCTCCGCGGCCTACCACCGAGGGCACTGGAGCGACCGCTCACGCGCGGTGATGAAGCGCCTCGACCACTCGATGATCTTCATCCTGATCGCCGGCACGTACACCCCGTTCGCCCTGCTCCTGCTCGAGGGCAGGACGCGCTGGGTCATGCTCAGCATCGTCTGGGGCGGCGCGGCGCTGGGCGTGGTGCTGCGCAACGTCGTACGACGGCCGGCCCGTTGGCTGTTCGTCGTCCTCTACATGGCCCTCGGCTGGGTCGCCATCAGCGTCCTGCCCCAGCTGCAGGACAGCGGCGGCTGGCCGGTCGTCGTGCTGCTGCTGGTCGGTGGGGTGTTCTACACCCTTGGAGCGGTCGTCTACGCCACGCGCCGCCCGGACCCGTCACCGCGCTGGTTCGGCTTCCACGAGGTCTTCCACGCCTTCACGCTCCTGGCCTTCGTCACGCACTACGTGGCCGTCTCCTTCGCGACCTACGGCGCCACCGCCTGACCTCCGGGCGGCTGACGCCGGTGTGACGGCGCCACCTGGACCTGCTCGGCGAGCCGGTCGGCGTCCTGGGTCGGGAGCTCGCAGACGAACCCCCGGCAGACGTACGCCGCTCCTGCCGGGCGGCCCTCTGCGAGCGGTCCACCCGTCACGACGACCGCTCCGGGGGACGTGCCGAGCCGGGCCACCGCGAGCAGGTCCGGCCGGTCGAGCACGACGACCTCCGCGGGTCCGGCGACCAGCGCCTCGGCCACCGCCGCGGACCAGCCGGCGAACCGGGCCTGCCGGGCGAGCAGCGGGGCGACGGTGGTGAGTGCTGCCTCGGCCGCCTCACGGTGACGTGCCGAACCCGTCATCGCGGCGCAGCTCAGGAGCGCGCCGGCTGCGGCCGCGAGCCCCGAGGGCGTGGCCCCGTCCGTGGGGTCCCGGGGTCGCTGGATCAGGGCCTCGGCGTCGTCCGCGGTGTCGTAGAAGCCGCCCTCGCCGTCGGCGAAGTGCTCCAGCACCACGTCGAGAAGGTGCTGTGCGTCGTCGAGCCGGCCCGGGTCGCCCGTCGCGGAGTGCAGCGCGAGCAACCCCTCGGCGAGGTCCGCGTAGTCCTCGAGGACCCCCGCGCCCCGGCCCGGCCGGCCGTCGATGGACGTCCGGAGCAGGCGTGTCCCGGTCCAGTGGAGGTCGCGGAGCAGGTCGGCGCACGCGTCCGCCGCCTGGACGTAGTCGGGCCGGTCCAGCAGGACCCCTGCCTCGGCGAGCGCCGCGATGGCGAGGCCGTTCCACGCCGTGACCACCTTGTCGTCCCGGCCGGGCTGCGGGCGCTGCGCACGGACCTCGCGCAGCCGGTCGCACACCCGCGCGTAGCGGTCCGGGTCGCCCGGCTCGAGCAGGCGCTGCAGCACGCTGCTCCCGTGCTCGAAGGTGCCGGCTGGGGTGACCTCGAACTGCTCCGCGGCCCACCGCCCGTCGTCCTCGCCCAGGGCGTCGACGAGCTGCTCCGGAGTCCAGGTGTAGGTCAGCCCCTCCTGGCCCTGGGTGTCGGCGTCCAGCGCCGAGGCGAACCCGCCCTGCGCCGTGCGCAGGTCACGCAGCAGGAAGTCCGCCGTCTCGATCGCGACGCGTCGTGCGGACGCGGCACCGGTCGCGCGCCACAGGTGCACGTAGACGCGCAGGAGCAGGGCGTTGTCGTACAGCATCTTCTCGAAGTGCGGGACGACCCACTGCGCGTCGACGGCGTAGCGGGCGAACCCGCCGGCGAGCTGGTCGTACATGCCTCCGCTGGCCATCGCCCGGCAGGTGTGCTCGACCAGGTCGAGCCCCCTCCCGGTACGCGCCGAGTGCCGGAGCAGGAACTCGAGCGCCATCGACGGCGGGAACTTGGGCGCGTCGCCGAAGCCGCCGTGCACCCCGTCGTACGCCGAGCGCAGCGAGGCCTGCGCCTGGTCGAGCAGTTCGGGGGTGATCGGCGCGGGGGTGCCGGACGACCTGCGGCCGAGGCGCTGCACGACCTCGGCGCCGGCCGCCTCGACCTCGCCTCGACGGGTGTCCCACGTGGACGCGACAGACTCCAGGACCTCCCGGAACGACGGCATCCCGTGCCGGCGCGCGGGCGGCCAGTACGTGCCGCAGTAGAACGGCTGTCCCTTCGCGGTGAGGAAGCTCGTCATGGGCCAGCCGCCGTGCCCGGTCATGGCCTGGACGACCTGCATGTAGACCGCGTCGACGTCCGGCCGCTCCTCGCGGTCGACCTTGACGTTCACGAAGTGCTCGTTCATGAACGCTGCGGTGGCCTCGTCCTCGAACGACTCGTGCGCCATCACGTGGCACCAGTGGCAGGCGGCGTAGCCGATCGACAGGAGCACCGGGACCCCGCGCCGCTCGGCTTCGGCGAACGCCTCGGGCCCCCACTCCTGCCAGTCGACGGGGTTGTCGCGGTGCTGCAACAGGTAGGGGCTGGTCGAGGAGGCGAGGCGGTTCGGCACGGCGTCAGGCCGCCGGGGTGGAGGGCGGAAGCGGGGACCTGCCGCCGGTGTCCTGCGAGGTCATGGTCGCTCCTGTCGCGGGGTCCTGCTCCTGGCTGGCCCGGCTGTACCCCCGGTCGACCGGACCCACCGTCGGGCGGATCCACCACTGTCCTGCCACCATGATCCGGTGCTCGGACCCCTGCTCGTCACGTCGCGCTGGAGCGTGCCCGAGTCCGAGCTGTCGTGGCGCTTCTCGCGCTCGTCGGGTCCCGGCGGGCAGGGCGTCAACACGACCGACAGCCGCGCCGAGCTGTCGTTCGACCTGGCACAGGCGGCATCGGTGCCCGAGGACCTGCGGATGCGGGCGCTCGACCGGCTGAGCGGCCGCCTGGTCGACGGGGTGGTGACGGTCGCCGCCAGCGAGCACCGCAGCCAGCTGCAGAACCGCGAGGCCGCAGCCGAGCGGCTCGCTCAGCTGCTCCGCGAAGCGGTCGCGCCGCCTCCCCCGAAGCGGCGGCCGACCCGTCCGAGCCGGGGCGCGAAGGAGCGGCGGCTGGAGGGCAAGCGTCAGAGGTCGGAGCTCAAGCGGAGCAGGGGGTCGCGCGGCGACGAGTGAGGTCGGCGGGTCAGACCAGCGGGTCCGGCGGCACGTCGGGGCCCTGGCGGCGTGGCTGCTCGTCCGAGGGCGGGAACTCAGGCGGCAGGCGCTTGAGGCGGCCGGTCATGTTGCGGATGAGGAACACGGTCGCGACGCCCATGAGCAGGACGATCAGCAGGCCGAACGGCCCCGCCCCCACCGAGCTCGGGTCGACAGCAGCGAGGACGGTCATGTCGCCACCTTCTCGCGCACCCCGGCGAACAGGTCGTCCTCGGGGAGCGGCGAGTCGACCAGGGACCGCGCGAGCTGGAAGTCCTCGTAGGGCCAGGTCTCCTGCTGCAGCTTCACCGGGCACGCGAACCAGCGTCCGGTCGGGTCGACCTGGGTGGCGTGCGCGATCAGGGCCGCGTCCCGGACCGGGTACCACTGAGCGCACGGGACGGACGTCGTGAGCCGCTCGGCGTCGCCCGGCTTGTCCTCCCAGTTGACCAGCCACTCGGCGTACGGGGAGTCCATCTTGGCGGCCAGCATCGCCTGGTGC
>JAOPWP010000026.1 GCA_025965615.1 Frankiales bacterium
CGGGTGACCGTGCTCGAGTCCTGGTCGGAGGCCGAGGCCGTCGAGGCGGCCCGGTCCCTGGCTGCGCGATGGGGCCGGCGACTCGTCGAGGCGTCCGCAGCAGAGCCCGATCTCGACGTCCGGACCAGGCAGGCTGTGCTGCGAGCCCGCCTGCACGACGCGACGCTCTTCGTCCGGACCGCCTCGCTCCTGGACGTCTCCGGAGAGGGGAGTCCTGAGGCCGACCGCGAGCGCTGGCGGCAGCTGCTGCAGGCCCCGGTGCCGCTGATCGTCGCGGTGTCCCCAGGCACGCAGCTGCCCGTCGAGACCGAGGACGTCGAGTGGCTGGTGATCGGCCGGCCGAGTGTCCGTGACCGTCAGGGGTTCTGGGAGCACGAGCTCGCAGCTCGCGGGCTCGAGGCAGCCGGGCCGGACGTCGCGGCGGTCGCGGCGGTGTTCTCCCTGGGTCCCGCGCAGGTGCGAGCTGCCTGCACCACGCTGGCGAGGACCGGGTCGACCGACTACCCAGCGCTGTCCGCGGCGGCGCGGAGCAGGAGCGGGGCCGCGCTCGACAGCGTGGCCGAGCGCGTGACCGCCGACGTCCGGTGGGACGACCTGGTCGTGCCGCCCGCGACCGCACGGCGGCTGCAGCAGCTTGCGAGCGCCGTCCGGTGCAGGCGGGAGGTCTTCGACGCCTGGCAGTTCGGTCGCCTGACCGGCAGGGCCTCGGTCCGGGCGCTGTTCTCCGGACCGTCCGGGACGGGCAAGACGATGGCGGCCTCCGTCGTCGCCCGCGAGTTGGGCCTCGACCTCTACCGGGTCGACCTGTCCGCCGTCGTCAGCAAGTACATCGGCGAGACGGAGAAGAACCTCGAGCGGGTCCTGTCGGCCGCCGAGCGGACGGACGCCGTGCTGCTGTTCGACGAGGCAGACGCGCTGTTCGGCCGGCGGTCCGAGGTCAAGGACTCCCACGACCGCTACGCCAACATCGAGGTCGCCTTCCTCCTGCAGCGGATCGAGAGCTTCGACGGGGTCCTGGTCCTCGCGACGAACCTCGCCGGCAACCTGGACGAGGCGTTCACGAGGAGGCTGCCCTTCCAGGTCGCCTTCCCCCCACCGGACGAGGCCGCCCGGCGTGAGCTGTGGCGCCGGGCCCTGCCGGCGACCGCCCCCGTGGCGGACGACATCGACCCCGAGTTCCTCGCGCACGGCTTCCCGATGACCGGCGGGGGCATCCGCAGTGCAGCGCTGCTGGCCGCGTTCCTCGCCGCGCACGAAGGGGTCCCCATCTGCATGGCCCACCTGGTCAAGGCCGTCGCCCGCCAGCGCCAGCACCAGGGCAAGGTGCCGTCCTCGGCCGAGTTCGGGCCGTACCTCCGCCTGGCTCGCGAGGAGGGCGTCTGAGGTGGGCGAGCGCGTGCGGGAGGACGTGCCGGCCGCCCGTCGCAGGGCGGGCCGGCGGGCTGCCGGTCGGGCCTCAGGGGCGGGAGGCCCTGTTCCTGGGGCCGGCCTGTTGCACGGGGGCGTACGCGGTGCTGTCATGCGGGGCGCGGGCCCGGCCGGAAGGCGGCTGACGGGCGTCAGCGCGGTGGGGGAGGCCTCGCGCGAGCGGCGGGACCAGGCCAGGAGCCGGACGGCCGGTCGAGCTCCAGGAAGGCCGGCCCCGGTGCCGGTTCCGGACGTCGAGGTCGCCGCACCGGGACCGGCCCGGGCCGCGACGGCCGCGAGCAGTGCCGGCAGGGGGGACCCGGGCGCGGCGGTTCCAGCAGCCCCCGCGGTGGCAGGTCCGGCCGGTGCCGCCGCCCCGGTCCTCGCCGCGCCCGGGACAGGCGCCCCCGCCCCCACCGGCTCGGACCCGGTCGGCGCCACGGCGGCCGCTCCCACGGCGGCCGCTCCCACCGCGGCCGGCGCATCGGGGGCCGGCGGCCGCCATGCGGACAAGCCGCTGGCGCCCGTGCACGCGAGCTTCCGGTCCCGCGTGATCGCCGACACGGACGCGAGCATCCAGCGCGTGCGCTCGATGACTGCCGCCCGCCGGACAGAGGTGACCGCGACCTTCGCCGCGCAACGAGCGCGGGTCGACGCCGTGGTGAGCGGCGCGTCCGGGCGGGTCCACCAGGCCGCCTCGGCGGCGGCGGACCGGGTGGCCGGCTGGTTGACGGCCCGCATCACGGCCGTCAGCGCAGCGGTGACCGGCGCGGTCGCCTGGGCGCTGCGCACAGGGGCCCAGATCGGCTCGGCGGTCCAGGCTGCGGTCAACCGGGTGACCGGGGCCGTCGCCGGTGCCGTCACCGGGGCCGTTGCCGGTGTGCTGCGTGCCGCACACGCGGTGCCGATTCCGGACGTGCCTGTTCTCAGGGGCATCCGCAGCAGGGTGCTCGGCGTGGCCGACCGCGTCGCGGCGGTCGTGACGGGGGCGGTCGACGGCGTGCGCGACTTCGTGCAGTCCGTGGTCGGTCACGTGATCGCCGGTGTGCTCGGCGTGCTCGACCGGGTCGGGGCCGCGTTCCTGTCCGTCCTGCAGCGGATCGTCGCCGCCTTGCTGCGGGCCATCGCCTCGGTGCGCCGGAAGCTGGCTGCGGTCGTCGCCTGGATGACCGGCGTCCTGCGCAGCGCCCACCGGTCGGTGCTCGCCGGGCTCCGAGGGCTCGAGGCCGCAGCGCTCACCCAGATCGCGCGAGCAGAGGCGCGCGCCGTCCGCGAGCTCCAGGACAACCGTGAGCACGGACTGGAGGTGCTCGCCGCCGTCATGGACTTCGCCTACTCAGCCGGCGACTTCCCGCCGGACGAGGAGGCGGCGACGGCGCTGCGAGGGGCAGAGCAGGCGACGACCCAGGGGGCCTTCCACGCCAGCGTGACCGCGGCGATGAGCGCGGCCCTGGTGCGGGTGGCCCGCGACAACGCCCAGGTCCTCGCCCGGCTCACCTCGATCACGACGACCCTGCTCGCAGGCGTACGGGCCCGGATCCTCGAGGTGGTGACGGGCATCGTGGCGTGGGTCGCGCGGGGCGTCGCCAACCTGGTGGCTCAGCTCGCTGCAGCCGTGACCCAGGTGATCGACGTGCTCAGCAACGCCGTGGGAGCGGTCGTCGCAGCGGTGCGAGCCGTGGTCGACCAGGTGCGGCGCTTGGTCGAACGGGTCCTGGGGATCGTCGTCGAGCTCGTCCGTGAGCCGGTGGAGGCCCTGCTGCGGCTCGCGGGCGGGATCGCCAGCCGGGTCTGGTCCTTCGTGACAGGGCTCGTCGACCGACTCGTGTCGTTCTTCACCCGCTCGGATACCGACGACGCGTCGCCCCTGACCTCGCCGTTCGACGCCTTCACCCCGGCGCGCCTCGCGGCCGCCGCCCGGATGGCGTCACCGCCCGCCGCGGTCGGCGTGGTCATCCTTGGAGGTGCCGGGATCACCGCGGCGATGGTGTGGACGGTCCTCATGTGGATCGCGATCATCGGGATCGTCCTGCTGCTGCTCTACCTGGTCTACAAGCTGATCGAGTGGGCCCGCAGTCGTCCGCGGGCGGTGCCGAGAGCTGTCCCGAAGGACACCACCAAGGAGCGGCAGCGGCGGGACCGGCGGCGCCGCGCACGCAGGAAGCGCCGGCTGTTCTGGAACGCCGCCCTCCCGTACCCGCCCGTCGTTGTCTCCGGAGGCATGGTCGGGACGCTGGACACCGACTTCGCCGGAGGGCTGTTCCACCTCGAGGGACACCACGTCTGGCCCAAGTACGTCGGAGGTCCCGAGGTGCAGCCCCTGATGTCGTTGCGGTTCGAGGTGCACCGCGGCGTCGTGCACCCGGGACTTCACCTGGTCATGGCAGGGGCTGCCCTGCCGATGGGCTTCACGCTCGTGATCAACAGGACCAACCGTCTGTTCATCGAGCACCTGCGCAGGACCCCGTCGGACAGGGCGATCTTCGCGGGCGTGATGCTCACCTTCTACGGCGGTGTCGGGGCTTCCGCGACGCCGCCGGTCCCGCCTGGGGCGTACGTCCCGGGCATCGCCCGGTCCGCCGCGACGCTGTCCTAGCCGTGCACGCGTCCTGGATCGTCGCCGCCTTCTCCCACGAGCAGCCGGACCCGGCCGTGTGGGAGGCCCTCGTGCGCGCCGTCGACGAGTGGAACCGCTGGGACGGGCCCAGGGTCGACACCGAGGTCGACGGGATGAGGCTCGCCGCGTTCGACGAGACCCAGCAGGAGGCGCAGGAGCGCCTGGTCGCGCGGCTCCGGGCCCTGCCGGGAGCCGTGGTCCAGGTCTCGGCAAGGCAGCACCTGGACCAGACCGACTACGACGCAGCCGATCTGGTCGGCGTCTCGGGCATGGACCCCCTGGACGGGTTCGTCGTCAACGAGTCCGCCGCGCTGATCGACCTCCCGCCCTGCTCGACCTGCGGCCAGCAGGACCTGCTCGACCGCGAGCAGGTCGCGCCGCTGCGGGTCGACGAGGAGCAGCTGGACGAGGCCGCTGCGGACGGTTCGCTCCCGGGCGGGTCAGGGTGGGACCTGGTGGGTCTGCCTCACGGCGGCCTGGCCGTCTCCCGCCGGCTCGTCGCCGCGTGGGAGACCGCCCGTCTGACAGGCGTCGTGGTGGGAGACCTCCTTGCGGCGTCGACCGGCCGCCGCAGTGAGCGGGTCGTCCAGGTCACCGCCGCCCGGGCGGTCCTGCCGCCGTGCCCGGAGCACACCGTCAGTGAGGGGGCGCCGCACTGCCCCGCGTGTGGACGGGCGCGGAGCAACACGATCGGGCTCGTCCACGTGCGGCCCGACCAGGTCGGGACCGAGGACCTCGTCTCGGCGCACCCGCAGCGCCACGCCCTGCTCTACCTCAGCCGGCGGGCGTACGAGAGCACCCTCGCCATCTCGCCGGCCGGGCTGGTCGTCCAGGACGCCTGGTCGGTGTGCCGGCACTGACCAGACGCGCCGCCACGACAGCGCTCCACCTCGCGACGGCTGCTGTTGCGGCCCACGCACGTCCTGCCGAAGAAGACGAGCGGCAGGAGGAAGGCGATCAGCGCCCGGGCCGTCGGCGGGTTGCGTGCGGCGCTAGGAGGAGCTCGCGTCCCGGTCGACCGACGACAGGTGCGTCTGGTCGGGAAGCGAGCGGAACAGGGTCCCGCCCGCCGCCAGTCGCATGCCTCCGACCGCCTCGAATCCGATCACCAGCAGCGAGTCCACGACCCGGCTCCCGACGTCGACGGAGTCGGTGTCCTCGACCAGCACCGGCACCTCGCGGCGGACGTCGAGCCGGGAGCGCACCCGCCCGCCCGCCTCCCCGCTGCGGCCGAGCACGAGCGTCTCCCGCAGCCACAGGGCGGCACCGGCCCCCAGCTGGACCGTCGTGCGCCGCCGCACGTCGGCGCCCGTCGCCACGATGAAGGGCAGCGCCTCCCAGCGCAGCGATCCGCCTTCAGCGACGCGGATCTCGACGTCCCACCGTGCGCATGCCTGCGCCGGGGAGGCGTTCCTCATGTCGTAGGCCACCGTGCCGGCGGTCTCGACCAGCTCGAGGTGAGCGCCTGGGCCCACGTCGACGCGGAGCTGCACGTGGTCCCCAGCCAGGAGCAGGGCCCCCGTAGGGACCAGGCAGATGCGGGCGGACGCGCCGTCGCAGGACAGCGTGTACGGCCGCAGCACTCCGGCGGACGTGCGTACGGTCGCCCGGCGGCCGACCGGGTCCGCCCGGAGCGACAGCGTCGTCATGCCTGGCCGCGGGGTCCGGTCACCGGGCGGGCTGCTCGACGGAGTCGTGCCGGTGCTCTGCGGTGCTCGCGTGCCAGTGCGGGGCCATCGGCCCGGGGTCCTGCGGGACCAGGTCGCCGGCCTCGTAGGCCGCGAGGCGCCCGAGCACCCACCCCGTCAGCTCGGCGATCGATCCGGGGTCCGACCGCGACAGGGCGATCACGGGGCCGCCGGAGCGGGCGGAACGGGCGTCCGCCGTCATGAGGACCGCGTCGACCCCGACGTACGGCGCGAGGTCGGTCTTGTTCACCACCAGCAGGTCAGCGCGCTCGATCCCCGGGCCGCCCTTGCGAGCGACGTCGCCTCCTCCCGCCACGTCGAGCAGGAAGATCTGGACGTCGACGAGCGCCGGGGAGAAGGTCGCCGTGAGGTTGTCGCCACCGGACTCGATCAGGACCAGGTCGAGGGGCGCGTGCGCCGCCTCGAGGTCCTCGACCGCCATCAGGTTCGCGGTGATGTCGTCGCGGATCGCGGTGTGCGGGCACGCCCCCGTCTCGACCGCGACGATGCGGGCCGGGTCGAGCACCCCTGCCGAGCGCAGGAAGCGGGCGTCCTCGTCGGTGTAGATGTCGTTGGTGACCACCCCGATCTCGAGGTCCGGGGCGAGCTCGCGGCACAGCAGCGCGATCAGCGAGGACTTGCCTGTCCCCACCGGTCCGCAGACGCCGAGCCGGAGGGGACGGCGGGTGGGTGCATCGGGGTCAGGCACTGAACAGCCTCCTGGTGGCGACAGCGTGCCGTTCGGCCCACTGCTCGATCTGGGGTGCGCTGGACGCGGGAATCTCGTCCGGCGCCGTCAGTACGGCGACCTCAGCTGCCAGCAGGTCGATCTGCGGCAGCGCGTCCAGCACCCAGCGCGTCGTCTGGGCCGGGTTCAACGGGGTGAGCTTGAGCGCTGCAGCCGAGACCGTCTGCACGTCGTCGTACCCGACCAGGCGGGCGAGCGACGGCGGCGAGAGCCCGACGGCCGCCCCGACGGCTCCCAGCACCACGGGGCGTGAGGACGGCGCGGCCAGGTCCGCCAGCGGCCAGAGCGCCCCGGCGAGTCGGAGCAGGCCCCTCGCCAGCTGGTGTGAGGTGGTGCGCATCGCCGGTGAGGGGGTGCGCGCTGCCCACGCGGCCTCCACCGGTCCGAGCGGGCGTCCCGCCCGTACGTGGTGCATCGCGACGACGGCTGTCCCGGCCTCGACCCGGGTCACGGTGCGCAGCCGCAGCCGCAGGTAGGCCGGGACGTCCGTCAGGCCCTCGCGCAGCGCCGGCTCCAGCCCGGCGGACTGGGTGTGTCCGGCCACCGGGAGGCGCGCGTCCGACAGCAGCATCAGGAGCAGGTCCGACGAGGCAGTGGTCATGGGTTCTCAGAACATCGTGTAGAGCTGGGCGAGCGGCAGGACGCTGACCGGCGCCGGGACGACCAGCTCCCCGTCGATGGTGATGCGGAACGTCTCCGGGTCGATGTCGATGTCGGGAAGGGCGGAGTTGTTCACCATCTCCGCCTTCCCGACGTCGCGGGTCGGCGCCACGGCGACGAGCCGGCTGCGCAGACCCAGGGCCTGCTCGATGCCTGACTCCAGGGCGGCCGGGGCGACGAAGTGGACGGAGTGGTCGGCGCCGTCCTGGTCGACCAGGGTCGGGCGCATCAGGACGGGCTGCGGCGTCGGGATCGAGGCGTTGGGGTCGCCGAGCGCTCCCCAGACCAGGGCCCCTCCCTTCATGACGACGGCCGGTCGGATCCCGAAGAACCGTGGCTCCCACAGCACGAGGTCGGCCATCTTCCCGGGCTCCACCGAACCGACCTCGGACGAGATGCCGTGTGCGATGGCCGGGTTGATCGTGTACTTCGCGACGTAACGCTTCGCCCGGACGTTGTCCGCCCGGCCACCACCGAGCTGGCCGAACCGGTGCTTCATCACGTGTGCGACCTGCCAGGTCCGGGTCACGACCTCTCCGATCCGGCCCATCGCCTG
Source organism: Frankiales bacterium (assembly GCA_025965615.1). Taxonomy (GTDB): domain Bacteria; phylum Actinomycetota; class Actinomycetes; order Mycobacteriales; family SCTD01; genus SCTD01. Next base: position 7,677 of record JAOPWP010000026.1, read on the forward strand.
GGCGTCGGACGAGGTGATCGACAGGGCGCCGAGGTCGTGCAGGAGGTCCTCAGCCGCGATCGTGCTGGCCCGGATGCGTGACTCCGCGAAGGCGAGGTCCTCCGGCACGCGGGGGTTGAGGTGGTGGCAGACCATGAGCATGTCCAGGTGCTCCGCGACCGTGTTCACGGTGTGCGGCAGCGTCGGGTTGGTCGAGCCGGGGATGACGTGCGCCTGGCTCGCGACCTTGAGGATGTCCGGCGCGTGCCCCCCGCCTGCGCCCTCGGTGTGGAAGGCGTGGATCGAGCGGCCGGCGATCGCGCCCAGCGTCGACTCCAGGTAGCCGGCCTCGTTGAGCGAGTCGGAGTGCAGGGCGACCTGCAGCCCGTACTCCTCGGCCGCGCGGAGGGAGGCGTCGATCGCGGCCGGGGTGGACCCCCAGTCCTCGTGCACCTTGAAGCCCGCCGCTCCCGCCAGGGCCTGCTCCGCCAGGCCCTGGGCCGAGACCGTGTTCCCCTTGCCCAGCAGCAGGACGTTGACCGGGAGCGGGTCGAGCGCCCGGTGCACCGAGCGCAGGTGCCAGGCGCCAGGAGTGACGGTGGTGGCCTTCGAGCCCTCCGACGGGCCCGTGCCACCGCCGCCGATCGTCGTCGTACCCGTGGCCAGCGCCTCGACGACCTGGGAGCGGGAGAGCAGGTGCACGTGCGAGTCGATGGTGCCGGCCGTGAGGATCTTGCCCTCCCCGGACACGACGTCGGTGGACGGGCCGATCACCAGTTGGGGGTGGACGCCGTCGGCGATGTCGGGGTTCCCCGACCGGCCCAGCGCCACGATGCGCCCGTCCCGGATGCCGACGTCGGCCCGCACCACCCCCCAGTGGTCCAGCACGATGGCGTTCGTGATGACGGTGTCGAGCGCACCCTCTGCTCTGGGCAGGGTCGACTGGGCCATCGACTCGCGGATCGACTTGCCGCCGCCGAAGACCGCCTCCTCTCCGCCGAAGGTGTGGTCCTGCTCGACCTCGATCCACAGGTCGGTGTCGCCCAGCCGCACCTGGTCGCCGGTCGTCGGCCCGTAGAGCGCCGCGTAGTCCCCCCTCGAGATCTCCACCTGTCAGGGCTGCTTCGGGCTGGTCCGGGGGGCTGCGCCCACCACCGTCACCTGCAGGCCCGGCACGCGCCGCGCACCGCGCAGCGCGACGATGTCGACCTCGCGAGAGGCGCCGGGCTCGAACCGTCGTGAGGTGCCGGACGGGATGTCGAGCCGGAAGCCCTCTGCGGCGACCCGGTCGAAGGCCAGGGCGGCGTTCGTGGCAGGGAGGTGGATGTGTGAGCCGATCTGGACCGGCCGGTCACCGGTGTTCACGACGACGATGGTCTTGCGCTCGTCCGCCGAACGGTCGGCGTTGAGCTCGAGCACCCCGTCGGCGACCCTGATCTGTCCTGGCCCGGTGCGCAGTCCTGCCACGTCATGCCTCCTCGGTAGGGGTGGGTGAGGCCGCCTGTGGGCCTCACGCGATCGGCTGGTGCAGGGTCACGAGCTTGCGGCCGTCGGGGAACGTCGCCTCGACCTGGACCTCGTCGAGCATCTCCGCGACCTCCGGCATGACCTGCTCCCGGGCGAGCACCTCGCGTCCGAGGGTCATCAGCTCGCTCACGGACAGGCCGTCGCGAGCCCGCTCGATCACCCAGGTCGACAGCAGGGCGACCGACTCCGGGTAGTTCAGCAGGACGCCGCGGGCCAACCGGTCGCGCGCGACCATTCCGGCCGTGGCCAGCAGCAGCTTCTCGACGTCCGACGGGGTCAGGTGCATGTGCGCGGCCCTTCGTGCGGGACGGCCTGCCCGGCGCACCGGAGCAGAGGAGGTTGTGTGGTCACGGCGGTGTGGCGCCTCACACCGCCATCGCCTCGCGCACCGAGTCCAGTGCGGCCTCTCCGCCGTCGCCGAGCCCGGTGATGCGGCCCGACTGCAGCACGTAGTACGAGTCGGTCGAGCGCAGCGCGAATCCCACGTGCTGCTCGACGAGCAGCAGCGACATGCCGCTCCGGCTGGCGAGATCAGCGATCACCCGCTCGATCTCGGCGACGACGTTGGGCTGGATGCCCTCGGTGGGCTCGTCCAGGATGAGCATCCTCGGCTTGGTCAGCAGCGTCCGGGCGATGGCCAGCTGCTGGCGCTGGCCGCCGGAGAGCAGGCCGGCCCGGCGGGGGAGGAGTGTCGTCAGCGCCGGGAACGTGTCGAGCACCTCGTCGATCTCGGACTGGACGGTGGAGACGAGCTGGAGGTTCTCCAGGGTCGTCATCTGCGGGAAGCTCTGCTGGCCCTGCGGCACGTAGCCCAGACCTCGGCGCACCCGGGCGCTGGGCCTGAGCCCCGTCACGTCCTCGCCGTCGAGCAGCACCTGGCCCGACCGGACCGCGATCAGGCCCGTGGCGACCCGCAGCAGAGTCGACTTGCCGGCGCCGTTGTGTCCCATGATCGAGACCGCCCCGCCGGCGGGGACGGAGACGTCCACGTCGTGCAGGACCATCGCGCGGCCGTACCCAGCGGTCACTCCCCTGAGCTCAAGCAAGGTGTCCGCCCTCCAGCGCGTGCTCGACCCGGCGGCCGAGGTAGACCTCCTGGACCTGCGGGTTCGCCTGGACCTGCGCGACCGTCCCCTCCATGAGCACCTTGCCTGCGTGCATCACGGTGACCACGTCGGCGTACGTCCGGACGAAGTCCATGTCGTGCTCGATGACGACGATCGTGCGTTCGCGGCCGATCCGCTTGAGCAGCTCCCCGGTCTGGTCGCGCTCCTCGGCGCTCATGCCGGCGACCGTCTCGTCGAGGAACATCACCTTCGCGTCCTGGACCAGCAGCATCCCGATCTCCAGCCACTGCTTCTGGCCGTGGGCGAGGATGCCTGCCGGCCGGTTCCGCAGCGCGGACAGCCCGACGGTCTCGAGGGCGTGTTCCACGTACGAGGGCACGCCCTTGCGCGCGCCGAGCATCCGCCAGGCCTTGCGGTGGACGCCCCCGGCGATGTCCAGGTTCTGCAGCACCGTGAGCTCCTCGAACACGGTGGCCGTCTGGAACGTGCGTCCGATGCCCAGGCGCACGATCTGGTGCGCCTTTTGGCTGAGCAGGTCCGTGTCGTGGTACCGCGCCCGTCCCGTGCCGCCGACCAGGCCGGTGAGGGCGTCGACCAGGGTCGTCTTGCCGGCACCGTTGGGTCCGATCAGGAAGTGCAGCCGGCCCTGCAGGAGGGTGAGATCGACGCTGTCGACGGCCTTGAAGCCGTCGAACTCGACGGTCAGGCCCTGCACCTCGAGGTAGTCCAGGCCGGGCCTGTCCAGCGCGGTCATGCCGTCGCTCCGCTCTCTCGGAGCCGCCGCGCCGGGCCCACCCTGCCGCGCAGCGGCGCCCACAGCCTCGGGAGCACCGAGGAGAGGCCGGCGGGGATCAGCAGGATGACCACGATGAACAGGGCTCCGAGGAAGTAGGTCCACTGGGTCGGGAAGGACTCCGACAGCGTCGACCTGCCGTAGCCCACCGCCATGGCACCCAGCGCCGGGCCCAGGAGCGAGGCTCGGCCGCCGAGGGCGACGCCGGCGATCAGCAGCAGTGAGGCGGGCGCGCCGACGTCCGTGGGCGAGATGATCCCGACGATCGGGGCGTACATCGCGCCGCCGATGCTCGCCATGACGGCAGCGACGACGAACGCGAACAGCTTGACGTTGGCGGGGTCGTGACCGAGGAAGCGCACCCGCTCCTCCCCGTCGCGGCACGCGACGAGCAGCTCGCCGAAGCGACTGCGCCGCAGCTGGAAGACCACCAGCAGCATCGCCACCAGCAGGCTCGCCGCGATCGTGTAGAGCATCCGCTTGTTCGTCGGGTCGTACAGGTTGTAGCCGAAGAACGAGCTGAAGTTGTTCAGGCCGTTGAAGCCGCCGGTCTGCTGGATCGTGGCGACCAGCAGGGTCGCGAAGGCGACGGCCAGCGCCTGCGTGAGGATCGCGAAGTAGGCGCCCTTGACCCGTCGTTTGAAGATGGCGTAGCCGAGGACCGAGGCGATCAGGACCGGCAGCGCCACGATGGCGAACAGCGTGAACGCGCTGCTGCGGAAGGGCTCCCACCACAACGGCATCGTGCCGTCGCCGTAGAGCGCCATGAAGTCGGGCACCTGGCCGGCACCCGCGGACTCCAGCTTCAGGTGCATCGCCATCACGTAGCCGCCGAGGCCGAAGAACACCCCCTGCCCGAGGACCAGCATGCCGCCCCGGCCCCAGGCCAGGCCGATGCCGACGGCCGCCATCGCCCAGCAGCTGTACTTGGCGAGGTTGTCGAGGCGGAACGGGCTCAGGACTGCGGGCGCGACGACCAGGAGCAGGACCGCGAACACCGCGATGCCGGCGAGCGGGGACCAGCTGCGCAGGACCTCCCGGCTCGGGGTCGCCCTCACACCAGGCCCCTCGTCCGGACGGTGAACAGGCCCTGCGGCCTGACCTGCAGGAAGACGACGACCAGGGCGAAGGTGATGACCTGGGCCATGCTCCCGTTGATCCAGTCGGTGCAGAACGCCGTGACGACTCCGACCGTCCAGGCAGCGAGGACCGTGCCGGTCAGGTTGCCGAGCCCGCCCGCGACCACGACGAGGAAGGCCGGGATGATGTAGCCGGTGCCGAGCGTCGGGTTCGTCCCGGAGATCAGCGCGAGAGCGACCCCGCCGACCCCGGCCAGACCTGACCCCACGAAGAACGTCATGCGGTCCACCCGGCGGGTCGTCACACCGAGGGTCTCCGCGAGGTCGCGGTTCTGGACGGTCGCCCGGATCTGGCGCCCGAAGGACGAATACTTCAGCAGCGCCGCCAGGGCCGCCAGGCCGGCCAGCGCGAGCAGGATGGTGAAGATCTGGCGGAACGGCCAGTTGTAGCCGAAGACGTCGATCTGGTGGTCGAGCCAGCCCGGGGCGACGACAGGGTCGCCCTGGGCCCCGAACAGGTCCCTCGCGAGCTGCTGCAGCACCAGGCCGACGCCGACGGTCACCAGCAGCGTGTCGAGCGGGCGGTGGTACATCCGTGAGATGACGAAGAACTCGAGCAGCAGGCCGAGGCCGCCTGCCACGAGGAAGGCGACCGGCACGGCGATCACGATCGACACGTCGGTGTTGGTGACCACCTGCTGGGTGAGGTACGTGGCGTAGGCCCCCGCCATGAGGAACTCGCCGTGGGCCATGTTGATGACGCCCATCTGGCCGAACGTGAGGGTCAGGCCGAGGGCTGCGAGCAGCAGGATCGCGCCCGTGGCGGTGCCGGTGAGGAGCGGGGTGGTGAAAGCGTCCATGGTGAGCCCTCCTCTTCAGATGCCCGCGGGGGCCGGGGGTCCCGTGCTCGCACACGGGACCCCCGGCCGGAACTCACGGCTGTCGAGCGCCGTGACCGTCTCCTACGGCTTCCACCAGGAGTAGCCCTTGAGGAACGGGTCGGGCTCGATCGGCGCGCCGGACCTGGCCACGACGTCGAACAGGTCGTTGGCGTTGATCTGGCCGATCAGGCTCGTCTTGGCGATGTGGTGGTTCTCGCCGTTGATCGTGACGGTGCCTTCTGGCGCGTCGAACGTCACGCCGCCGGAAGCGGCGTTCACGTCCTTCACGGCGAACGACTTGGCCTTCTCCACGATGTTCTTGTAGAGGTAGAGCGAGGTGTAGGCCGCCTCCATCGGGTCCGACGTCGGACGGTTCGGGCCGTACTTCGCCTTGAAGGCGGCGACGAACTTCGTGTTGGTCGGGCTGGCCACGGTCTGGAAGTAGTTCCAGGAGGCGTACTGGCCCGTGAGGTCGACGCCCATCGCAGGGGCTTCCTCCTCGGCGATCGACACCGAGACGATCGGGGTCGTGGCGGCGGTCAGGCCCTGCTCGTAGTAGGCCTTGATGAAGCCGACGTTGGACGAGCCGTTGATCGTGTTGAACACGAAGTCGGGCTTGGCGGCGACGATCTTGGCGACCTGGGCGGACCAGTCGTCCCTGTCGAGCGGGACGTACTCCTCCCCGACGATCTTGATGTCGAGAGTGGCGGCGTACGCCTTGATGATCTTGTTTGCCGTGCGCGGGAAGACGTAGTCCGAGCCTGCGAGGAACAGGGTCTTCACACCCTTGGACTTCAGGAAGTCCATGGCCGGGATGATCTGCTGGTTGGTGGTCGCGCCGGTGTAGTAGATGTTCTTGGAGGCCTCGAGCCCCTCGTACTGCACCGGGTAGAACAGCAGCCCGTTGTTGCCCTCGACCACCGGCAGCATCGCCTTGCGCGAGGCCGACGTCCACCCGCCGAAGACCGCGGCGACGCAGTCCTGGGTGAGCAGCTTCTGCATCTTCTCGGCGAACACCGGCGGGTCGGAAGCCCCGTCCTCCTTGATCGGCTCGATCTTCTTGCCCAGGATCCCGCCGGCCGCGTTGATCTCGTCAGCGGCCAGGAGCAGGGAGTCGCGAACCGTCTGCTCGCTGATCGCCATCGCGCCGGAGGTCGAGTTGAGGAAGCCGAGCTTGATCGTGTTGCCGGAGACGTTCACGCAGCTGCTGCCGGAAGCGGAGGCCCCGCTCGCGCCGCTGGCACTGTCGGTCTTCGTGCCGCCGCACGCCGACAGCACGAGTGCCATCGACGCGGTGAGTGCCACGCCCGCACATCTGCGGGTACGCCTGGGGTTCATCGTCGGTCCTGTCTGCAGGCGTGCCGGATGAGGATGTGCATCCGGGGAAGTCACTCGCCGGGGCGGGATGCCCGGCGACCGGACGTGACCGTAGGACGGGCGTGTTTCGTGAAACCGCGGTCCAGGTGACGGACGCATTTCGTGAACGGATCGAGTCCGGATTGTCTCCATCGACCCCCTCAGCAGGCGCGCGTCAACGACCCGTGTGGGTGGACGTCAGGCCCCTCGCCTGGACCGGTCAGGGACGACGGCGCACGGCTTGGTGGAGCAGTTCAGGACGTCAGCTCGCGGTCACGTCAGGACGGTGACGTCGCCGACCAGCCTCGTCGAACTCACCAGGAACACGACCAGCAGGAGCGCCCTGGCCGCCCACGGCCAACCCCGCCAGGAGAGCACCGCGCGGCCGGGCGTCGTCTGGCGGACTGCGTCCTGGACGAGCCAGAGCACGAGCACGGCCGCCAGCGCGGGCAGTAGGGGGAAGACCACGAGCCAGGTCAGCAGGGGAGCTGCGGCAGTGGCCCAGCTGGTCCGCAGGAACCAGCTGTCCTCACGCAGCCAGCGCTCGGACAGCAGGGTGAGGACTGCTGCGTAGATCCCGGGGATCAGGACGAACAGCACGATGGCCAGAGCGGCAGGCTGCAGCAGGCGGAAGTCGACGCCGTCGGTGTGCACCAGGATCTCCCCGACGACGACCAGGCCGGCCAAGGCACCGACGACGGTCATGGCACTGAGCTGTCGCAGCAGGTGCGCGAAGCGGTCCCGGCGGCGGGACGGGGACGCAGGACCATGGACGGTGACAGCGGATGTGATGGCCACGAGCCTGCCCGTAGGCACGATGATCTCGCTCCCATGATGGACCTTCTGTGCCGGTCTCAGCCAGCCCTTCCCCGGGTGGCCGCCTCCGTGGCCTTCGCACGATCAGCCCCCGCGCTCCGTCCGTCGGGGGACGGCGACCAGTGCGACGAGCAGCCCCCACAGCGTCACGCCGACACCCCACGGCAGGCTTCCCATCGCACCGGCCCTGTCCGGGTAGGCGAGCTCAGCCATGCCGATGCACCCCTGAGGTCGATGAGGCCCATGAGGACGAGCCCCGCGATCAAGGCGAACAGAACTGCCACCACGCGTGCGGCCCTGAGCCGCGCCTGGGTCGACATGCGGGGCCCCGCTGACGCCTCGTGGCTAGGAGAGGCAGACGTACGTGGAGAGGAAGGGCCGCGCTGACTCGGTGTTGCCGTTGCCGATGAGGGGGGTGCGGCGCACGTTCACCTCCACGTCGTGAGCACTCATGACGCCCACAGCCCGCTCGCGTCCCAGCCGTGGCGCGTCACCCTCTCGCCGGCGCCGCCGGGAGGTCAAGCAGGGCCGCGGGTGCAGCACAACCGCCCATGTCTGGTCAGGCCGTCAGAGCAGGGGCTTCCCAGGTTGGTGGGAGTGGTCAGGCACCCTGCTGACCTCCGGTCGGTCGAGGCCACGGAGGTCGACTGGGGCAGGCCCGGCCTGGGGCGGGACGAGCGGCCCGGACCCGGGCTCGGTTCCGCCCTGGTCGAGCCGGAAGGGCGGGTACTGGTCGGTCATGAAGGCGGCGTAGGCGATGACGCGGTACACCCACCGGTTGAGGCCGACGGTGAGGTCGAGCAGCGCGTGGGGGTACCGCCCGGTCACCAGCAGGATCACGCCTGCCACCAGGACCAGCAGCCCGAGCAACCCGCCCGACACGGGAGCGAGCTGGACCCGCTCGCCGCCCACAGTGACCCAGCCGAGTGATCCGCCGAGCAGGACGGTCACGATCACGAGGTGAGGAACGGCGAGCAGCCACTTGACGAGCACCAGGCCCCGGGAGAGCCGCTCCGGGTAGGCCACGTCGAGGGTCGCCGGGTAGTCAGGTTCACGGCCGAGCGAGAACGGCGGGTAGCGGTCGGTCCCCATCCCGCCGGTCGTGGCGTAGTACTCGACCCTCCAGGACCAGCGCAGCACTCCCACGTTCAGGTCGAAGAGGCCCCGCGGGTAGCGGCCTGTGAACAGGATGGCCGCCCCTGCCACGAGGGTGAGCACGACGAAGGTCAGCCACAGGAAGGCGAGGATCGCGAGGTGGGGGAGGGCCAGGAACCACTTGACCAACCACTTCCACCTGGACAGGCCCGGATCCAGTGAGGCGCTGATGCTGACGGGGTTCGGGAGCTGGGTCATGACGGTCCTCTCGACGGCGGCCGCGGTCTGGCGCTGCCGGTGCACCTCCCACGATCGGCATCGGGAGCTGGGCGGGCCAGAGCCCTTGGACCCAGGCGTACGGCGGGGCGCGCGGAAGCGCAGGACAGCCGGAGCGCCGCCGTGTCGGAGCGTCAGCTACTGCTCGCTCAGGGGTGACTGAGCACGAGCAGTGCGATGTCGTCGCTGCCCCGGACGGTCGGGTTGTGCTCCAGGACGTGGTCGGCGACGCCCTCGAGCGACAGCGGTGCGCCGGCGAGCCCGGCGCGGAGCCGCTCGAGCCCGGTCGTGAGGGACTCACCGCGGCGTTCGACGAGCCCGTCGGAGAACAGCACGACGACGCTGCCCTGAGCGAGATCCACCGTCCGCTCGACGAAGTCGGCGGCCGCGACACCGATGGGGGGTCCGGGGTCGACATCGAGGTAGAAGGGCTGCTCGTCGAGCGGCGCGATGAGCGGTGGTGGGTGGCCGGCCGTCGCTGCTGTCAGCTGCCGTGTCGAGGGGTCGTACGAGCAGACGAGCAGGGTCGCGAGATCCAGGTCCATCATCTGGTGGACTCCTCGGCTCAGGTGCCCGAGCAGCTCTCCCGGCCCGAACCCCTGCAGCGCCAGGACCGCGACCAGGCCGTGCAGCTGGCCCGCGCGGGCGGCGGACGCCGTCCCGTGTCCCATCACGTCACCCAGTGCGCAGACGAGCCGGCCGTCGACGGTGACGGTCTTGAAGAAGTCGCCTCCGGCAAGTGCTTGCTCGGCCGCCGGCAGGTAGCGCGTCGCGACCAGCACCCCGGGAAGCCCCGGAGCCACCCTGGGCAGCAGGGCGCGCTGGAGGACCATGGCCGCGCGGTGCTGGCGGGCGAACGTCAGGGCGTTCTCCAGGGCTACGGCGGCCCGCCCGGCGAGATCGCGGAGCAGCACCTCGTCCAGCGGGCGGTGCTCGCCGGCCGTCACCGTCAAGGACCCGACGACGCCGTTGGGGGTCATCAGCGGCAACGTCATCTGCGGCCCCACCTCGGGCGGCCCCTCGTCGGGCTCCCGCCTCCTCGTTGCTGAGCGCTGTCGCGGCACCTCACCGCCGGTCGCCTCCTCCGCGGGGCTGGACGACGCGGACGCATCGGCCGGAGGCACTCTCGAGCTGTGGCGGCGCGGACGTTGGATCCCGGGGACGAGGCGGCCGGCCACACCCACGTCGGTCTCCCGGCGTCCGACCCGCACGGGGTGCAAGCGATCGCTGTCGGCGCCGACCGTCCTGCCCAGCAGTTCCGCGATGGGCTGGGTCACCGCGACCCTGATCGACCCGGCGAGGTCTGGCAGCAGCACGTCCGAGAGGACCTCCAGGACCTCGGTCGGCTGCAGGCTGCGCGACAGGCGCTCCCCGGCATCGGCCATCCTGGCAAGTCGCCAGCGCTCGACCTCGAGCGCGTCCTGGGCGTCCTTGCGGGCGGTCACGTCGAGGAAGAACAGCGTCAGGCCGGCGTCGTCGGGCCAGACCGCGACCTCGAAGTGGCTGGCCAGGGGCTGGAAGTAGGCCTCGAGCGTGCGTGGTTCGCCTGAGCTCATCGCCTCCGCGTACACCTCGTCGAAGACGGTCCCCCGCATGTCGGGGAAGACGTCGAACACGCCTTGCCCGACGAGGTCGGCGCGGCTGCGGTCGTAGATCCGCTCCGCCACCGCGTTGACGTAGCTGAACCGCCAGTCCTGGTCGAGGCGGACCAGGCCAGCGGGCATCGTCTCCATCAGCCGGGACAGCTCGTCGCGCAGGTTCCGCTCGGTGGATGCGTCATAGGCCGTACCCACCACGTGAGACGGCTGCCCGCGCAGGTCCGGCATGACCCGCCCTCGGACACGGATCCACCGGCGTTGGCCGTCCGGCAGCACCGCCCGGTACTCCGTGATGACCTCAGCGAGACCGGCGCGCGCCTGGGCGAGGGCCACTCCGACGTGGGCCAGGTCGTCGGGGTGCATGACCGCCTCGAAGGCGGCCCGAGTGCCGTCGAAGCTGTCTGCTCTGAGGCCGTGCAGGGCGAGCATCTGCTCGTCCAGGTCGAGCCGGCCGCCACCGGCGAAGTCGTACAGGAACGAGCCGAGCTCGGCGGCGCCAGCAGCGGCGTTTGCGCGCAGACCCAGCTCCGTCGGCAGGCTGGGCTCGTTGGCGTCGAGCTCGGCGCTCACGAGGCCGGCGACGTCGTCGAGCTGCTCGATCTGCTGGTCGCTCCAGTCGCGGCTGTCGGGACCGAACACGCACAGCGAGCCGAGGACGTGATGGTCGCCGTCGATGAGCAGCGCACCCGCGTAGGACCTGACCGCACCGCTGGTGACCGGTGGCAGGTGCCGGACCAGCGGGTGCAGGCGGGCGTCGGAGACGATCAGGTTCTGGCCGGACGTGACCGTGACGGTGCACAGGCTGTCCGCCACGGGGCCGCGGCGGGTGTCAGTGGTGAGGGCGAAGCCAGAGGCAGCGGCGATGAACTGCTCGGTCTCGCCGATGAGGCTGACCTGAGCGCATGGCGCACCGAGGAGCCGGGCTGCATGCGCGACGAGTCGATCCAGGCGCCTGTGGACGGCGGTGTCGGCGATCAAGCGTTCCACGGCTGCCAGACGTGAAGCGCTGGTGAGCGTCACGGCACGCCGTCGAGGGGTTCCGCGGTGCTCGTCCGAGCGGGAAGCGTGCGAGCGGGCTCCCCAGGGGCCCCAAGCAAAGCGGCCAGGGGTACCGACACGTCGTCCACGATGCGCCCTGCCGGCCGAGGGGTGTCGTCGGCGGTCACCGGCGGCCCAGGAGCGACATCACTTCGGCGCTCACGGGCTGTCAGCAGCTCGGCACCCGTCGCCGCCTCACGGGGCGGCCCAGGCGCCCAACGTACCCCCGTGACCTTCCCCCGGGCGATGGCCGTCGCTGCCTGTTCGCGACGGAGGTGTGGCAGCGTCGACGACGTCAGCTCCCTGTGAATACGGGTCGAGGCCCTGCGGCGACACCAGGTCCGACAACTCGCCCACATGGCTCTGCTGGGGAGTCCTGGCAGGACCTCGGGTTGGTCTTCCCGACGAGCCGCGGCACCCTGCTCGACCCGGTCAACCTGCGGCGGGCACTGCGAACCGTCACCGAGCAGGCCGCCGGGCCCTTCGGGTGCGGAGAATCGCCGTTCCAAGACCTTGCCAGGTGATTAGTGCAGGGCACAATAGGTCCTGGCCAGTCAGGTTCACCCGTTCCTGCCGCAAGCCCAAGATCGGCCGGGCTCATGCCATGTACGTCATCGACTCCGTCGCCCCGACGGACGTGGCCGCGACGGATGAGGTCGTTGCTTGCAAGGTATGGATTGGCTCGACGACCGAGATGTGGAGCTGGAGATCGTTGCCCTGGTGCTGCAGGCAGAGTTGCTGGTCATCCACGTGATGCCCACCGCGCTGCGGAGGAAGGGATGACGAAGAAGCAGGTGCTGCCCGATGTCGACCTGGACGTCGACGACGTCCGCGACACCCATGGCCGGCGGATCACTGAGGAGTACGCCGAGACGGCGACTGCCCGAGCGCTCGCCTCCGTGGGCCGCGGACGACCGTCACTGACCGGGACGAGGGGGACGTCGCCACAAGTGACCTTCCGAGTCACGCCCGAGCTGCGAGCGAGGGCGGCGGCGGAGGCCGATCGCCAGGGACGGCGCATCTCGGACGTGGCACGAGAGGCGCTTGAGCGTTACCTCGCCTCGTGACCTCAAGGTCCCCGACGCCCGCCTCGCGGCGAGCCCGTCGGGTGGTCACTCCTGCCGGGTGATGTGGGCGGTCCAGGCGTCGACGGCCTGCTCACTGCTCATGGAGAGGGCGTCGTTCCTCCGGAGGCCAGCCGTGTGGACGAGCCGGTCTACCAGCCAGGCTTCAGGCCGCGAAGGCGGCTCGTGCACCGGCTGGGCCGGCAGGCCCTTCACGCGCTTTCCGAGCTCTCCCAGGATGTCGGCCATGGAGCGGCGGACGGGGGAGTCGCCGAGGGACGCGACGCGCTCGGTCATCTCGCTGTAGACCTCGCTGTCGGCCCGGGCGCCGACAGCCCAGACCTCGGCGATCTCGATCGTGAGGTCCCCCCGCTCATCGGTGATCGCGCGCCACGCGATGCGCCAGTCCCGGTTGCCGACGACGAGCTTGCGGTAGCCGATGAGACTGCCGAGCAGGGGTTCACCGGCGAGCGGGTCGTCTTCGAGCAGCAACATCTTCTTCAGGGCCCACACGAGGGGAGCCCCGTCGAGGCGACGGAGATCAGCCAGTGCTGGGGTGGTCAGCCAGACCTCGGCGTGGCGCGATGGCCCCGGCGCGGACCGCTTCTTGGCCGGCACCGCTACTGCGGCTCGTCCATCGCCTGGAGCTGTTCACGGGTGTAGCCCAATCCCTCGATGACCTCATCAAGGGATGTCCGTCGGCCGTCGTCCGTGGCCGCGCGGGCGAGCACGAGCGCGACATCAACCAGATCGCGTTCCAGCCCCTGCAGCCGTAGGAGCTCCTGGTAGCCGATCACCGCGGCAACCGGCTCGGAGTGTCGCCGCAGGATGGTCGCGTGACCGTCTTCTGCGTCTGCGACGAGCTTGGACACGCCGCGGCGGCTGGCCTCGGTGATGGG
>JAOPWP010000027.1 GCA_025965615.1 Frankiales bacterium
AGGGCAGGGTCCGGGATCTGGGCCGCAGCCTCCCGACCGGCGGACAGAGAGGCGGCCGCAGCTGCGTCGACCTGGTCCTGCAGGGGGCTGAGGTCGGCCCGGGGCGCCGGGACCGCGGTGCGGCCGGCGGTTCGCTGGGCCTCGAGCGCCTGGCGCAGGGCCGCGTCGGCGCTCGGGCTCGCCAGCCGCACCAGCTCTGCTCCGGCCTCGACCTGGGCCCCGTCGGCCACGAGCACCTCGGTGACGACGGCGTCGGCCGGGGCGGTGAGGGCGGCGGTCGCGCGGGCCGTGACGGAGCCCGGGGCGTCCACGACCTCCCCCACCGTCGCCCGGCCCACGGGTGCGACCTCGACGCGAGGATCCTGCTCACCGCTGCACCCCGCGATCAGCCCCAGCGCCACGGCAGCGACCGCGACAGGGAGCAGGGGGCGCTTCACCGCCTCAGCGTACGGAGGGGAGCCCTCCCCCGCTCGCCAGGCGAACCGGGCGGGCTCAGCTCTCGGCGGCGAGCTCTCGGGAGCGGTCGCGCGCCGCCTCGATGGCCGCCAGCATCGCCGCCCGCACCCCGTGGTCCTCCATGGTGCGGATCGCCGCGATGGTCGTGCCGCCAGGAGACGTGACCGCCTCACGCAGCAGGACCGGGTGCTCGCCGGACTCGCGCAGCATGCGGGCCGAGCCGACGGCGGTCTGGACGATCAGTTCGGCAGCGACCGCCCGGGGCAGCCCGAGCAGGATGCCGGCGTCGATCATCGCCTCGACGAGGACGAAGAAGTAGGCCGGACCGCTGCCGGACAGGGCGGTCACGGCGTCCTGCTGGGACTCGGGGACGCGGACGACCTTGCCGACGGGCGAGAGCAGGTCCTCGACCAGCTGCAGGTGCGCGGACCCCGCGTGGGAGCCGGGCGAGATCGCCGACATCGCCTCGTCGACGAAGACGGGGGTGTTCGTCATGACGCGCACGACGACGGTCCCCTCGGGCAGCAGCTGCTCGACGAGCGAGCTCGTGATGCCCGCCGCGACCGACACGACCAGGGTCCCGGGGCGCACGTGGTGGCTGATGTCGCCGAGCAGCGCGCGCATGTCCTGCGGCTTGACCGCCAGCACGAGGACGTCGGCCGTGGCCGCCGCCTCCTCCGGGGAGGGCGTGGCGACCCCGTAGCGGTCGGCGATCTCGGCCGCGCGCTCAGGGTGCCGTTCGGCGGCGAGCAGGCAGTGCGCGGGCGTGCCGGAGCGCAGCAGGCCCGACAGCAGCGCCTCCCCGAGCTTGCCGACACCGAGGACGCCGATCACCTGCTGACCGGCGGTCACGTCCGGCTCGCCAGGGCGCGCAGGAAGAACAGCAGGTTGGCAGGTCGTTCGGCGAGACGGCGCATGAGGTAGCCGTACCACTGTTCGCCGTACGGCACGTAGACCCGCACGGTGTGTCCCGCTGCCGCGAGGCGCTCCTGCTCGAGCGGGCGGATGCCGTACAGCAGCTGGAGCTCGAAGGTGCCGGGCTCGCGGGCGGCCGTCGCGAGCTCGATCAGCGCCGGGTCGTGGGTCGCGACCATCGGGTAGCCGGGGCCCGCCATGAGCACCTCCAGGCAGCGCCGGTACGACGCGTCGACCTCGGCCCTGCTCTGGTAGGCCACCTCGGCCGGCTCGCGGTAGGCGCCCTTGCACAGCCGGACCCGCGAGCCCGCGACGGCGAGCGCCCGGCAGTCGCCTTCGGTCCGGTGCAGGTAGGCCTGCACCACCGCGCCCGTCGAGGGGAACTCCCTGCGCAGCTCGGCGAGGGTCGCGAGGGTGCGGTCCGTCGTGGTGTGGTCCTCCATGTCGAGGGTGACCGTGGACCCGGCGGCCGCGGCCGCCGCGCAGATGGTCCGCGCCCCTTCGAGAGCGAGCATGTCGTCGAGGCCCTGTCCGACGGCCGAGAGCTTGACCGACACCTCGACCCGTCCGCTCCGCGTCAGTCCCGCCGCGCTGAGCCGGTCGATCAGGACGAGGTAGGCCTGCACCGTGGCGGCGGCCTGGGCCGCATCGGTCGTGTCCTCGCCCAGGTGGTCGAGGCTGACCGCGAGCCCCTTGTCGGTGAGCTCGCGACTGGCCCGTACGGCGTCGTCGACCGACTCCCCGGCGACGAAGCGGCCGACCACCCGGCGCGAGAGCGGCGCACCCACGACCAGCCGGTGCACCCGCTCGTTGCGGGAGGCGGCCAAGATGGCGGAGCGCAGCATGGCGCGACGGTAGCGGCGGGGGGGTGCCTGATGCTCGAGCAAGGCCCCGTACGCACCTGCGAGGTCCTCGTCGTCGGGTGCGGCCCGGTCGGGGCCGTCCTCGCCGCCCGGCTGGGCGCGCTCGGCGTGGAGGCGCTGGTGGTCGACGCGGCCACCGACGTGCACCCGCTCCCCCGGGCCGTCGCGGCCGACGACGAGGTGCAGCACCTGCTGGACCTGACCGCGCCGGGACTGCTGGAGGGCGCGCTCCACGACGTCGGCGTCCGACTGCTCTCGGCGTCCCGGCGCGAGCTGGGCGCGGTCCGGCTGCCCGCGGGCCCGTCCGGCCACAGCGGCCTGGCACTGTTCTCCCAGCCGACCCTCGAGCGGCGCCTGCGCGCCCACCTGGCCACCCTCGAGCCCGTCACGGTGGCCCTCGGGGCCGAGCTGGTGTCCTGGCACCAGGACGTCGAGGGAGTGCGGGCGCGGCTCGGCGACGGGTCGAGGGTGCGCGCGTCCTGGCTGGTCGGGTGCGACGGGGCGCGGTCGTACGTCCGTCGCTCGGCCGGGATCGTCATGACCGGACGCGAGCTCGAGCGGCCCTGGCTGGTGGTCGACGTCGCGGGGGAGGTCGACCGGGCGCACCTGAGCTACACGTGCGACCCGGCGCGGCCGCAGGTGGACATGCCCCTGCCGGGTGGCCACCGCTGGGAATGGCTCCTGCAGCCGGGTGAGGCCGCACCCGACCCGATCCCGCTGCTGGCACGGGACATCGACCCGTCGACCGTGCAGGTGCTGCGGGCGGCCACCTACCGCTACGGCGCGCGGCAGGCCGCGACGTGGCGGGCCGGCCGGGTGCTGCTGGCCGGCGACGCCGCGCACACGATGCCCCCCTTCGCCGGCCACGGGCTGGGCGCCGGCATCCGCGACGCGTGGGTGCTGGGCGGGATGCTCGCCGCGGGAGACCCCTCGGGCTACCAGGCGCTCCGGTCGCCGCACGTACGGGCGACGACCCGCCAGTCGCTCCTGCTGGGCGCGGTCGTGGAGGCTCGCTCCCCCCGGCTAGCCCGTTCGCGAGACACGTTGCTTCACAGTGCTTTTCGTACGCCCGTCCTCGGTCGTTGGCTGTCGCGCGGCGGGCCGAGGACGAGCGCCAGCGGCGTGGTGGCTCGCTAGCTCCACCCGTGCCGGGCTCGCAGGGAGGCCGCGATGTCCTGGAATCGCGCCTGGTCGAGCACTGCGCCCTCGCGCCGGATGCTCTTGGCGTCGATCTCCAGCACCCGGTCGAGGCGCACGTAGCTCTTGCGCCCCCGCGCGTCCCACGGTCCGGTGCCCAGCGGCAGCCAGCCGTCCTGCCCGGCGCGGGACTCCTGGGTCGACAGCATCAGCCCGAGCACGGTCCCCCGCCCCTTGAAGCCCACGATGAGCACCGGCCGGTCCTTGGACTCCTGCGGGCGGTCCTCGAAGGCGACCCGGGTCCACACGACCTCGCCGGGGTCGGCAGAGCCGTCCCTGCGCGGGCGGTAGGAGACGCGGCGTCCCCTGGGGACCGCGGCGCGCCGTCCGAGCGGACGCGTGAGCAGGCGAGTGACCGAGGACCGGAGGGACACCCGGTCGACCGTACGCGGAACCGTCCCTGATCGTGTGGCGCCTGGGCACCGTCCCGGAGCGCTCAGCCGCACCACACGATCAGGGAGGGCAGCTCACCCCTGCTCGAGCCAGGCGACCGCAGCCGCCCACGCCTCGCTGGTCGGGTCGATCGGGTCGCGGTGACCACCGGCCGGCTCGAGCAGCTGGGCACCGGTCGCCCGCGCGTAGGCACGCGAGCGCTCGACCGGGATGGTCGCGTCGCCGCTCGGGTGGACGAGGAGCACCGGGACTCCCGGGGCGCCGGCCTGGAGCGGGTCGGCCACCGCCCACCGCCCGGGCGCCTCGTCCCGGCCCGCCCCGACGAGCAGCTCCGCGTAGCGGCCGGAACGCCTGAGGTCCGTGACCGGCGCGAGCCCGACGACCCGCCGGGCGACGACCCGCGGCGACGCCCCGACG
>JAOPWP010000063.1 GCA_025965615.1 Frankiales bacterium
GGCTCCTGCTGAGCTGGTGCCGGTGCTGGTGCTGGTGCCGGTGCCGGTGCGGGGGTGGGCTGCGGCCGCTCTGCGGCGGGCTCCGGCTCGGGCTCAGCGGCGGGCTCAGCCGCCTGCTCCGGCTCGGCCGGCGGGGCGTCCCCGCCGCTGCCGTCGTCGATCACGGCGAGCTCGACGCCCACCTCGACCGTCTCGTCCTCCTGGACCTTGATCGACTGCACGATGCCTGCCACGGGGGACGGGATCTCGGTGTCGACCTTGTCGGTCGAGACCTCGAGCAGCGGCTCGTCTGCCTCGACCCGCTCGCCCTCCTGCTTCAGCCAGCGGGTGACGGTCCCCTCGGAGACGCTCTCGCCGAGACGGGGCATGGGAACGGACACGGTCATGTGCGAGGGCTCCTAGGAGTGGCTGTGGAGGGGCTTGCCGGCGAGGGCCAGGTGGGCCTCGCCGACCGCTTCGGACATGGTCGGGTGGGGGTGGATCAGCTGGGCGACCTCACCGGGGAGCGCCTCCCAGTTGGTGATCAGCTGCGCCTCGGCGATGAGCTCGCCGACCCGCTCGCCGACCATGTGGACGCCGATCACGGGGCCGTCCTTGGACGCCAGCACCTTGACGGCTCCAGCCGTGCCCAGGATGCGTGCCTTGCCGTTGCCGGCGAGGTCGTAGGTGGCCTCGACCACCTCGTAGCCGCGCTCCTCGGCGACCTTGCGGGTCAGCCCCACCGAGGCGACCTCCGGGCTCGAGTAGGTCACGCGCGGGACGCCGTCGTAGTCGATCGGGGTCACCGCGAGGCCGGCGAGGCGCTCGGCGACGAGGATGCCCTCGGCGAAGCCGACGTGCGCGAGCTGAAGGGTCGGGATGAGGTCGCCGACGGCACTGATCGTCGGCACGCTGGTCTGGCAGTACGCGTCGACCTCGACGAAGCCGCGGTTCAGGGTGACACCGGCCTGCTCGTAGCCGAGGTCCTTCGAGACCGGGCCTCGGCCGATCGCCACCAGGAGCAGGTCGGCCTCGAGCGTCTTGCCGCCCTCGAGGGTGACGCGTACGCCCTCGTCGGTGGGTTCGACCTTCTCGAACCGGGCGCCGAGCTCCTGCTTGATCCCGCGCTTGCGGAACGCGCGCTCGAGCAGCTTCGAGGACGACTCCTCCTCGAGCGGCACCAGGTGGGGGAGCGCCTCGACGATGGTGACCTCGGCCCCGAAGGAGCGCCACACCGAGGCGAACTCGCAGCCGATCGCACCGGCGCCCAGGATGACCACGGAGCCGGGGATGCTGCCCATGCCCAGGGCGTCGTCACTCGTGATCACCCGCTGGTGGTCGATCTCGAGCCCGGGGATCGACCGGGGCACCGAGCCGGTCGCCAGCAGGACGTGCCCCGCCTCCACCGTGCGGGTGCTGCCGTCCTCGAGGGCCACCTCGACGGAGGTGCCGGAGGTGAGGCGACCGGTGCCCTGCAGGACCTCGATCTTGCGGCTCTTGACCAGGCCGGTCAGCCCCTTGTACAGGCCCTCGACCACCTTGTCCTTGTACTTGTTGACCGCTGGCAGGTCGACCGACTCGAAGGTGCCGTTCACCCCGAACTGGGCGGCCTCCTTGATGACCTCGACGGTCTCGGCCGAGTGGAGCAGCGCCTTGGTCGGGATGCACCCGCGGTGCAGGCAGGTGCCGCCGACCTTGTCCTTCTCGATCATCACCACCGTCATGCCGAGCTCAGCGGCGCGCAGGGCGGCTGCGTAGCCGCCGCTGCCGCCACCGAGGACGACCAGGTCGACCCTTGCGGCGGGTGTGTCTGCGGGCTGGGTCACTGCGGCTCCCTCGCTGTGGCGATGCTGGCTTGTGCGTCGGACCGGGGGCGGTCGGCCACCGGATCCTCTCGCAGGGCATCCTTCCACCCAGCGGGCGCTGACCATCCAGCAGGTACAGGTCGGCACCGCCCCCGCGGCATTCCCGCGTGGGCAGCGGAGTCGAGGGGGAGCAGCGTGGGACTACGGGATCGCCTCCCGGGCCGCCGTAGCCGGCCCGGCACGATCCGGTCCGCCGAGTCGGGCGACCTCGCCCACCTGCGCGAGTGGGCGAGCACCCGGGCCGGCGTCGAGGGGTTCGTGGAGCCGCAGACGCACACCACCACGACCACCCTGGTGCTCGTGGCGGGCAGCGGCGAGTGGACCCGTCGACGCGTCGACTCGGGCAAGGCAGCCTTCAGCTTCGGCCAGCGGCTGGGGATCCCGGTCTACGACGTGGCCGCGGTCGGCTACCCGTCCCGGATGCGTGAGTGGACCGCGAAGCGCAAGGCCGCAGGCGAGGGAGAGGGCCCCCCGGCGGGCTGATCGGCTGGGTGGACTCAGCGGCGGGCGTACGCGGGAGGGTTCCCCCAGCCGATCTTGACCGGCGGCCCTGTTGATCGGCTGGGTGGACTCAGCGGCGGGCGTACGCGGGGAGGTTCCCCCAGCCGATCACGGGTCGGGCCAGGGGCCGGTGCTGGACGGCCGCTGACGTGCCCGGGCTCGCCGCCGTGCCCCCGGCATGGCCGGCCTTCTCAGGCCCGGCAGCCTCCTCCGGCCCCTCGGCTGAAGCGCCGCCGGTCACGCTCACCCGTCAGGGACGACGTCCAGCCGCATGCGGTCAGGCCGGGGCGGCGAGGTCCTCGGCCACCTGGACGAAGGTGCGTACGGCCGCGCCCGTACCCCCGTGCGGCGTGTAGCCGTACGGGTCGGCGGAGTTGTAGGCGGGTCCCGCGATGTCGAGGTGCGCCCAGCGCACTCCCTCGGCCACGAACTCCTGCAGGAAGAGGCCGGCGGTGAGCATCCCTCCCTCGCGCGGCCCGGTGTTGATCAGGTCGGCGATGTCGGACTCGAGGCCCTTGCGCAGCTCGCGGGGGAGCGGCATGGGCCAGGAGGGCTCGCCGGCGCGCCCCGCCGCGTCGACGACCGACGTGCGGAGGTCGTCGTCGTTGGCCATGACACCGGTCGTCCGGGCTCCCAGCGCCACGAGCTGCGCCCCCGTCAGCGTCGCGGCGTCCAGCAGGATGTCCGGGGTGTCCTCGCAGGCCCGCGCGATGGCGTCGGCGAGCACCAGCCGGCCCTCTGCGTCGGTGTTGTTCACCTCGACGGTCTTGCCGTTGCGGAAGGTGAGGACGTCGGAAGGGCGGATGGCACCCCCGCCCGGCATGTTCTCGGCCATCGGGATCCACGCCTCGACGTCGAGGGCGAGCCCGAGCTCGGCCACCGCCGTCACCGCGGCGATCACCGCCGCCGCGCCTCCCATGTCGCTCTTCATCTCCTCCATCGCGGCGGCGGGCTTCAGCGACAGGCCGCCCGAGTCGAACGTGATGCCCTTGCCGACCAGCGCGAGCCTGGTCGAGCTGCCCTTGCCGCCCCGGTAGGACA
>JAOPWP010000078.1 GCA_025965615.1 Frankiales bacterium
TCCTCGGCGTCCGGCTCGCTCGAGGTGACCCGCGCGCGGCGGCCGGACAGGTCGCTCATGGCCGACCCGACGTAGGCCGACGGCACGTGCACCTCCACCTCGCACCAGGGCTCGAGCCGGACCGTGCCGGCGGCGGCGGCGGCCTCGCGCAGCGCCAGACCGCCGGCCGTCTGGAACGCGGCGTCCGAGCTGTCGACCGCGTGGGCCTTGCCGCCGACGAGGACGACCTTCACGTCGACGAGCGGGCCCACCGGGCTGACCCCCTGCTCGGCCTGCGCGCGCACCCCCTTCTCGACGCTGCCGTGGAAGGCGGTCGGGACCGCCCCGCCGACGACCCGCTGCTCGAAGACGACGCCTGACCCGGGAGGCGCCGGCTCGACCTCGAGCTCGACGACCGCGTACTGCCCGTGGCCCCCCGACTGCTTGACGTGGCGCCCGGTCGCGCGGGCCGGTCCGCCCAGGGTCTCGCGGTGCGCGACCTGGACGTCGGGGGTCAGCACCGCCACGCCGGACCTCGAGCGCAGGCGGTCCAGCACCACCTCGGCATGACCCGCCCCGATGGTCCACAGCAGCTGCTGACCGGTGTCGGCCCGGCGCTCCAGCCGTACGGTCGGGTCCTCGGTCACGACGCGGGCGAGCGCCGACGCGAGCCGCTCCTGCTCCGACCGGGAGGCGGCCTCCACGGCGATCGGCAACTGCGGCTCGGGCAGCGGCCAGGGACCGACGAGCAGCGGGGCGGCCGTGTCCGAGAGGGTGTCGCCGGTCTCGGCGCCGGGGAGCCGGGTGACGGCGCAGATGTCGCCCGCCGGGCAGGAGGGGACCGGCCGCAGCACCGACCCCAGGGGGGAGGCGAGCGGGCCGACCCTCGCGTCCACGTCGTGGTCGGGATGGTCCTCTCGCTGCCAGGGGCCGCCAGCGCCGTGGCCGCAGACGTGGACCGCGGAGTCGGGGCGCAGGGTGCCGGAGAAGACCCGGACGAAGGAGATGCGGCCGAGGTGGGCGTCTGTCGTGGTCTTCACCACCTCGGCGAGCAGCGGGCCGTCCGGGTCGCAGGTCGCCGGGAGGACGGGGGATCCGTCCGGACTCGTGACCGGCGGCAGCGGGTGCTCCAGCGGCGAGGGGAAGGCGGCGGTCAGGAACGCCAGCAGCTCGTCCAGACCCACCCCGGCGAGAGCCGACGCGCCGAGGGCGGGGTGCAGGTGCCCGCGCGCGACGGCCGTGTGCAGGTCGGTGTGGAGGAGGTCCGGGTCGAGGACCTCGCCGTCGAGGTAGCGGTCGAGCAGCGTCTCGTCCTCGCTCTCGCCGATCACCGCCTCGATCAGCTCGGACCGGAGGGAGGCGATCAGCTTGACGTGCTCGGGATCGGCGGGGCGCTCCACCCGCGTCCCGCTGGAGGAGTCCGCGACGGTCTCGTCCAGCAGGGAGATGAGACCGGCCACGCTGTCGTCGTCGTCGTGCATCGGCAGGTGCACCGGCAGGACACCCTCGTCGAGGACGCGCTGGCACAGCGCCACCGTCTCGTCGAAGTCCGCGCGGGGCCGGTCGAGCTGGGTGATCACGACGGCCCGCGGCACACCCACCCGCGCGCACTCCTGCCACAGCTGGGCGGTCACCGCGTCGAGGCCGCCCACTGCCGAGACGACGAAGAGCACGCCGTCGGCGGCCCGGAGCCCCGCGCGCAACTCGCCCACGAAGTCCGGCGAGCCGGGCGTGTCCAGCAGGTTGACCTTGACCCCCGCCCACTCCAGCGAGGCGACCGCCAGGGAGACCGAGTGCCCGAGGCGCTGCTCCACGGGGTCCGGGTCGCAGGTCGCGGTCCCGTCCTCGACCCGTCCGGCCCGGGTCAGTGCACCCGCCCGGACGAGCAGGGCCTCGGCCAGCGTCGTCTTGCCCGCGGCCGTGTGGCCGACCAGGGCCACGTTGCGGACGAGCGCGGCCGCCCGGGGAGCCGGCGCGGCACCGCTGTCTCCGCCGTCTGGACTCCGCACGCTCGACCTCCACCTCCAGGGCCGAGATCGGCCGTCGTAGGACACAGACTGCCTGCTCGCGCGGCGCGGGTCGAGGTCACGTCCGGTCTGCGCCGCTATCGTCGGCGTGGTCGCGCCCACTCCGGGGCACGCGGAGCTGGACGGGACCCGATGCTCAACCTGCGCGTACGCCCGGCGATCGGCCGACTGGTCGACCCCGTGGCGGGTGCGCTGCTCCGGCTCGGCGTGTCTCCCGACGCCGTCACGGTGGTCGGCACCCTGGGCGTCGTGGTCGGGTCGCTGGCCCTGTTCTCCCGTGGAGAGTTCTTCCTCGGGACGGCCGTGGTGTTCGTCTCCGTCCTCACCGACCTGCTCGACGGGGCGATGGCCCGCAAGCTCGGCCGTACGGGCAGCTTCGGGGCCTGGCTCGACAGCACCTGCGACCGGGTCGCCGACGCCGCCATCTTCGGCGGCCTCGTGCTCTGGTACTCCGGTGAGGGCGACGACCGCCTGCTCACCGCAGTGGCCCTGTTCTGCCTGGTCGCCGGAAACATCGTGTCCTACGCGAAGGCCCGCGCGGAGGGGCTGGGCCTGCGTTGCGACGTCGGGCTCGCCGAGCGGGCCGAACGGCTCATCCTCGTGCTGGTCGGCACGCTGCTCGCCGGGCTGGGGGTCCCGACCGCCCTGGCCGTGGCCCTGTGGCTGCTGGCCGCAGCGTCAGCCGTCACGGTCGTCCAGCGGCTGGTCGAGGTCCGTCGCCAGGACGCTCTCGCCTCGTGACGACCCCCCTCAGCGGCCGGGCCCGGCGCACCGGCGCAGCGCTGCAGGTCCGCCGCGTCGCCGCCCTGCTGACCGGTCGGCTGTCGAGCGGCGCCTACGCCGGTGGCTGGGCCTTCGTCCGGGCGCTGCCCGAACCGGCGGCGCAGTCGCTGTTCTCGGCCGGCGCCGACCTCGCGGCCCGCCGAGGGGGCAAGGGCGTCGACCGGCTCCGGGCCAACCTGTCGCGGGTGGCCCCCGAGGCCGACCTCGACGCGCTCACCCGGGAGGCCCTGCGCTCCTACGCCCGCTACTGGTGCGAGGTCTTCCGGCTGCAGGTGACCTCGCCGGAGCGGATCGTCGGCGGGATGCACGCCGTCGACGAGGACCGCTTCCGGTCCTCCGTCGCGAGCGGGAGGGGCACGATCCTGGCGCTGCCGCACAGCGGCAACTGGGACCACGCCGGCGCGTGGTGCGGGTTGACCGGTGCACGGTTCACGACCGTCGCCGAGCGGCTCGAGCCTGCCTCGCTGTTCGACCGGTTCGTCTCGTTCCGCGAGTCGCTGGGCATGGAGGTCGTCCCGCTGACGGGTGGGCCGAGGCCCCCGTACGACATCCTCGTCGAGCGGTTGGAGGCGGCCGGCACGCTGTGCCTGCTCTCGGACCGCGACCTGTCGGCGCGGGGGGTCGACGTCTCGTTCTTCGGGGCGACGGCCCGGATGCCGGCCGGACCGGCGTCGCTGGCGCTGCGCACGGGCGCGACCCTGATCCCCACGACGCTGTCGTTCCGGCCGGGTGGCTGGCAGGTGGTCTTCCACCCTGAGGTCGCCCACACGGACGTGCCGACGATGACCCAGGCGGTCGCCGACGCCTTCGCCGAGGGCATCGCCGCCCACCCCCAGGACTGGCACATGCTCCAGCGGCTGTGGCTCGAGGACCTCGACCCGGACGACCCTCGGCGCGCGTGATGAGGATCGGCATCGCCTGCCCGTACACCTGGGACGTGCCCGGAGGGGTGCAGGCCCACGTACGCGACCTCGCCGACTCGCTGATCGCCCTGGGCCACACGGTCTCGGTGCTGACCCCCGTCGACGACCCCGACCGGGGCGACCTCCCGCCCTACGTCGTCCCGGCGGGTCGGGCGGTGCCCGTCCCCTACAACGGCTCCGTGGCACGGCTCGTCTTCGGGCCGCTGTCCCTGGCGCGCACCCGCCGGTGGCTGCGTGAGGGCGAGTTCGACGTGCTGCACGTCCACGAGCCCACGGTGCCGAGCGTGTCGATGCTGGCCACCTTCGCGGCGAGCGGCCCGATGGTCGCCACGTTCCACACCGCCACCGCCCGGTCGCGCGCGCTGCAGGTGTTCGGCACCGCCCTGCAGCCGGCCCTCGAGAAGATCGCGGGCCGCATCGCGGTCAGCCCGGCCGCCCGCCGCGTGGTCGTCGAGCACCTCGGCGGC
Source organism: Frankiales bacterium (assembly GCA_025965615.1). Classification (GTDB taxonomy): domain Bacteria; phylum Actinomycetota; class Actinomycetes; order Mycobacteriales; family SCTD01; genus SCTD01. The sequence goes on from JAOPWP010000078.1 coordinate 4,180, forward strand.
GACGCGGTGCTGATCCCCAACGGCGTCAACGTGGCTCGCTTCGCCGGTGCGCAGCCGCTGCCGGGACGGCCGGACGCGCCGACGGTCGTGTTCCTCGGCCGGATCGACGAGGGACGCAAGGGCCTCGCCGTCCTGCTCGAGGCGCTCCCCGAGCTCGTCCGTCTGGTTCCTGGCGTGCGCCTGCTGGTGGCCGGGCCCGGGGACGTCGACGACGTCCGCGAGGCCGTGCCCCGGTCGCTGCGCGACCGGGTGGAGCTGCTCGGCATGGTCAGTGACGAGGACAAGCCGAGCGTCTTCGCGAGCGGTGACGTCTACTGCGCCCCCAACACCCACGGCGAGTCGTTCGGCATCGTGCTCGTCGAGGCGATGGCGACCGGCACCCCGGTCGTCGCGAGCGACCTGGAGGCGTTCCGGCGGGTCCTCGACGACGGGGCCGCCGGGGTGCTCGTGCCGGTGAGGGACGCCGGTGCGCTCGCCGAGGCCCTCGGGTCGCTGCTGCTGGACCGCCCGCGCCAGGCGGCCCTGGCCGAGGCCGCGCGTCTCGCGGTCAGGGCCTACGACTGGGAGACCGTGACCCGGAGCATCGTCGAGGTCTACGAGACCGTCGCCGCGGTGCCAGCGGTCCACGTCGAGGTCGACGCCGAGCTGGAGGTGCTGGCCGATCTCCTGACCGACGGCGACGGTGACGACGACGCCGGCCGCCTCGTCCCGACCCTGCGGCGCTGGCTGGCCGAACGACCCCGGCTGCCGGAGCGCGCCCGACTGCCCGAGCGGGCCCGCCCGTCCGCGCGACCCGGCCCGTCCGCCCGACC
>JAOPWP010000093.1 GCA_025965615.1 Frankiales bacterium
AGCACACCGCGGGAGGAGCGGACGGTCACGGACGGGGCGACGAGGACGGTGTTGCCGGCGGCCCAGGAGCGGCCGGCCTGCCGCAGTCCGGCCCGCCGGGCCAGCAGCGCGCGGGAGGTCCGCCAGCCGAGCAGGCGCGGCGCCTCCTGGACGACGGCGACGTCGGGCTGCAGGTCGCGCAGGACGGCGGCGACGCCGCGGGCGCCGTCGCGCAGGCTCCGGACGTTCCAGCAGACGACCCGCAGGCGCGGTCGTCCCGCTGCTGGGGGGACCGCTACTCCCCGAGGACGCGGAAGCCGCTGAGCATGCTGCGCATGTCGCGGGCGCGCTGGGCGGCGGCGACGTCGACGGCGGTCGGCTCGGGGGTGCGAGCGGCCGGGACGGCCTTCTTGCCGCTGCCCTTCGGGCGGCCGCCGCGCGGGCGCGGGACCTCCGCGATCCGCTGCCGCACCGCGGAGAGCATCCCCTCGCGGTCGAGCAGCTCGCCGTCCTTGAGCCAGGCGTGGCGGCTGCAGGACGAGCAGGACAGCAGCGCCAGCTCGGTGACGGCGTCGGTCACGGAGATGGTGCTCATCGCGCGCCCGCAGCACACGGGAGCGGCGGCCGCGGGAGCGGCAGCGGGGGCGGCGGAGGCGGCGGTGTCGGGGCGGCTCATGCGGACAACAGTGCGGGGAGCCGCCGCGGAGCGCCATGGTCCTTTCGGGCCCTTCCCCGGACTAGCCCGACAGTCCGGACAGTCCGGGCACCGCGCCGGCCTCAGCACTGCCCCAGCGCTGCCCCAGCGCTGCTCGCAGCACCCTGTCTCAGTGCTGGCGGGCGAGGTCCGCGGCCCCGATGAGGCCGGCCTCGTTGCCGAGCACCGCCAGGCGGATCTCGGCGTGCGGGCGCGACCCGCTGCCGGTGAGGCGGGCGTCGAAGGCCTCGCGCGCGGGCGCGAGCAGCAGGTCGCCGGCGTCCGCGACCCCGCCGCCGACGACGAACGCTCCCGGGTCCAGGACCGCCGCGAGGTCGGCGAGCCCCTGGCCGAGCCAGGTGCCGATCTCCTCGAAGCAGTCCAGCGCGGCCGGGTCCCCTTCGCGTGCGGCCTGCGTGACCTCGACCGCCTCGATCCCCTCCGGGCGGCCGCCCCCGAGCTCGAGCAGGCGCTTGCCGTAACCCCTCTGCACGTCGGCGATCTCGCGGGCCTCGTGCAGCAGGGCCCGACCGGAGCAGTACTGCTCCCAGCAGCCGTGCTGGCCGCAGCCGCACCGCCGGCCCGAGTCGCTCACGCGCATGTGCCCGAACTCGGCCCCGATGCCGTAGCGGCCCCGGAAGAGCTCGCCGTCGAGGACCAGGCCCCCGCCGATGCCCGTGCCGACCGTGATGACGCAGAGGTGCCGCTCCCCGCGGCCCGCGCCGAACCGGTACTCACCCCAGGCTGCGGCGTTGGCGTCGTTCTCCACCACGACCGGCATGTCGACCCGGGCGCTGACCGCCGCCCGGAGCGGCTCGTCGCGCCAGGACAGGTTCGGGGCCACGAGGACGGTCGAGCGGTCGCCGGAGATGAACCCGGCCGCCCCGATGCCCACGGCCGCCACAGGGGACTCCGCCCCGTCGCAGAGCTCCGCGACGCAGGCGGCGATGACGTCCTCCACGTCGGCAGGAGATGCCGAGGGGGTGGGTCGTCGCGTGCGGGCCACGATGGAGCCGTCCTCGTCGACGAGGCCCGCCGCGACCTTGGTGCCACCGACGTCGACGCCGATCGTCAGCACTCGGCCTCGCGGACGTCGATGCGCTGCACGGGTGAGGGAGCCGGGCCGCCCGAGCCGTCGCCGGGCGGCTGCGGGAGCAGGGTCGTGCGCAGGGCCGCGACCACCGACGCGGCCGCGTCGAGCAGGTGCTCGACCGTCTCGGGCTTGACCTGCCGGATCGCGTGGACCGCCTGGCACACGGGGCACACGCTGCACTCGGGCGACCCGGTCGCCAGGTGCTCGGCGTCGCGCAGGCTCCCGGAGCGCTCTCGGACCCAGTCCTCGACCGCGGCGAACAGCCGTCCGGCCTCCTCGGCCGCCGAGCCGACGTGCTGACCGCGCTGGCCGTGCGGGGGGACGGTCACGTGCGCATCCACAGGGCCGGGTCCGGCTCGAAGCGCACGAGCAGGCGCCCGCCGCGAAGGACCGCCCCGGTGACGGTGCAGCGGCGCAGCGCGCTGGGGAGGCTGAGCAGGCGCCGGTGCCCCGCGACGGTGACCGCGAGCTCGTCGCCCGAGCGGGTCAGGCAGACGTCGGAGATCCGGGCGAGGGGCAGGGCCAGCGACAGCTCGAAGCCGTCCGTCGTCCGGGCCACCCCGAGCAGCGGGACCGGCTCGACGGGGTGTCCGGCCAGTTCCTCCCCGGCGTAGAGGGCTGCTCCGAGCTCGGTCAGCGCCGGCAGGCCGACCGGCTCCCCCGGCTGGTACGGGAGCTCGAGGACCGGCAACCCACCCGCGTCGGCCCGCACCAGGGCGAGCTGCTCGGCCTGGGCGGCCACCCACCCGGCCAGGAAGGGCTCGGCGGAGGGCGGGAACACCCGGTTCGCCAGCAGGGCGTCGACGCGGTAGCCGTAGAGGGCGAGGGAGGTGAGGGTGCGGCGGGCCTCGGCCACCACGACCGCCTCGGGCGTGAGCACCAGGCGTACCGAGGTCGTGGCGGCCGTGAGCACCTCCCTGACCTGGAGCAGCTCGCGGTGGAGGCGCTCGACGGCATCGAAGACGTCCTCACGCGGCACGACCGGCCCGCTGACCCGGGACAGCAGGGGGCGCACCGCGCGCAGGGCCCGGCGCTGGGCGGGGAACACCCGCTCGACGTACCAGGTGAGGGCCTCCGGCAGGGCGAGAAGCCGCAGGGTCTCGCCGGTGGGCGCGCAGTCGACCACGACGAGGTCCCACGGTCCGGTCGTCACCTGGCGGGACACCTCGAGCAGCGCCAGCACCTCATCGGCCCCCGGCAGCACGGTGAGCTCCTCAGCCTGCAGCGCATCGACACCGGCGCGCTCCAGCAGGCCCAGCAGGTAGGACTGGACCTCGCGCCAGGTGCGCTCGAACGCGGCCTGGGCGTCGACCTGCATGGCGTAGAGACCGGTGTCGACCTCGGTGGGCGCCGCCGTCAGCGCGACGCCGAGGGCGTCCGCCAGGCTGTGGGCGGGGTCGGTCGACAGCACCAGGGTCTTGCTGCCCCGCGCGGCTGCGGCAGCGGCGGTGGCCGCCGCCGCGGTCGTCTTCCCGACACCGCCCTTGCCCGTGAACAGCAGGACCCTCATCGCTAGCCCTGCGCGGTCGGCGGCTGGGACTCCACGCGCTTCTTGAGCTCCTTCAGGGCAGAGTCCATGATCATCTTCTCGGCCTTGCGCTTGAACATGCCCAGCATCGGCATCGCGATGTCGACGGCGAGCCGGTAGGTCACCTCGGTGCCCTCACCTGCGGGGGCCAGGGAGTACGAGCCGACCTGCGACTTCTGCACCGCGCTCTTGCCCACCAGTTCCCAGCTGACACCGTCGTCGCGCCAGGCGTAGGCGAGGACGTACTCGTCCTTGAGAACCCCGGCGTCCATGACGAACCGCGCCTGCTCGGGACGGCCGTCCGGGCCCGAGGAGACGACCTCGGCGCTCTTGATCTGACCGGTCCATTCGGGGTAGCTGTCGATGTCCGCGATGACCGCCAGCACGCGCTCCAGCGGAGCGGCGATGGTGATGCTCGAGCTCGCTTGGTCGGCCATGGCGGCAGGCTAGTACTCCAGGACGAAAGGTGCCCCGGAGCCTCGGAAGTGCCCGACGTTCACGCACTCCGTGCGGCCGATGCGCACGCGCGAGCGGAGCGGCTGGTGGACGTGCCCGAACAGCACCAGGCCCGGCGCGGTGTCCCGGATCGCGTCGAGGACCGCAGCGCTCCCGCGCTCGAACCGCCGGGCCGTCACGTCGTACAGCAGGCCCGGGACGTCGGGTGGGATGTGGCAGGCCAGCACGTCCACGGCGCCGACGGCCGCCACCTTCGCGGCGTAGTCCTCGTCGTCGATCTCGTACGGTGTGCGCATGGGGGTGCGCAGCCCGCCCCCGACGAAACCCCAGGTCCGGCCGCCGATCTGCGCCACCTGACCGTCGAGCACCGTGTGCCCGGGCTTGACGAACTCCGGCCACAGCGCGGGGACGTCCACGTTGCCGTAGGTCAGGTAGGCCGGCTCCGGCATGGCCTCGAACAGCTCGGCGTACTGGGCCCGCACCGCCGCGTCGATGACGACCCGGGGATCCTCCTCCAGGGAGGCCCACAGGCCCCGCGAGAACGTCCGCGCCGCGTCGAACTGCCGGGCGGTGCGCAGGGCCACGAGCTGCCGGGCGTTGTCGGCGCCGAACAGCGAGGCGAAGATCCCCCCGCCTGCGTCCTCGTAGTCGAGGAACAGGACGAGGTCACCGAGGCAGACCAGGACGTCCGCGCCGTCCCCCGCGCTGCGCAGGGCCTCGACGCTCCCGTGCACGTCGCTGACCACGTGGACCCGCACGTGACGAGCCTAGGCCGGATCAGTTCGTGAGCAGGCTCAGGGCAGCGGTGAGCAGGATGACGAGCAGCACGACGAGCCCGGCCAGGCCGATGCGCTGCCCCCGGCTGAAGCGGCCGAGGTCGCCGAGGCCCGGCACGTGGAGCAGCAGCTCCTCACTCCCCCGCAGGTCGACGAGGAAGGCCGTCCCGCAGGTGACGCAGTCCGCGGCCGTCAGGGGGTTGAGCTGGCGGCAGGCGGTACACGGCCACGTGGGCGAGCCTTCCGGGGCGGCCGGCGGCTCCGGAGGGGAGGACGGAGCGTCCGGCCCGACTCGCCTCGGCAGGCCGAGGGCCTCCGGGGGGGCGGTCAGGGGGTCGAAGTCGGCACGGGCGCGAGCGGGAAGCGGAGGCTCCGGCTCGGGCTCCGGTGCGGGAAGCCGGAGGTCGGTGTAGCAGAGGGTGCACCACGGAGCACCGGGGCGCAGAGCGGCCGCGCACGCCGGGCAGCGTTCCTGCGCCTCGCGGCTCAGCAGATCGCTCTGCGGGTCTCCCACGTGTGGAACCTCGGCAGGGACGGGCAGCGGCTGAACCCCTGGGACATCGCGGGCGCTAGGGTGCCCCGCGCGCCCAGCGCTGGGTCGCCCCTTCGAAGAGGAGCTCAGGTGCAGGAGTTCTCCACCCCCCAGTCCGTCGACGTCGAGGCTGGAGCGGCGCTCACCGACGCCGTGCGCGACCGGGCCGCCTCCTCCCCCGACGCCGTCCTGTTCAGCCGCAGGACCGCCGAGGGCTGGACGACGGTGACGGCGCGTGAGTTCGACGAGCAGGTCCGGGCCGTGGCCGGCGGGCTCATCGCCGGCGGTGTCGGTCCCGGCGACCGCGTGGGGCTCATGAGCAAGACGCGGTACGAGTGGACCGTCTGCGACTACGCCATCTGGACCGCTGGCGCCGTCACGGTGCCGATCTACGAGACCTCGTCGGCGGAGCAGCTGCAGTGGAACCTCGGCGACTCCGGGGCGGTCGCCGTCATCCTCGAGTCGGCCGGGCACCAGGACCAGCTCGAACAGGTGCGCGGACAGCTGCCGGACCTGCGCTCCAGCTGGCAGCTGGACGCCGGCGGTCTCGACGAGCTCTCCGAGGCCGGCCGCGACGTGGGCCCCGAGGAACTCGAACGCCGCCGGGCCACCCTCACGCCCGACAGCCTCGCGACGATCATCTACACCTCGGGCACGACAGGCCGGCCCAAGGGCTGCCAGCTGACGCACGGCAACCTGCTCACGATCTGCCGGGCGCCGGGTTCGCTGCTGCCGGAGCTGTTCGACGCCTCGGGCAGCACCCTGCTGTTCCTGCCGCTCGCCCACGTCTTCGCCCGCTTCGTCCAGGTGGCCTGCATCGAGAGCGGGGTCCGGCTCGGCCACACGGCCGACATCAAGAACCTCGTGGCCGACCTCGGGGCGTTCTCACCGACCTTCCTGCTGTCGGTCCCCCGGGTGTTCGAGAAGATCTACAACGGCTCCAAGCAGAAGGCGCACGCGGGCGGCAAGGGCGCCATCTTCGACCGGGCCGAGAAGGTGGCGATCGCCCACAGCGAGTCGCTCGACCGGGGCCGGCCCTCGCCCCTGATCGCCCTGCAGCACAAGGTGTTCGACGTGCTGGTCTACAGCAAGCTGCGGGCCGCCATGGGCGGGAAGATCCAGTACGCCGTCTCCGGTGGAGCCCCGCTCGGCCAGCGGCTCGGCCACTTCTACCGAGGGATCGGCGTCACCATCCTGGAGGGGTACGGCCTGACCGAGACGAGCGCCCCGGCGACCGTCAACCTGCCGGGGTCGATGAAGATCGGGACGGTCGGCAAGCCGATGCCCGGCACGACCATCGCCATCGCCGAGGACGGCGAGGTCCTCGTCAAGGGCGCCCAGGTGTTCGCCGGCTACTGGCACGCCGAGAGCGCGACGGCCGAGGTGCTCTCCCACGGCTGGTTCAGCACCGGTGACCTCGGCGAGCTGGACGGCGAGGGCTACCTGCGGATCACCGGTCGCAAGAAGGAGCTGATCGTGACGGCCGGCGGCAAGAACGTCGCGCCGGCCGTGCTCGAGGACCGCCTCCGGGCCCACCCGCTGGTCAGCCAGTGCATGGTCGTCGGCGACCAGAAGCCCTTCATCGGGTGCCTGGTGACGCTGGACCCGGACGCGGTGCCGAGCTGGGCCGCCGAGAGGGGCAAGCCCGGCTCCACGGCGGAGGACCTGTGCGAGGACCCGGAGCTCCTGGCTGAGATCCAGCGCGCGGTCGACGACGCGAACCGCGCGGTGTCGAAGGCCGAGGCGATCCGCAAGTTCGTCGTCCTCCCGCAGGACTGGACGGAGGAGGGCGGGGAGATGACGCCCTCGCTGAAGCTCAAGCGCTCCGTGGTGATGAAGCAGCACGAGCGCGAGGTCGAGGAGCTCTACGCCGGCGCCAAGCAGTAGCCGGGCCGCGGCTTCAGGGCCGCCCGGCACGTCCCGATGCAGACCGGGTGAGCTCCCCGTCGCCCGGTCCGCCCGTGCTGGTCGCCGAGGGCCTCGTCGTCGAGTTCGGGGCTGTGCGTGCCGTCGGCGGGTTCGACCTCAGCGTCGCGGCAGGCCGCAGCGTCGCCCTCGTCGGGCGCAACGGGGCCGGGAAGTCCACGACGATGCGGGTGCTGGCGGGGGTGCTGCCCCCGAGCGGCGGCAGCGTCAGCGTCGCCGGCCATGACGTCGCACAGCACCCAGCGCGGGCGCGAGCCGCCGTCGGCTACTGCCCCGACGTCGGCGGGCTCATCCCCCGTGCGACTCCCTGGGAGCACCTCCAGCTCGCGGCTCGCCTGCGGGGGATGACCGCCTGGCAGGCCCGCGCCCGGACGCTCCTGATCGACTTCGACCTCGAGGCGGCCGCAGACCGCGTCACCTCGGGCTTCTCCCACGGGATGAGCCGGCGCCTGTCGGTCGTGCTCGCCGTCTTCCACGAGCCTGCCCTGCTCCTGCTCGACGAGCCCTTCGACGGAGTCGATCCCCTGGGGGTGGACGCCACGCTCGCCGTGGTCCGGGAGGCGCGGGAACGCGGATCGGCCGTGCTGGTCAGCACGCACCTGCTCGAGCTGGCTGTCCTTGCCTGCGAGCAGGCGGTGGTGCTCAAGGGCGGTCGCGTGGTGGGCGCTGCGCCGGCGGCTGAGCTCTCCGGTGCCGACGGCCGTACGCGCTACCGCGCCCTCATCACGTGACCGGCGCTGGTCAGCAGCTGCTGGCGCTGCTGGCCCTGCGGTGGAAGATGACCCGGGACTCCGGGGTGCGCGTGGGGCTGCTGGCCGGTACGGCCTTCCTGCTGTGGCTCATCGGCCTGGCTGTCGGGTCTGCCGGTTCCCTCGACCCCGTGGTCCGCGGGACCGCCGTGGAGCTCGCCCCCGCCAGCTTCCTGGGCTTCGGGCTGCTCGCGGTCGTGGCCCCGCTGACGGCGGGTGGCGGCGCCGAGGTGGTCCCCTCGAACCAGCTCGTCGCCTACCCCCTGCGCCCCTCCACCGCCTTCTTCGGAGGGCTGCTGCTGGCCCCGGCGAACCTCGTCTGGGTCGTGCAGCTGGTCGCGCTGGCAGCGATGACGGGCTACCTGACCTACGGCGGCGCCCTCCTGCCGGGCGCCGTCACGGCCGGGGCCTACGTCCTGGCGCTCACCGTCCTCGGTCAGGCGACGGCCTGGCTCATCGCGGGGCTCCGGCAGACGCGCAGGGGGCGCCTCGCGGTCGCCGCGGCCGGCGCGACGCTCCTGGTCCTCTGCGTGGCTGTCGTCCGGGCAGGCGAGGGCGGAGCAGCCCTCGACGCCTCCCCCACACGCACGGTCGTGGCGGGCGTGGTCGCCGGGGGCGAGGGCGAGCTCACCCGGTGGGCCCTGACGACCGCCGTGCTGCTGGCCCTGCTCGGAGCCGGCCTGGCACTCGGAACCCGGGCCTGCAGCTGGGCCCTGCGCCGCCCAGGCGACGCCGGTACGGGCCGTAGGACGGCACCCCTGCGCCGGCGGTCAGCCCGGCGGACGCCGCTGGGTGAGCTGCTGGCCGTGGACCGCGCGAGCGTCTGGCGGGCGCCTGCTCTGCGACGCGGGGGGCTCGTCCTCGCCTTCCTCCCCGGCCTCGTGACCGTGGGCTCTGCCGCTCCGTGGACCTCCCTGGTCATCCTCCCGGGCCTGGTCGCCGCAGGAGCGGGCCTGCTGTTCGGCGTGAACGCCTTCTGCCTCGACGGCTCCGGGGCCCTCTGGCTGGCTTCCCTGCCGCACGACCCCCGCGTCGCCCTGAAGGCCAAGCTCCTCGTGATGACCGAGACCGTGTTCGCCACGGTCGTCCTGGTCCTGGTGGCCGGGTCGATGCGAAGCCCGGGGCAGCCGACGGCCGCCGAGCTCGCGGCGATCGGCGCCTCTGCGGTGACCTGCACGGTCGTCGTGGTCACGGTCGCACTCGGACTGTCGGTGCGACGCCCGCACCGGGCCGACCTGCACGGTCCCCGCGACGCCGTGGCCCCTCCCGGAGCCCTGGCCCTGGCCAGCCTGCGCATGGCAGCCCCGGCCGCCTGCGTCGGGGCCCTGCTGAGCGCCTCCACCGTGGCCGGCAGCTGGCTGCTCCCCCTCGTCCTCGCGACGCCGGTCCTCCTGACCTGCGGTCTCCTGCTGAACCGCAGTGCCCGGCGCCACGCTGATCCGCAGCTCAGGTCGCGGATCGTGCAGGCGGTCTCAGCCGGGTGATGTCCAGGCGCACCGGCGCGGGCTTGTACCCTCGTCGTCCAGTGCCGACAAGGCGCGATGGGTGACGCCAGGGGCCCGTAGTCCTTTGTGCCCATCTCTGTGCAGTCGACGGGCTGCGGCACCTACGACGTGCCAGCCTCGTTGGAGCAGAAGGCCCGCAACGGGCACCCGATCACGATGAAGGAGTCTCCTGACCAGGACATGGCGTACGCCCGCCGCAGCATGGGCCCTCGCGTTCGTGACGCTGGCAGCCGGGCCCGTCGGCCTTGCCGCCTCCGCGACGCCGGCCCTCGCAGCAGCGCCCGCTCCCTCCCCGCCCCAGACCTCGCCGCCGGCCTCCGCGGCCCGCACGGCGAACCCGTCGACCCCCACCTCGACCGAGCTGAACAGCCAGGTGGAGCGCCAGCAGGCCCTGCTCGCCGAGCAGGAGGCCCAGCTCGCGACCGCCTCGCAGGCCGCCGCCGCCGCGCTCGAGGCCTTCCAGGTCGCTCAGCGCCTGGCCGAGGAGGCCGCCCGGGTGGCAGCCGAGGAGGCCGCCCGCCTGGCGGCGGCGCAGCAGGCCGTGGTGGCTGCCCGCGAGCAGCTGGCCGGCTACGTCGGCTCGCTCTACCGCACCGGCATGGGCACCAACCGCTTCACGATGTACTCCTCGGTGCTCGACTCCGAGAACCCCGAGCAGCTGTTCAGCGGCCTCGGCATGGCCTCGCGCATCGGCGGCAACCAGGGGAACGCCCTCGTCGCCCTGGACGAGGCGGAGCGGGCGCAGACCGAGGCGGCCAAGCGCGCCGCGGAGGCCGACGCCGCGCAGAAGGCGGCCCAGGCCGCGGCCGACACGGCCAAGCAGGCCGCGGACGCACTCGTGGCTCAGCTGCGCGACCAGGTGGCGGCCCGGCAGGTCGCACTGCTTCAGACCCAGGCAGCAGCGGCCGCAGCGCTGGCCCAGGAGCAGAAGCGGGCCGCCCTCATGGCCCAGGCCGAGGCCATCGCCCGCCAGCGGGCCGAGGCACCCGACGCCGCCATCGACGGGGCCTTCGTCCCGCGCCCTTCCGCGGACTGCCAGGGCCAGGACACCAAGGGCTACCCCAACGGCCAGATCCCGCCTGCCGCGCTCTGCCCCCTCTGGGGGACCCGCGCCCAGATCCTGCGGGCCGACGCCGCCGCGGCGTTCAACGCGATGAGCAAGGCCTACGCCCAGGAGTTCGGAGCCCCGATCTGCGTGGGCGACTCCTACCGCAACTACGACGAGCAGGTGGCCGTGGCGGCGGCCAAGCCCGGCCTCGCCGCCCAGCCCGGCAGGAGCAATCACGGCTGGGGTGTCGCCGTCGACCTCTGCGACGGGATCCAGGACTACAGCTCGGCTGCGCACCGCTGGATGGCGTCGAACTCCATGCTCTACGGCTGGTTCCTGCCCGGCTGGGCCCAGCAGGGCGGGTCCAAGCCCGAGCCCTGGCACTGGGAGTTCGCCGGCTGAGCCGTCGATCCCGCCCCGCAGCCCTCACCCCGCGAGCAGGCCCCGCAGGCGTGAGGCCAGCACGTCCCACCGCCACTCCCTCTCGACCCATTCGCGACCAGCGCTGCCCATGACGGCCGCTCTGCGACGGTCGGCCAGCAGCCCGGCCACGGACCCTGCGACCGCCGCGACAGAGGTGCCGTCGACGACGTGACCCGTCCGACCGTCGAGGACGGCGTCAGGAGAGCCTCCGCTGCGACCGGCGACGACCGGCAGACCCGTCGCCGAGGCCTCGAGGAAGACGATCCCCAGCCCCTCGACCTCGAGGCCGCCGCGTCGGGTGCGGCACGGCATGGCGAACACGTCGCCGGCGTCGTAGTGCGCCGGGAGCTCCTCCCACGGCACGGACCCCGTGAGCACCACGTCGTCGGCCACGCCGTGCTCGGCAGCGAGCCGTCGCAGGCGCGGGGCGTCGGGGCCTCCCCCGACGCACAGCAGGGCTGCCCCGGGCACCCGTCGGCGGATCTCCGGCAGCCCCCGGATCAGCACGTCCTGCCCCTTGCGCTGCACCAGCCGGGAGACGCAGACCACCACCGGGCGGTCGCTCAGCCCGTAGCGGCGGCGTACGTCCTCCCCGCCGCTGTGCGGCCGGAAGACCGTGGTGTCGACGCCGCTCGGCAACCGCTCCAGGACGGCGGAGGGGCCCAGCGCCGGCTCCAGGCGCGACCGGGTGTAGGCGCCCAGGTAGGTGACCACGTCGACCTGCGTCCCGATCCGGTGCAGCAGCTGCCGCGAGCCGGGCAGCTTCGCCCAGGCCACCTCGTGCCCGTGCGTCGACGCCACCGACCGCTCCAGGCCGAGCGGTCCGGCGAGCAGCCCCAGCGGTGCCGCCGCCCCGAACCAGACGCGGTCGCACCCCTCGTCCGCAGCGATCGTCCTGGCCCGGCGCAGGACGTCCGGGGTCGGGAGCATGAGGGAGGTCGGATGGCGTACGACGGGGAAGCGCTGGGCGCGGTCGAACTCCTCGGCCCCCCGCCAGCTCGGGGCGTAGACCACCACCTCGTCCTCGGGCAGCCGGCTGGCCAGGGAGTGGACGTAGGCCTGGATCCCGCCGGGCCGGGGCGGGAAGTCGTTCGTGACGACGAGCACCTTCACTGCAGTCGCTCCCACTCCCGTGCCAGGGCCAGTCGTTCCGTCACGCTGGGGTGCGTGGCGAACAGGGCGTACGCGAGCGGGTGCGGCTCGAGGTCGGACAGGTTGCGCTCCGCCAGCCTGCGCTGCGACGCCGAGAAGGCGGCGACGTCGCGGGTGAGGTCCAGCGAGTGCAGGTCGGCCCGGGCCTCGAGTCGACGGGACACGACGTTCGTGGCCGGGGCAGTCGCGAGCGTGCCGGCCGTCACCAGGAGCAGGACCAGCGGGACCACCCGCGGGTCGGCCATGCCCCTCGCGCCGGCTCTGCGCAGCAGCGGCTGCCAGCTCAGGACGAGGGCGATCGCGCAGACTCCGGTCGCAGCGCCCAGGGCCCCGAGCAGCGTGCCGGTCAGCACGTCCTGCTCCTCGGCGTGGCCGAGCTCGTGGGCGACGACGAGCTCCACCTCGTCTGCCGGCGCGCTGGCCAGCAGCGTGTCGTAGACGACGATCCGGCGGCTGCCGCCGAACCCGCTGACGTAGGCGTTCAGGGCCGTGGTCCGGCGGGAGGCATCGGCGACGAGCACGTCGTCGACCGGTACCCCGTCGCGGGCGGCGAGCGCGAGCAGGTCGTCACGGAGCGCGCCCCGCTCCAGCGGCCGGAAGTCGTTGAAGACCGGTTCCACGACGAGCGGGTAGGCGAAGGAGCCGGCCACCACCAGGCCCGCCGTCGCGAGCGAGGCCCACGCCCACCAGGACCGCGGCGCCCGGCGGGCGAGGGCGACGACCGTCAGCAGGACGAGCGCGGTCAGGCCGGCGTCGACGAGCAGCCCCTTCGTGACGTCGGAGGCCCAGCTGGCCCAGGTCTGGGTCGACAGGCCGTAGTCCCGCAGGACCGTCTCGCTCCGGATCGCCAGCGGCACGACCGCCAACCGGCCCAGGAGGCCGAGCACGAGGACGCCCGCGACCACCTGCGCCTTCCACCCGCCTCCCAGCGGTCGGGCCGCGGCCGTGACGACCCGCGCGCCGGATCGGGTGAGACCGAGGACCGCAGCCACGACGAGACCGAGGGCGAGGGTCCCGTACGAGGACGGGCGGAGGGCGTCGTGGAAGGCCACCTCACGGGCGATCTGCTCCGGGCTGAAGTCGCGCAGGGGGTCCGGGCGCAGGTCGGCCCCGGGCAGGACGGTCCAGGGCACCACGAGGGCGAGCGCCAGGGCGAGGGCAAGCGTCAAGGTAAGGGTGAGGGTGAGAGTAACGGGGACCGCGGTGACCGGGAGCGGGGCCGCGGAAGGGGCTGGGTGACTCACCCGAGCTGGCGCTGCAGGTCGGCCCGCCACGCGGCGGTGAGCTC
>JAOPWP010000095.1 GCA_025965615.1 Frankiales bacterium
AGCAGGGCGCTGTCGGCCCAGGCCCGGCGGAAGTACAGGTGGGCGTCCTGCTCCCAGGTGAAGCCGATGCCGCCCAGGATCTGGATGGTCCAGCCGGCGGTGAACGTCACCGCCTCAGCGGCCTCCGCCTTGGCGAGCGGGGCGACGGAGGCAAGTTCCGGGCTGCCGGAGTCGGCGGCGAACACGGCGTACTGGGCGGCAGCCCGGGCGCCGTCGAGGGCGACGACCATCTCGGAGCACCGGTGCTTCACCGCCTGGAAGGAGCCGATCGGCCGGTTGAACTGGTGGCGCTCCTTCGCGTAGCTGACCGCCATGTCGAGGCAGGCCGACCCCACACCGACCATCTCGGCCGCGAGCAGTGCGCACCACAGGTCGACCAGCCCGGTCAGGTCGCCGGGCTCGCCGAGCGGCGTGGCGGGCGTCCCGTCGAACTGCACGGAGGCGACCGGGCGGGTCAGGTCGAGCGAGTCCTGGCGCGTGCGGGTGAGCCCCTGGGCGTCGCTCCGGACGACGTAGAGCCGCGTGGAGCTCCCGGCCTCCGGAGACGTCGCGCTCACGATGAGCACGTCGGCGGTGTGACCGTGCTCCACGAGGGTCTTCACCCCGGTGAGGGTGACGGCGTCGCCGCGGGACAGGGCCGTGGTCTGCAGGCCGACGATGCCTGCGGGGCTGGCCGTCTCGGCCAGGGCCAGCGTGGCGACGGTGTCGCCCGAGGCGATGCCCGGGAGCAACTCGGCCCTCGCCGCCTCGTCGCCGTGGTGGAGCACCGCCAGTGAGGCGAGCAGGCAGGCTGCGTAGGGGGAGCTGGTGAGCGCCCGGCCGGTCTCCTCCATGACGATCGAGGGCTCGGTCAGGCCCGTGCCGCTGCCGCCGTGCTCCTCGGCCAGGTGCAGGCCGGGAAGCCCGAGCTGCGTGCTCATCTGCTTCCACAGGGCCGCGTCGTAGCCGGCCTCGGTCTCGCTGGCCTCCCGCACCTTGGAGAGCGGGGCCTTGTCGGCGAGGAACCGGCGCAGCGAGCTGCGGAAGTCCTCCTGGTCGGCGTCGTAGGCGAAGTCCACGGCGATCAGCCCCCGACCGGCGCGGTGCGCTTCTTGCCCAGGTCGCGGAAGGGCCCGGTGTCGAGGCGGGGTTCCTTCGGCAGGCCGAGCAGCACTTCGCCGATGATGTTGCGCTGCACCTGGGAGCTCCCCGCGTAGATGGTCCCGGCCCGGGCGGCCAGGAAGGTCTCCACCCAGGACAGGGGGGAGTTCTCGGTGCCGGCCTCGGGCATCTGGAGCATGCCGCCGGTCGCCTGGCCGGTCGGGGCAAGGGCCTCGGGGCCGAGGATCTCCATGGCCAGTTCGGTGTAGGCCTGGGCGTACTCGCTCCAGATGATCTTGCTGATCGCCGCCTCGGGCCCGGGCTGCTTTCCGGCCAGCGACCGGGTCAGCGCCTGCAGGCCGCGGAACCGGATGATCTCGACCCGGCTGTGGCACCAGGCGAGCCGGTCGCGGATGCGCGTGTCGGAGGTGAGGCCCCGCTCGCGGGCGAGCGCCACGAGCCGGTCGAGGTCGGCGCGGAAGCGCATCGCGTCGGTCGTGGCGGTGACCCCCCGCTCGTAGCCGAGCAGCGCCATCGCCGTGCGCCAACCGTCGTTGACCCCACCCACCACCTCGTGCGAGGCGGTGCGGGCGTCGGTGAAGAAGACCTCGTTGAACAGGGCATAGCCGGCCATGTTGCGGATCGGGCGGACCTCGACACCGGGCTGGTCCATCGGGACGAGCAGGAAGGAGATGCCGCGGTGCTTCGGCGCGTCGGGATCGGTGCGGGCGAGGACGAAGATGTGGTCGGCCAGGTGACCTGCGGACGTCCAGGTCTTCTGGCCGTTGATCACCCACTCGTCGCCGTCGAGCACGGCCGACGTGCGGATGCCGGCGAGGTCGGATCCTGCGTCCGGCTCGGAGTAGCCCTGGCACCAGCGCTGCTCACCCGAAAGGATCTTGGGCAGGTAGTGCTGCTTCTGCTCCTCGGTGCCGAGGTGGATCAGGGTGTTGCCCAGCATGCCGATGCCGAAGGTGTCGTTCTCGCTGCCCATCGGCGCGCCGGCCAGGGCGAACTCCTCGGCGAGCACGACCTGCTCGACGAGGCTGAGGCCGGCGCCGCCGTACTGCTTCGGCCACGAGACGGCGAGCATGCTGTTCTCGCCGAGCTTCTTGCGCCACTGCGCCCGGAAGTGCTCGCGCTCCGACTCGGGCAGGCCCCCCATGCCCGACCACCCGGGCGGGAGCTCCCGGCCCAGGAAGGCCTTGACCTTCACGCGGAACTCCTGCGCCTGCGGGGGGTAGTCGACGTCCATGGGCCGAGGGTAACGCTCGTCACGCGCTGACCCTCGAGCGCGTCAGGCGTCCGGTGGCGCGCTGGGCCGAGACGCCGAAGATGGAGACGAGGACGACCAGCTGGGCAACCTCCCGGAGGACCCTGTCGTCGCAGGCGCCGTCAGACCCCGCTCCGCAGCGGTTCCGGCCGTGGGCCTGCACCGAGCGGCCCTCGCCCGCCCGGTAGAGGCGCGCGCGAGTTCCGACGTGCAGGACGAGTGGCGACACGGAGCTCACCTGCGAGGCATCCCGCACGTGGCGGCCGAACGCACGCAGCTGCACACAACCGCCGGTTCCGTGCCCGGCGCTGAGCGTGAGAGGTGTGATCAGAGCGGCTGCGGGCCCCGGTTGTGTGCAGACGTGGCCGCACTGGGGGCGACGTCGGCGCTCAGCGGGCGAGCCACGCCCGCAGGGCGTCGGTGACCTCGTCCGGGCGCTCCCAGGTCGACAGGTGTCCGCAGTCGTCGAGGACGACGAGCTCGGCCCCGGGGATGCCGGCGGCCATCTCCTCCGAGCCGTCCAGCGGCGTGATCGCGTCGTCGCGACCGCACAGCACGAGAGCCGGGACGTCGACGTTCGCGAGGTCGGGCCGGCTGTCGACCCGGGCGATGATCGCCAGCTGGTGCCGGACGAAGACCTCTGGCCCGGCGCGCAGGAACATCGCGTCGGCTCGCGCCCGGAGGGCGGCGTCCGAGCGCCGGCCGGGCGACACCTCGGACGGCCAGAGCAGGTCGAGCACGTCGGCGAAGCGGCCGGCCTGTGTGAGCTCGATCAGGGCCTGGCGGCGTGACGTCTGCTCGTCGACCTCGGGCCGGGCGCTGGTGTCCATCAGCGCGAGGGCGGTGACCCGCTCGGGCGCCTGGCGCAGGACCTCCCAGGCCACGTAGCCGCCCATCGAGAGCCCGGCCAGGGCGAACCGCTCGGGTGCGACCTCCAGCGCGGCGCGGGCCAGCTCGGCCATCGACCGTCCCTGCGAGACGTCACTGATGACGACGTCCACCTCGTCGCCCAGGGCGGCGGCCTGCTCCCGGTAGAGGTCCTCGTCGCAGATCAGGCCAGGGATCAGGAGCAGCGTGCGTCGGTGACCGCCGGGTGTCGCGGAGCTGTCCATGGGTCGAGCGTGGCACAGCCCGGCGTGCGGGGTTCAGGCCAGGAAGGCCCTCAGCAGGGCCGCCGTCCCGTCGAGGTGCTCGGCCATGGCTGCCCGGGCCTGCGCCGGTTCAGCGGCGACGATCGCCTTGACGATCCGCGCGTGCTGCTGATTCGAGTGCTCGAGGTTGCGGGGGAGCAGCGGGATCGCGTCGAGCAGGTCGTTCGCCCGGGCCCGGGCCTCGGCCACGGCGGCTGCGAGGGACGGCGACCCCGACAGCTCCGCCACGGTGAGGTGCAGGCGCGAGTCTGCGGGGCGGTAGTCGGTCAGGGCGACGCGGCAGCACTCGTCCTGCAGGGCGAGCAGCAGGTCACGGGCGCTGCCGGTCAGTCCCCGCCTCGCGGCGAGTTCGGCCGCGCCGGTCTCGAGGACGAACCTCAGGGCGAGCACGTCGTCGACGGCAGCAGCGTCGGGATGCTCCGGCGGGGCGGTGCTGCCTTCGGGGGAGCCGGCCGAGCGGGTCACGACGAAGGTGCCGCCACCACGACCCCGACGCGACTCGACGTAGCCGGCGTCCCGCAGCGATCGGATCGCGTCCCGGAGCGTGCCCCGGCTGACCGCCATGAGCTGCGCCAGCTCGCGCTCAGGGGGCAGGCTCTCGCCGGGAGCGACGACCCCGAGCTTGATCAGGCGCAGCAGCCGCTCGACGGTCTCCTCGAAGGTGTTGCCGCTGCGCAGCGGGCGCAGGACGGGCGAGACCAGGCCAGGAGTCCGCCGACGGGCCACGGACTCTCCTCGCTGCTAGACGGGCGTCACGTAGGCCCCGCTGATTCCGCCGTCCACGAGGAACGTCGAGGCGGTGATGAACGATGCGTCGTCGCTGGCCAGGAACGCTACCGCCGCAGCGATCTCCTGCGGCTCCGCGAAGCGCCCGACAGGGATGTGGACGAGCCTGCGGGCTGCCCGCTCGGGGTCCTTGGCGAACAGCTCCTGGAGCAGCGGGGTGTTGACGGGCCCCGGGCACAGCGCGTTGACCCGGATGCCCTCGCGGGCGAACTGCACCCCGAGCTCCCGGCTCATCGCGAGGACGCCGCCCTTGCTGGCGGTGTAAGCGATCTGGGAGGTCGCGGCCCCCATGACGGCGACGAACGACGCGGTGTTGATGATCGAGCCCTTGCCCCGCGCCTGCATGTGGGGGATGGCGTGCTGGCAGCAGAGGAAGACGCTGGTCAGGTTGACCTCGTGGACGCGCCGCCAGGCGTCGAGACCCGTGGTCAGGATGGAGTCGTCGTCCGGCGGCGAGATCCCGGCGTTGTTGAACGCGATGTCGAGACCGCCGTAGGTCTCCACGGCAGCGGCGTACATCGCCTTGACGTCCTCGTCCTGCGTGACGTCGGCACGGACGAACAGGCCGTCCACCGAGGAGGCTGCGGCCCTCCCCGCGGCTTCGTCGATGTCGACGCAGACGACGTGGGCGCCTTCCTCGGCGAAGCGGCGGGCGGTCGCGAGCCCGATGCCGCTCCCGGCGCCGGTGACCACGGCGACCCGGTCCTGCAGACGTGCCGGCACGGAGGCTCTCCTCAGCTGTTGGTGGCGAGAAAGACGTTCTTGACCTCGGTGAACGACTCGAGGGCGTCGGGTCCCAGTTCGCGGCCGAATCCGGACTGCTTGAAGCCGCCGAACGGGGTCGAGTAGCGCACTGACGAGTGCGAGTTCACCGACAGGTTCCCGCACTCCAGGGCGCGGGCGACCCTCATCGCCCGGCCGACGTCCCGCGTCCAGATCGACCCGGCCAGGCCGTACTCCGTGTCGTTCGCGAGGCGGACCGCGTCGGCCTCGTCCTCGAAGGGCAGCACCGACACCACCGGGCCGAACACCTCCTCGGTCCACGCGGGGGAGCTGCCGTCGGCCGGGGTGAGGACCGTCGGCGGGAACCAGAAGCCCGCCCCTGCCGGGCTCGAGCCACGGAAGGCGACCGGTGCGTCCGGTGGTACGTACGCTGACACCCGCTCCCGCTGGGCCGCGCTGATCAATGGGCCCATCTCCGTGTCCGGGTGGCCGGGATCTCCGACTGTGACCCCCAGGACCGCTGGCTCGAGGAGCTCGAGGAAGCGGTCGAAGGCAGTCCTCTCGACCAGGATGCGGGAGCGGGCGCAGCAGTCCTGGCCCGCGTTGTCGAACACGGCGTACGGGGCGGTGGCCGCCGCCCGTTCGAGGTCGGCGTCGGCGAACACGACGTTGGCGTTCTTGCCGCCGAGCTCGAGGGTCACCCGCTTCACCTGGGCGGCGCAGCCGGCCATGATGCGCTTGCCGACCTCGGTCGACCCGGTGAAGCAGACCTTGCGGACGAGCGGGTGCGTGACGAAGCGCTCGCCGACGACGGAGCCCTTTCCGGGCAGGACCGTGAGGACCCCCTCCGGCAGGCCAGCCTCGAGCGCGAGCTCGCCGATCCGGATCGCGGTCAGCGGGGTGAGCTCGGCCGGCTTGAGCACGACGGTGTTGCCGGCGGCGAGCGCGGGCGCGAACCCCCAGCCGGCGATGGGCATCGGGAAGTTCCACGGGACGATCACACCCACGACGCCCAAGGGCTCGCGGAAGGTGAGGTCGACACCCCCGGCGACGGGGATCTGCCGTCCGAACAGCCGCTCCGGCGCCGCCGCGTAGTACTCGAGGACGTCTCGGACGTTGCCGGCCTCCCAGCGGGCGTTGCCCAGCGTGTGCCCCGAGTTGACGACCTCGAGCTGAGCCAGTTCCTCGCCGGCGGCGTCGACGGCGTCGGCGAAGCGGCGCAGGAGCCTCGCCCGGTCGGCGGGGGCCAGGTCGCGCCAGGCCGGGAACGCGCGCGCGGCCCGTTCGACGGCCTCGTCCGTCTGACGCAGGTCCGCCAGCGGAACGGTCGAGACCACCTGCTCGGTCGAGGGGTTGATGACGTCGTACGTCGTGGCTGTCACAGGCGCTCGAACCCTCGGGCCCGCTCCCAGTCGGTGGTGGCCGCGTCGAACGCGAGCAGCTCGACCCGCGCCATGTTCGCGTAGTGGTCGACCACCTCCTGGCCGAAGGCCGAGCGGGCGAGCTCGCTCCCCTCCCACAGCGTCAGCGCCTCCCGCAGCGTCGCCGGGACGGTGTCGGAGTCGGAGGTGTAGGCGTTCCCGGCGAAGGCGGGCTCGAGCGGCAGCTCGTGCTCGACCCCGTGCAGGCCGGCCGCGATGATCGCGGCGACGGCGAGGTAGGGGTTGACATCGCCTCCGGGCACGCGGTTCTCGAACCGCAGCGACCGGCCGTGGCCGATGACGCGCAGGGCGCAGGTCCGGTTGTCGTGGCCCCAGCGCACGGCGGTCGGGGCAAAGCTGCCGCGCACGAAGCGCTTGTAGCTGTTGATGTTCGGCGCCAGCATCAGGGTCAGCTCGCGCAGACCGGCCAGCTGCCCGGCCAGGAAGTGCTCGAGCACGGGGGAGAACCCTGCGCGGTCACCCTCGCCGTCGCCTGCGAAGACGGGGCTGCCGTCCTCGGCCGTCAGGCTGAAGTGGACGTGGCACGAGTTGCCCTCGCGGGCGTCGTACTTGGCCATGAAGGTGATGCTGACGCCGTCCTGGGCAGCGATCTCCTTGGCACCCAGCTTGTAGATGCTGTGGTTGTCGCAGGTGACCAGGGCCTCGTCGTAGAGGAAACCGATCTCCTGCTGGCCCAGGTTGCACTCGCCCTTGACCGACTCGACGTGCATGCCGGCATCGGCCATGGAGGTGCGGATACGCCGCAGCAGCGGCTCGATCCGCGCCGTGCCGAGCAGGGAGTAGTCGATGTTGTAGAGGTTCGCCGGGACGAGGTCGGCGTAGTGCTTGGCCTGAGCGGCCTCGTAGGTGTCGCGGAAGACCAGGAACTCCAGCTCGGTCCCGACCATCGGACACCAGCCGCGCCCGCTCAAGCGGGCGGACTGGTCACGCAGGATCTGACGCGGTGAGGGGGCGACCGTGCCACCGGAGACCGTCTCGAGGTCGCACAGCACCATCGCCGTGCCCTCGTGCCAGGGCACGCGGCGCAACGTGGACAGGTCGGGACGCATCACGAAGTCGCCGTAGCCGCTGTCCCACGAGGACATCGCGTAGCCCTCGACGGTGTTCATGTCGACGTCGACCGCCAGCAGGTAGTTGCACCCCTCCGTCCCCTCGGTCAGGACCGAGTCGAGGAAGAAGCGTGCGTGAAGGCGCTTGCCCTGCAGCCGCCCCTGCATGTCCGCGATGGCCACCAGCACCGTGTCGAGGGTGCCGGCGTCGACCTCGGTGCGGAGCTGCTCGACGGTGAGCATCCCCAGTCGCGGGCTCATCCGTCCCCTTCTGCCCTGCGTCGGCTCACGCCAGCGACTCCAGCTCGCGCTCGATCCGCTGCAGCTCCTCGGCCGATCCCTGGACGCGAGGACCGGTGAACCACTTCTTGGCGGACACGAGCCACCAGATGCCCGCGAAGCCCAGCACGACCAGCACGGCGATCGGTGCGTAGTTGAAGTTCTTCACCGTCACCGGGCTGGCCTGCGGGAGCATGAACAGCACGGTGATGAACACGACCCACGTGACGGCGACGATGCCGATCGGGCGGCTCCAGCGGCCGAGGTGCCACGGGCCCCGCACGAAGTCGTCGCCCTGGCGCAGTCGCAGGAAGGTCGGCATCACGTAGGCGATGTAGAGGCCGATGACCGCGATGGAGGTCACGGCGGCGTACGCGGTGGCGTTGAACAGGTAGGGGAGCCCCAGCACGAAGGCGCCGCCCGCTGCGAGCCACACGCCGTTGGTGGGCGTCCGGGTGGTGGGGTTGATGCGGTGCCAGAGCTCGGACTTGGGCAGTGCGCCGTCGCGGCTGAACGCGTAGATCATGCGTGAGTTGGCGGTCACCGACGCCATGCCGCAGAACAGCTGGGCCCCGATGACGACGAGGAGCAGGAACAGCCCGGTGGTCCGTCCCGCGGCGTCCATGAAGATCTGCGCCGGCGGGACGCCTGTCTCCGACCCGAGCGCGGCGTCGTAGTCCTGGATGGCGAAGGTGATGCCGATCAGCAGGGCCCAGCCAGCGACGAGGGAGACGAGGATGCTCATGACGATGCCCCGCGGTCCGCTGACCGAGGCGTCACGCGTCTCCTCGGTCATGTGCGCCGAGGCGTCGTAGCCGGTGAAGGTGTACTGCGCGAGCAGCAGCCCGAGCATCGCGACGTAGAACGTCGAGCCCCACCCGGTGTTGTTGACGAACTCGGTGAAGACGAAGTCGGCCGACTGGTGCTGGTCCGGGACCAGCGCGAGGACGCCGACGATGAGCACCACGCCGGCGATGTGCCACCAGACGCTGACGTTGTTCAGCAGCGCCACGAGCTTGATGCCGCGCGTGTTGAGGAAGCCGTGGAGCAGCAGGATCAGCCCGAACAGCAGGATCGTGTTCCAGGGCTCGGTGCCGTAGCCGGTCGTCTCGGCCAGGAAGGCGTTGAGGAAGAAGGCGGCGCCGAAGTCGATCCCCGCGGTGACCGCCACCTGTCCCAGGAAGTTGAACCACCCGGTGAACCACGACCACGCGGGTGCGTTGTTCTTCGCGAGCTTGGCCGACCAGTAGTACAGACCGCCCGCGGTCGGGAAACTCGAGCAGACCTCTGCCATCGCGAGCCCGACGAACAGGGTCATCAGCCCGACGAACGGCCACCCCCAGACGATCATCGCGGGGCCGCCGGTGTTCATCCCGAAGGCGTAGAGGGTGAGGCAGCCCGACAGGATCGAGATGATCGTGAAGGAGACGGCGAAGTTCGAGAATCCCGACATGTGCCGGGCCAGCTCCTGCGCATAGCCCAGCTGGTGCAGGCGCGAGGTGTCGCTGTCGTGCTGCGCCGGCTCGTCGGCACGGGTGACGGGCTCGCTGGTGCTCATGCACGTCCTGCCTTCAGGCTCGCTGGTCCCGGTGGGTACCGGACCCTAGGGCCGGAAGATCTCCGTCCACAAGGCTGAATCCGCAGTTCACCGCCCTGTTACCGCGCGGCCGCCACGTGCGCGGCGAACAACCGGTGGTCCCTGCCCTCCTCGGGATGCCACTGCACTCCGACGCAGAACCGCCGTCCGGCCGCCTCGACCGCCTCGACGACGCCGTCCTCCGCCCAGGCGACGGGGGTCAGCTCCGCAGCGACGCGGGCCAGCGCCTGGTGGTGGTGGCAGGCCACCGGTGCCGTCGGCCCGAGGAGGCGGTGCAGCTCGCTGCCGGGTTCGGTGCGCACCTCGCGCCGCTGGTACAGACCCGGGCCCGGGTCGTGGACGCCGGAGGTCTCGACGTCGGGGAGGTGCTGCACCAAATCGCCGCCGAGGGCGACGTTGAGCAGCTGCATGCCCCGGCAGATGGCGAGCAGCGGCAGGTCACGGTCGAGCGCGGCCGCAAGGACGGTGAGCTCGGATTCGTCGCGCTCGGGCCGGACGACGGTGGTGTGCGGCCCGGCCGGCCGGCCGTAGCGCGCGGGATCGATGTCGGCCCCGCCGGCCACGACCAGCCCGTCCAGCCGCGCCACCACGTCGGGGCTCACCGCACCGGTCGGCAGGAGGACCGGCTCGCCGCCCGCGGTCGCGACGGCGTCGGCATACGACGCGGGGAGCAGGACCGCGGGCACGTGCCAGGTGCCCCACTGCGCCTGCTCGCGGTAGGTGGTGATCCCGATCAACGGCCGCATGAGACCTCGTCGCTCGGATCCATGCCGGTCAGTCTGCCCGCGCATGCGGCGACGCCGGGCGCGCAGGTCTCCGCGCGCGCCCGGCCGTCGTTCAGAGTCCGCCGCTGTCGGTCTCCTTCGCGCGGTCGGACGTCCGGCGGGCCTCGTCGTCGGGGCGCCGCTCGACCGGGACCGCGGTGGTGGAACCGCTGTGGTGGTGGGCCTCCTCGATCTCGTGCACCGCCTCGGTCAGCACCGGGACGACCGCCTTGCGCGGCAGCAGCCACCGGAGCAGCGGGAACAGCAGGATCAGCGCGACGATGACGTAGACGATGACCGCGAGCGGGTCGAAGAGGCCACCGAGGTCGCCGTTGCTGAGCTGCAGAGCCCGCCGGAGCCGCTCCTCGGCGAA
Source organism: Frankiales bacterium (assembly GCA_025965615.1). Classification (GTDB taxonomy): domain Bacteria; phylum Actinomycetota; class Actinomycetes; order Mycobacteriales; family SCTD01; genus SCTD01. The sequence continues at coordinate 10,518 of JAOPWP010000095.1, forward strand.
CGGGCCG
>JAOPWP010000212.1 GCA_025965615.1 Frankiales bacterium
CATGCGCCTCGCCGACGAGCTGAAGCTACCGCTGGTGACAGTCATCGACACGCCGGGAGCGGCGCTGTCACGCGACGCCGAGGAGGGCGGCCTGGCCGGCGAGATCGCCCGGAGCCTTTCCGACCTCGTGCTGCTCGACGCCCCGACGGTCTGCCTGTTGCTCGGTGAGGGCACGGGGGGTGCAGCGCTCGCGCTCCTGCCTGCTGACCGGGTCATCTGCGCCGAGCACGGGTGGCTGTCACCGCTCCCGCCAGAGGGTGCTTCGGCGATCGTGCACAGGACCGTGGACCGGGCACCCGAGATGGCCCAGCGGCAGGGCGTGCGGTCCGCGGACCTGCTCGCCGACGGCATCGTCGACCGTCTGGTCGCCGAGCACCCAGACGCTGCCGACGAGCCGGAGCAGTTCCTGGACCGAGCGGCCCGGGTGTTGGAGGCCGAGATCCTGGGGCTGCTGCGGCGGGACCCGTCGACCCGCCTCGAGTCACGCCTCCGGCGCTACCGCGACCTGGGGAGCACCCCCCGGCGGGCGACCGCGGAGGCTGAGCCCGCGCGCTGACGTCCGCGACGATCAGGCGTGCGGCCGAGCGACCAACGCCGCAGGCGCCCGACGTCCTGCGCTTCAGGTGCGCCCCGATCGGTTCGATGATTCAACGGTGTTGCCCGTTCTCGTTCGCCGGTCATCGAACTGGGCCGTTGCCCGGTACGTCCCGGACACATGCGGACCGCAGCATGGGCAGGGCAGGACGACGCGCTGCTGACCGTGAGGCGGCTCACGGGGCAGGGCGTTGCATGTTGAAGTTCTTCGAAGTATTCTCGACCTTGCGCTTCATCTCCCTCGGACGGGGTACGGGGGCGCAACGACAAGGGGACGCCACGAAACGGCCCCGGAAGTGGACGACGTGATGACGAGCAGCAATTCACGGACCGACGGTCCGTCGATCGACGTCTTCAAGGCGCTCAGCGACCCCATCCGCTGGAGCATTCTCACCCAGATCGCTGCCGTGGACGAGCTGCCGTGCGCCACGCTCGAGACGACGTTGCCGGTCAGCAAGCCAACCATCTCCTACCACACCAAGCTGCTGCAGCAGGCCGGCCTGCTCGAGGTGCGCAAGGAGGGCCGCAACTACTACTACGCCCTGCGCCGGGACGCGCTGCAGGAGGTCGTCGACGAGCTCTGGCAGCTCGCCCCGGCCCCTCGACCCGTCAGCGACGAGGGCGTCCCCTACGAGAGCGCCGCGAGCCGCGCACGCAGCGAGCGGGCTGCCGCCGCCAGCAAGCCGTCCCACCGCCGGACCGGGCGTCGCGCCGTCGGTGACGACGACGTCGTCGTGCTCACCTGGTAGGTCGGAGCTCCGCTCGCCAGTCGGGCGCCGTCAGCGTGAGGAAGCAGGGGTTCACCGGCCCTCGAAGGACGGGGATCTGCGCTCGCGGGTAGCCCGGATGCCCTCGTGGATGTCGGCCGTGGCCATCGTCAGCGGTTGGGCCACGGCGTCCCACTCCAGCGCTGATTCCAGGCTGTTCGGGAACTGGTTCAGCCCTGCCTTGGTGAGGCGCGCAGCGATCGGAGCGGCTGCGGCGATGCCAGTCGCCACATCCAGCGCCGTCTGGAGCACGTCGTCCGAGACCCCGGAGACCAGGCCCCAGGCCAGCGCCTCGTCGGCTGCCACGTCCCTTCCGGTGTAGAGCATCTCCCTGGCCCGGGTGCGTCCGACCGCCTCGCAGAGCAGCCAGTTCGCAGCCATGCCCCCGTGCGTGCCCACTTGGATGAAGGGCGTGCGGAAATGGGCGGCTGGGGAGGCGTAGCGCAGGTCGCACGACAGCGCCAGAGCCACACCGGCGCCGATGGCGGACCCGTTGACCGCAGCGATCACGGGGATGCCCAGCGTCCGGGGGGCGATCCACGCACGGTAGAAGGGGAGCATCCGCTCGCGCAGCTTGTCGGGCGTCACCGATCCGACCCCGCCCTGGTCGAGCCAGGACAGATCAGCGCCGGAGCAGAACACGGGCCCCTGCCCGGTCACGACCAGGACCCGCGCCCCGGCGTCGGCACGCACCTGGTCGAGGGCCTCGGACCACGCGGCTGTGAGCTCGGCGGTCATGGCGTTGCGGACCTCCGGCAGCGCCAGCGTCAAGAGCCGGACGCCGCTCGAGGGCCGGGACAGGAGCACCGGTGAGTCACTGCTGCGTGGAATGACGAGCCCCCTGCGCTGTCGTGCCACGCCGACGCCAGGTGCGCCGGGGCGGCGGATCGTGCGAAGTGTAGGTCCACCGGTCGGGACCGTCGCGTCAGCCACTCGGGCGGCAGTGAGCGGTCCCTAGGGGAGCGCCAGCCCGATGAGTTTGGTGTCGAGGTACTCGTCCAGGCCCTGGACTCCGCCCTCGCGCCCGAGTCCGCTCTCCTTCGTACCTCCGAAGGGCGCCGCGGCAGCCGTCGGGTTGATGTCGTTGATGCCGACGATGCCGAACTGCAGGGCCTCGGACACCCGCGTCGCCCGGTTGAGGTCGTTGGTGTAGATGTAGGACGCCAGGCCGTAGTTGGAGGCGTTCGCCCGGGCGACGATCTCGTCCTCGTCGTCGAACGCGATGACGGGCGCGATCGGTCCGAACGTTTCCTCGCGGTAGATGTCCATCTCCGAGGTCACCCCGGTGAGGACGGTCGGCGCGAAGAAGCGCCCGCCCTGGAGCCCGTCCGTCATGAGTCTCTCCCCGCCCGTGAGGACGTCGGCGCCCTTGGACGAGGCGTCAGCGACCTGGCGCTGCA